>JAFASX010000157.1 GCA_019244295.1 Pseudonocardia sp.
GGCCACCGTCTGTCCGCACAGCTCGACCATACGTTCGACCACCGACAGTTTTTGGGCACGCATCACCGGCTCACCCCCTCCCTGGTGTAGATGTGATACAGATCACTCGAGATGCTTCGGTGGGTTCAGTCCCACCGCGAGGACGACCGTGGCGACCCCGCGGCCGGCGATACTCACCACAGCGCGAGCCAGCACGCCACAAACGTGCACGACACGGACACCGTGCACAACCACAGCCACGAGCACCGAACCACCCGCACATGATCACTATCGCGGTGACATCAGCTCGGGCGCAGATGGTGTTGTGGCATGCTGACGGACGCTCGGTCGCGGAGATTGCGCGGATGTCGGGCACGTCGAAACAGACTGTTTAATTGTTTATACGTGGTTGGGTCGATATCAGGTATACGGCGTCGATGGGTTAGTTAGCCGAGTCCCCACGGGACGTCCTCGTGACATCTCAGGCGAGGTTCGTTCCCAGATCCTGGCGGCGCTGTGATACACACCGCCGAGGGCTCATCCACATCACCCAGGATTCCCGCCGCCCTGTTCGACACCAGATCGACCAGGGCGGCTTCCTGTTCTCAGCCCAGGCCGACACGCCGTGCATGTGGGCGACGTTTCGCGCCACCGCGGCGCTGCGCGCACTCGATGCGCAGCCGGATTCGCCCGCGCGGTGCGTGGACTGGATCCAGGCACGCCGTGGCCCGTCGGGTGCCTTCGTTCGCTGGGAGGGCTACCCGGTCGAGGATGTTTGGGCGACATTCTGTGCGGTCGGAGCTCTGCGCGCGCTCGGCTGTGACATTCTCGTCGCCAAGGCGGTAGCGAAACATCTGAGCCGTCTCGCGTGCTCCTCTGGGGGTATACCTACCGCCAACCCGATACTACGGCGGACGCCCTCTCCACCGCCGCAGTAATCCTCACCGGCACCGACGGCAGGGCCGATGAGCACCGGAGCTGGCTGCGAGGGTGCCTACTCCCCAACGAAGCCGGCATCATGTACATGCCGGCCCGCGGCGCCGAGATCCGGTGCACCTCCTGGGCGCTGGCGGCTGGGGTCACTCTTGACGACCGAGACCGGAACCGCGTCGCGGCCTGGCTGACCACGCTACAGAATCCAGACGGCGGCTTCGGCTACTGGGAGGGTCGGGGCTCTGACGTTGTGTCGAGCACAGCGGCCGTCGACATCGCTCGAGCGCTGGGTGCGCGACCCGGTGACCTGATCGACATCGAGCGTCTGCTGAGTTTCCTCGAAAGCTGCGGAAGCAGTGATCACCTTGCCCGGTACGCGGTGGTACCCGGCGCACCGACCGGGCTGCGCGCTACCGCGAAGGTCCTGCGCATCCGCGCCTATCTCACCGCGCCTGATTACGAGGCTGCCGAATCGCTACTCGACGAGCATGAGGTTCACGGCGGTGGTTGGGCCGACAGAGGCCACCGGCTACCGGATCTCTTGACGACCTTCGAGTCCGTGCTGTTGTCCGACGCACTCGGGCTGCCTATCGACGAGGCCGCGTTGCTCCGGTTCTGTGACCGTGTACACACCGAGCGGGGAACGGCATGGTCACCGCTGGCCCCACCGGACGGGGGGCCATTGGCCGAGTGCCTGGGCTACCACCTGACCCGGCGAGCAATGAATCCGAGCCACGTCGTCCCGGCGCTTTCACTGTCGTGAGGAAGCCCACATGCCCACTCTCACCATCACTGGCGCGGCCCTGTCCCGTGGCCGCAAGCACCGCGCGGCCATCCGCATCACTCGATGGTTCACACACAGAGACGTCCCAGCCCACCGAGTCGTGATCCGGTTCGTCGAGACCGACCACAACGAGTGGTTCTCCGCTGGGGTGCCGCTGTCAGCGATGGCTCAGGGACCTGACCTGCACTCAGGAATGGTGCTTTGCCAGATCGATCCCAATCGAGACCGACGGTCCCGGGATGAGCTCGCAATCGAGGTCGCCGACGCGCTCGGTGTAGGTCCTTCAACCAGATTCTTCTATCTCGAGTTTCAGCCGACGACGGGTACTGACGTGCGCATCGCCGTGAATGGTGCGCTCGAGTACGGCGCAGCTTCCACCACCCACCGAGATCACACCAAGGACGAGGAGGCAACCCTATGAGAAACGACGAGACTCCCACGACAGCCGACATTCGCGCCGCCCTGCGCGAGGTGGTGGGCGACGACATCTTGCGCGTCGACGACGATGCCGACCTGAGCGATGCCCTCGGTGATGCCTACAGCAGCCTCTCCGCGATGGAGTGCATCATAAACGTTGAGGAGAAGTCAACATCGAGGTCGATTTCGTTTCCGATGACGTCAGGAATTGGTTCTCCTCCATCGCGCGGATTCAGCGGTATGTGCTGGAAAAGCGCGAGGACGCTGACGTACTGAGGGCCGTCTAGTGACAACGCTTCAGGCCGAGATCGCATTCGACGCCTCGGGGCACACGGGAGCCAGGAGACGGTGGTGGCGCACACCCGATCAGCTCGTGGAGGAGGTCGAGCTGATCACCGGACTGCTTTCCTCGCCAGCCGATCTGGTGGTGAACTTCGCCCCAACCAAACATTTGTTCGGACACTTATTTGGTGATGTGCTGCCCCGTCACCGGAACATTCCCGTGGTCCAAGCACACGAAGCAGGAATTGACCGAGTCCCCACCAGCCCGGTTGGAGCGCATGTGCTGCTGGTGTGCCTGCCGTCGACCTGGGCTCACCTGCGCCGTGCCCATAGCGCGTTCGCCTAGGCGCGTGCGGTGAGCGCCCTACACGGAGCGGGCCCCACAGTGCCGGACACCCGCCAGACCGCCGCTGCGCTTGGCCAGGTCGTCGAGTTCAACGGGATCGAGCTGTTCGGCACGACTGAAACTGGGGCCATCGCACACCGTCAGATACCGTCCAGAACCGATGGCGCCAGCACCTGGACACTGCTTCGGGACGTTGAGCTCGTCGGACCCCGTAGCGGCGAAGGCCCACTCGCGATCCGCGGCCCGCGGATCGCGAGGCCGCGCGGCGACCGGCAGCCAGCGCAGCTCGTCGAGCTCGACGACCTCGTCGTGCGCGACGGGGACCGATCTTTCACCTATCTCGGGCGCTGCTCACGACTGATCAAGGTCAACGGTGTCCGAGTGTGGCTCGATGAACTCGAAGCTGTCTGCGTGCTGCGCTTCCTACGCTCGACGTCGTTTGTATCCCCAAGGACGACCACCTTCGCGGCGAGCACTTCGAGGTCTACTACGCAGTCGATGAAGACTCGAACACGGCCCCAACCGAGATACGCCGCATCGTGCGCCAACGACACGTGGAACCGCCGTCGCTCCACCAGATCCGTCGCGTACCCCGCATACCGCGAACGCCCACCGGGAAAGTTCGTTTGACGGCTCTTCTCGAACTGGCCAGCGCGGACCATTCCGACAACGAGGCCGACGACTTGCCATGACGGCCACACGTACCGAGCCACGCCATCAACCCCCGTGGTCCGATCTAGACAGCCTGCATGAGGTGACCTCGAAACTGCTCGGCTACCGCGGCTTGATCGATCCCGGTGTGAGCGCGCAGCTCCGGCGCGAACTCGCCGAGGTCGCGCGCGGCAAGGCCTTTGTGATCCAGGCGGGTGACTGCGCGGAACGCTTCGCCGAGACGAGCCGAAGTCACGTGTTCGCCAAAGCACGGATGCTCGATCGGATCGCGGACGCCGCCGAGGAAATCCTGGCCAAACCCGTAATCCGCATCGGACGTCTGGGCGGGCAGTTCGCTAAGCCGCGCTCTAAGGCCACCGAGCGTCTCCCCGACGGGTCGGAGGCTCTCACCTATCGGGGAGACGCGGTGAATGACACCGCTCCAACGGTCTTGGCACGCGTCGCCGACCCGCGACGGATAGCGCTTGCCTACGAACACTCGGCCAGCGTGGTCAACACCTTGGGCCTGAGCCCGTCGCGCCATACGGCGGCGGCTCGCACCGGTGCGTTTTCGCTGACCTACAGCGCGCATGAAGCGTTGCTCCTCGATTACGAGCGCGCCCTCGTCCGGACCGACCCAATCTCGCGGCGACGCTATGCGACGTCGGCTCACTTCTTGTGGGTGGGAGAACGGACGCGGCGGATCAACGACGCGCACGTGGAGTTCGTGGCCGGCGTGGCGAACCCGATCGGTGTCAAAATCGGCCCGAGCGCCTCGCCGACCGAGGTCCGCGCCCTGGTGAATCGTCTCGGTCCGGACCGATTGCCGGGCCGGCTGACCCTCATCGTGCGGATGGGACGCGAGCGTGTGGGCGAGGCGCTGCCGCGGGTCTTGTCCCACTACGGACTGCATCCCGGTGGCCTGCACCTGGAGAGCACCCCGGTCAACGTCACTGAATGCGTGGACTCCACAGCCGAACTCGACCGAGATCTCAGCGAGAACTACGCGACCGGATGCGATTCGAGACTCAATCCGCGTCAGGCCGATTACGTGGTACAGCGCGCCGCCCATTTGTTCTTCCGGCCGAGCGGGCACGAGGTGGTCACATCATGAGCAATACTAGTAGCACACCGGGCACACCGCCCCCAGCCCTGTGCTTATCACTGCCGGATCGGGTGTCCGCGTGGACCGACGGCTCGCTCGACCCTCGAGAGTGGGCTGACCAGGACTACGAATGGTTCCGTTACGCGGACGCTCGCTATCGCGCAAGTGTGGTGAGTCGACACCCTCAACACCCCATCGCACCGATCCGCGTCGCGGTAAAAGACGCCGTCGACGTCGCGGGGCTTCCTACTCGTCTGGGCCTTCGCCATTACCGGCACTACCCGTTGAGGTCGGCGGCGGTGCTCGATGCCCTTCCGATGGACCTGGCTGATATCACCATGAAGTCCGTTACCACTGAGCTCAACATCGGGATCGGCGCGGGGTGCGTGAATCCCCTGTTCCCCCATATCGACCCTGGGGGCTCAAGCACTGGATCAGGCGTGGCCATCGCCGCGAATCTCTGCGATCTTGCTCTGGGCACGGACGTACTGGGGTCAGTTCGTTGGCCGGCCGCCCACTGCGGAGTGGTGGGCTTGCGGGTGACCCACAGCTCCGCGTTGCTCCCGGGCGTGTTCCCGCTATCCCCCCAATGGACGCCTCGGGTGGGTTGCTCGCACGGTGGAAGACCTGGTTTATCTGTGGTCGCTACTGGGGCTGGGCACGTCCGTCCAGGAGCAGCCACCACTCCAGAACGCGGGCCGAGCCGGCCTCGTCACCAGCGCGCTTTGCGGCGGGAGCTGCGCGAACCCCGAGATGCGCGGAGCCGTTGAGCTCGCCGTCGAGCTTCTTCGACGCGCTGGGTACGAGGTCGGACAGGTCAACCTCAACGACATTTGGGGGACGCGTGGAGCAGCGTGGCAGTTGTGCGCGCGCCAGGCCTGGGACGGCTACCAGTCCTGGGGTCAGCTGCTGAGGGACCAACTCCAGCCCAGCACCATGCGCGCGCTCGAGGTCGGTTCGGCGGTCTCGGATGAAACCAACGCGAAGACACAACACGAGCTCATCCGGTTACGGCACTCGCGGCGGGAACTCTTCGACGCCCACGGGGTGGACGTGTGGATCTTGCCGCTCGCTCCTATGCCGCCTCCCTCGGTCGACGATATGGCCGAGCGCACCTCAACGCTTCCGCATCCCGATGACGACGACTATGAGTTGCGTTCGGGCTATACGCCGATCGCGAGCTTTTGCGGACTACCGGCCTTGACCCTGCCGGTGACCCGCGATGAGCGTGGAGCGCCGTTGTGTGTCCAGTTCGTAGGCCCTCCAGGGGGCGAGTCGCGGTTGTTGTGGTGGGGGCAAGCCCTGGAGAAAGCCGTCGCTACGTCACCCCTCCCGATGCCAGCACGACCCGCAAAGACCGACGAGCACGCCGTTGGGAGGCCGACACCTGACCATGTCTGAATCCGCGAACACCAAGATGCACTCCACCTGTGCACCCGCTGACACGGTCACGCCTGACATCAGGACGTGGCTGGCTCTCGGCGTCGTCCTTTCGGCGCTGTTCATGAGCCAGATCGACCTGTTCATCATCAACGTGGCAATCCCGTCCATCCAGCGTGATCTCGGCGCGACGTTCGGGGAGTCCCAGTTCTTCATCGACGGGTACGTGATCGCCTACGCCGCTTTCCTGGTGCTCGGCGGTCGGCTCGGGGACCGTTGCGGGCGTAAACGTTTGTTCGGCTACGGGGTATTGGCATTCACCTTCGAGCGAGGCAGTGTGATCATCACTCGGGCGCAGCTCCCCGCGTACGGCGAGGAACCCGAGCTCCTATGCCTCAAGCTGACCTTCCTGAACCCACTGACCCGCCTCCAGGACATCGACGACCTGCTCGAAGAGATCCGATCCGCTGCGCTCGAAGCGCTCGACCGCATCCACGGTGAGGATCTACACATGGTGGACTTACCGGCATGACCCCGGCGGCTTCGGGCCGCCTCGGTCTTCAGGTGCTCTGATCGAACAAACCTTCGTGAGAGAGGTACGTGGTGCGAACCGTCATCATCACAGGAGCAAGCAGCGGCATCGGGCGAGCGGTGGCCAGCCGGTTCACCGCCGACGGGGACATCGTTGTGCTCACCGGACGCCGAATCGAGGCTCTCAGGAACGCCGCCGAGAAGATCGCAGCCGAACAACCGGGACAGACTCGTGCAGTGGCATTCAACGCCTCAGATCCCACCGACGTGCAGGCCGCTGTGAACCGGCTGCCCGAGCGAGTCGATGTCCTGGTCAACAACGCAGGCGGCAACACTGACTTCGACCGCCCCGCACCCGAGGGTCTACCGGAACTGGCCGCGGCATGGTGGGCCAACCTCAGCAGCAATCTCATCTCCGCCGTGCTCGTGACCACAGCGGTACAGGATCGGCTCGCCGCGGGCGGAGCGGTTGTCTCGATCGGCTCCATCGCTGCCGACAAGAGGGCCGGTTCCTACGGCGCCGCCAAGGCCGCGCTCGCGTCCTGGACCGTCGACCTCGCCCGTCAGCTCGGTCCGCGGGACATCACCGTCAACACGGTCGTGCCAGGTTTACGTAGCCGACACCGAGTTCTTCCGCGACCGATTCACCGACCAGCGGCGCCAGGCGCTGGTAGACTCCTCGCTTGTTGGGCGGCCCAGCCGACCCGACGACATCGCCGCCCTGACCCACTTCCTCGCCTCCCCAGGCGCACGTCAAATCACCGGCCAAGCCTTATCGGTCAACGGAGGGGAGCGAACAACGCGATGAGCCCTGCCGGAACAGCTTATCCACGATGGCGCGACCTATGAGCACGCCAGCGTCACCGTCCCGACAATCGATCACCACCACATTAAGCGAGCCTGTTGATCGCGCGTACGAGGGCACCGAGGCTCTGACGATCGATGGCTGGGCGCTTGCGCCAGCGCAAGTCGCCGAGTTCGCACACCGACACGGCGCCACCGCGCGCCTAGACCCATGCGCGCGAGCGCGGATGCTCAGCTCAGTGCGGATGCGCGAGCGTCTGCTCGACGCCGGCGAGCGCGTGTACGGTATGACCACGGGTTTCGGTGACAGTGTCCGGCGCTCGGTTAGTCCCGAGCACGCCGCTATCCTCCAGCGGAACCTCATCCTCGGGCACCTGTGCGGCAGCGGCCCACCAGCATGCCGCGAGGTCACCCGCGCCACCATGCTGATACGCGCCAACTGCCTGGCCCGAGGCCACTCCGGGATCCGGCCGAAGGTTGTCGAGCTCCTGCTGGCTCTGCTGCAACGAGACCTGACACCGGTCGTGCCTAGCCGAGGCTCGCTAGGTGCCAGCGGTGACCTCATACCCTTAGCCTATGTAGCCGCCACGCTGCTGGGACAGGGTACAATCGATCACGAAAACACCCACGTCCCCGCCTCCGAGGCGCTACGCGCCCATGGGCTCGAGCCGATTGTTCTCGAGGCTCGAGAAGGACTCGCCCTCATCAACGGCACCGCCTTCAGCGCCGGTTTCGCCGTTGTCGCCCTGGCAGCCGCTCGCCGCCTCGCCCACGCCGCGGACGCAGCTACGGCCCTAGCCGTCGCCGCCTTGCACGGCAACCCAGATCATTTTGACGAGCGGCTCCACCGACACAAGGGCCACACGGGTCAGCAGCACAGCGCGAGCGGCATCCGGGCGACGCTGCGGGGGCTGGTTCTGGCGCGCGCGAGCACCCTGCAGGACCCCTACTCCTTACGCTGCGCACCCCATGTCATCGGGGTCCTGCACGACACCCTGGACTGGGCGGAGACCTGGCTACGAACAGAGGTGAACTCATCCACTGACAACCCCCTGTTCGATCCCGCTGTCCCGAACGCGATGCACGGAGGCCACTTCTACGCGGGCCACATCGGCCACGCGATGGAGTCGGTAAAGCTCGCTGTCGCCAACGTGGCCGACCTGCTCGACCGCCAGGTCGAACTGCTTGTCGACGAGAAGTTCAACCGCGGGCTCACGCCAAACCTCGTCACACACCATCCTGATCGACCGGCTCGCGCTGGTGATGAGACCCATGCGCTCGAGGATGGCCACGCCAGCGCGAGAGACGACCCGGCTGTGCACCACGGCATGAAGGCCAGCCAGATCGCGTGCTCGGCTCTCACCGCCGAGACCCTCCAAGCCGCGATGCCAGCGATGGTGTTCTCCCGCTCGTCGGAGGCCCACAACCAGGACAAGGTCAGCATGGGAACCACGGCCGCCCGTCAGGCCCTCGAGGTATGTCGCGGCGCCACCGGTGTCCTCGCCATCCAGCTGCTGGCCGCCTGCCAGGCCCTCGACGTGCGCGGCACCCCTCTGGGCAACTCAACGGTGGCACGGCTGCACGCCACGATTCGCGCCCGCGTGCCTGTACTACGCGCTGACCGTCGCCTCGACGACGCACAAGACGCCGTGCGCACCATGATCGAGGCTGGATTGATCACCCCGCCGTCAGACACGGGTGGCTGTGACCGGGGTTCTCCAATCTAGGCCAGCACACGGGATGATCACTGGTGATGGCTGCGGGATGTCACCGCGCTGGATGCCCCAGGACAAAGATCGTATTGCTTTTGCTTTGCTTTTGCTGGCAGCCGGCGGCCAGTCTACGACGCGACCGTGCCAGGCACACCCACAACTTCATCGCAAGCGGCGTTACCGTGCACAACAGCATCGAACGAGACAGCGACCTTGTCATCCTGCTGCACCGCCCCGACGTCTACGAACGCGACGACCCACCCCGTGCCGGCGAAGCAGACCTCATCATCGCCAAACACCGCAACGGACCAACCACAAACCACCACCACCAGCGTCGCACACCAGCTGCCCCACAGCCGATTCACCAACCTCGCACGCCCGTGATCGTCGGTCTCATGAATCGCGGCATAATCTCAGTGTTGATGGCACATGGACGGCCCAAGCCATCGAGATTAATTTTCTTTGTTCTCGGCGTATCGTGCTCCCCGCTGCCCGCGCGTACCCAGAGTGGTGGACGCTTCCAACGGCTGTACTGCCTCGATGTGGAGTCGGTGTGGAGTCGGGCGTCCAGAGATCGAGGGCATCCACCGTCGACGCTGTCTCGTTGAGCCCAAGACCGACCTATCGCTGTGTCCAGCCAAGGAGGAAGAAGTCCAGCAAGCCTGGGCACTGGCCGCCGCATGACAGCGAAAGTTGAGTTTTCAGTCCGCTGTTCTTGAAGGCTTTAGCGTCATGAGTTGAGCCTGCTACAGGTTTCCCTGCGTAGAGGAAGATTCCGTCTAGGTTGCAAGATATGTGCAGATTGAAACCTTTTCTTCGATGTTTTCCAGAGTACATTCCCTGCTTACACCGCCAGTTCCGGGCGGGTACGAGAGTGCCGTCGACTAAATACACAGGTTCGCGTTGTGCGTACCTTGGGGGTTATTCAGCCTCTCTGTAGAAGTGCAGAGCAATTGTAAGTATTCGGAAGTCGTATGACGGGACGTCGGCGTTCGCCAGCGCCGTTGTCCGCGACACGCCGGTGTGTGGTGCGTGTTTGCGGGTCGGTGGGGGTGTTTGCTGTGTTGCGTGATGGTTGCGGCCGGTGTTGTCCCGGTTTCGGAGGGTGCTGAGGCGTCGCCGCGGGATGCGCTGGATGCCGCGCTGGAGGCGAACCGGCGGCTGTCGGAGATGGCGGAGGGGTTGCGGGAGGCCACCCTGGCCGGCACATGCACAGCCGCCGGGGCGCTGCTGGCCCCGCTCGAAAAGCGATCACCCAGCGGTCGCGGGGCTCCTGGCACCCGCACGCCGACGAGACCACCTGGCGGGTGTTCACCCCCGGTGACGGCGATGGCCCGGCGACATGGTGGCTGTGGGTGTTCCTGGGCCCCGACACCGCATGCTTCGTGATGGACCCCACCCCAGCGGGGGGCGTGCTGGCCCGCCACGCCGGCATCGAGGAACAGACCAGGCAGCTCACCCCGGATTCCAACGGCGGGCCACGGCGGCTGGTGATCTCCAGCGACTTTTACCCCGTCTACGCCTCCGCCAGGAAGAAGACCGATGACCTGATCAATCTTTACCGCTGGGCGCATACCCGACGGCACTTCGCGCGGGCCGGGGACGCCAACCCAACCAGCTGACGCACCGGAGCACCGCGTGGCGCGAACGCATCGCTGAGCTGTACACGGCACACAGCAAGCTGATGGCCGCATGGAACGCCTCCACCGCCCCCGCGCCGCCAGACCCCGCCGCGACCCGCCTGGATAAGGCCTACACCGCCTGGGACATCGCACTCAACGCGATCAACCAGGCACGCAGGATCCAGATGACCTCCCCCGGCCTTCCACAACCGGCGAAGAAAGCACTAGCCACCCAGGACCGGGAATGGGACGACCTGGCCAGACACCGTGACCACCGATGATCAGCCTGGACAACAACCCCGCCGAACGCACCCTACGCCGCCCGGTCGTGACCCGCAAAAACGCCTACGGCTCCCGCAACGACGACACGGCCCGCCTCGCCGCCAGAATCTGGACCATCACCGCCACCGCCCAGATGGCCGGGGTGAACACCCCTGACCTACCTCACCGCCTACCTCGACGAATGCGGCCGCAACAACGGCAAACCGCTCACCAGCCCGGCACCGCGGCGCTTCCTGACCTGCAATGCCAACCCCGAAGACCTCCGAACCTGGGCACAACCACCACCCCCCGGATAACACCCCGCACGGATAACACCCACACCGGCGCGGCCACCGTGAACCAGCCACGCCGCCCATCGGCATGCCCTTACACAGGACTTCCGAATACTTACCTCACGCCGGCCTTGCGTGAAAACCATCAGGGACGAACGGGAGGGTACGACCCTCCGTTAATCTTGCTCATCCACAGGTTTTCATCATTGCTCGTTCGGTTGGTCGCGCTGGGCAAATGCGGCGCCTACGCCGCCGTTCACGCCGAGTTCGCCGGGGTGAACATCGGGGAACAAACTCTGGCGAGAAGCCACTACGCGTTTGATGCCTGGATGGCCTGGGAATTCTTGAAACAGGGTTTATTGAACTTTGCTAGTGGGTGAACTATCGATTCCTAATCGAGGGGGTCCTCTGTGTTTAGTCTGGATACGAAAGCGATGTACTACCCGGTCAGTGACCGCCGGATTGTCGCAGGTGAGGGGGTGTATCTGCGCGACGCGGAAGGCAACTCCTTCATCGACTGTGCCTCAGCCACCTTCAATCTCAGCCTCGGTTACAGCCATCCGGCGGTCGTCGCGGCCATTCAGGAGCAAGCCGAGAAGCTGATCCACACCACGTCGAGCTTTCAGAGCGAGCCGGTGGTGCGCTTGGCTAGCCGTCTGGTCGAGTTGGCGCCGAAGAAGCTCACCAAGGCGCACCTGAAGGTCGCCAGTGGGTCGAGCGCCAACGAGGGAGCGATCAAGATGGCGCAGCGCGCTACAGGCCGGCGCGATGTGGTGACGCTGTTTCGAAGCCATGTCGGGCAGAGCACCATGCTCGCCAGCCTGTCCGGCAATGCGTTCCGTAAGGAGCCCCTTGGGCATGTGTACCCCGGGGGCCTACACGTTCCCGACCCATATTGTTTGCGCTGCTTCTACCGCCAGAGCTACCCGGACTGTGGGCTGCTGTGCGTCGATCGGATCGAGCAGTTCCTTGAGTTTGCCAGCAGCGGCAGCGTCGCGGCGATCCTGATCGAACCCATCGCCGGCAACGGGGGCAACATCATCCCGCCCAACGGCTACTTCCAGCGGCTGCGCCAACTGTGCGACGCCCACGACATCAAACTGCTCGTCGACGAGGTGCAAACCGGTATTGGGCGGACAGGGCGAATGTTCGCCTGCGAGCACTTCGGGATCGAACCAGACGCGATGAGCCTGGCTAAGGGCCTGGGAGGCTCAGGGGCGCAGGTAGCGGCGATTCTGGCCAGTGACGAGCTCGCTGGCCTTCCCGCCGACCACCACTCGTTCACCTACGGGGCAAACTCACTGGCCTGCGCGGCGGCGTTAGCCACGCTCGACGTAATCGATGATCCGGACTTCCTGGCCCACGTCCGCGCGGTCGGTGCGCGGATCCTCGATCGTCTCGGGGAGCTGAAGAACCGCTGCCCGTGCATTCTCGACGTGCGCGGTGTCGGATTGATGATCGGTATCGAAATCGCGCGCCGTGACGGCAGCCCAGACCCACAGCTGACCAACATCCTGGCCAAACGCGCGATGGATCACGCCCTGTTCCTGCGGACCTCCCGTTACGGGCACGGCAACGTGTTGAAAATTCGCCCGCCGCTGATCCTCACTGATGTTGAAGCCGAGCTGATCTGCGATCGTCTCGATGACCTGCTGCGGAGTGTCACAGCGTGAGCGGGATGAAGGAATTGCTGCTAGGCACTGCGACCGCCATCCGCCAGGCGATCCACTCCACGCCCAAGTCGCAGGCCCTGCGGCTGACTTGCCATGACGCCCCAGGCGGTGACGCCCAGTTCGGCATCGACGAGATCGCCGAAGAAGCGGCGTGGCACCACCTGCGCGCCCATCATGAACCGCTCGCGGTCTACACCGAGGACCACCCGCTGCGCACCACCGGTCCGCGTCCGCGCACCGTCGTGGTCGTAGACCCGATCGATGGCACCCGGCCAGCCGCGGCCGAGCTCGAATCATCGATGATCTCCATCGCTGCCGCGCCCTACACTCCAGACGTCCGCCTCGGCGAGGTGCACAGCGCCTTGCTGATGGAAACCCGCTCCGGGGCGTGGATGTACACCGATCCGCACACCCGATTCGAGACCCACGGTTACCAGCGGACATTGCCCAGGCTGTCGGACACAACCGACCCGAACCGCATGTTCTGGTCCTTCGAGCTCAACGGGCACCCAATGGCCCTGATGGCCCACGCCTACGGCCACCTGGTTGACCAGTCGGCCAACACCGGCGGAGTCTTCATCTTCAACAGCGCCACGTTCTCCATCACCCGGATCCTCACCGGTCAGCTCGACGCCTACCTCGACATCGGCAACCGCATCCTGCGCGATAACCCCACGACCGAGCCGGACTTCCGGGCGTGCGGGCGGGGACACGTCCTGCACCTGTTCCCCTACGACATCGCCGCCGCTGTCACCTTGGCCACACGAGCCGGCGCGGTCGTCACCGACGGCTACGGGCGCGACCTGGCCGAAACCCGCCTACTCGACGGCGGCGAATCCAACCAGCAGTCGTGCATCGCCGCAGCCAATCCGGCGCTGCACAAGACACTTCTTGACCTCATCCATTGGCCGGGCCCGGCCACGATCTTCAGCCCTGGAGACTTCTAACCATGCGTGCACTGACCTTGACCGACACGCGGTGGCTGCAACTGCGGGATCGACCCGCGCCCACCCTTTCCCGCGACGACGATGTGATTGTCGACGTTGCGCAAACCGGGATCTGCGGCACCGACCGCAGCGTGCTGGTTGGGAAGTTTCCCGCCCTACCCGGTGTGGTCATGGGCCACGAGGGTGTGGGCCGGGTCGCCCGGGTTGGCGAGTACGTCGAGCATCTGCGTCCCGGAGACCGGGTGGTGATCAACCCGACGCTGTACTGCGGACACTGCCCACCCTGCCAGCACAGCCGAACCAACCACTGCCGCAATAAGCGCGGGACGGAGGTGGGTATCGATCGCGATGGATCGTTCGCCGACCAGATCGTGCTGCCTGCGGCGTTCATACATCCGATTCCGCAGGACATGAGCTTCGACCAAGCGACCCTGGTCGAACCGTTGACCTGCGCGCTGAACAACCTCCTAAGCGCTGGGCTCGATCCCGGTGACCAGCTCATCGTGCTCGGCGGTGGACCGATCGGCGCCACAGTCGCCGCCCTCGCCCACCACCTTGGCCACCCTACCACCGTCGTGGAAACCGACCCCACCCGCAGGGACCTGCTCGCGGGCGTCCTGCCCGCCATCGTCGGACAGGACGCCACCCCAATCGAGGTCGTCGAGCACGCCGGCGACCTACCACCGAGCCAGTCGGTCATCGACACAGTTGGCAACCTGCTACCTCAGGCACTCGACCTGGTCGCCCCAGGCGGCAGCGTCGTGATCATGGGTTACCACAGTCACGCGGTCGCCCAGCTACACCCGCTAGAGATTTTGCAGCGTGGCATCCGGATAGTGGGCGCCGGCGACTACCCCGGCAACTTGTTCCCGCGCGCGCTGCACATCGCCGGCCAGCTACCACTGGCCGCGCTGATCACCCACCGGTTCAAACTCGACGAGTTCGAGCAGGCGATCGAGCTGCTCTCCCCGAACGGGGCGGGCTACTCAGCCTTAAAGATCGTCATCCAGAGTGGGCCGGCGTCATGACGACCCGATTCGTCCGCCAGCGCGACCCACTCGGAGAGCTGACCCGGCGGCTCGGGCGGCCCGCTGTGCTCGGCGAGTACCCCTACTACCGGGTTCGACCAGAGCGCTGGGAGGCCAACCTCCTCGCGGCGCGCACCGCCGGGGTGGATGTCATCACCGCCTACATTCCCTGGCGGCATCACGAAACCACCGGCGGCGGCTTCGACTTCACCGGCTTCAGCGACCCGCAACGCGATGTCGTGCAATTTTTGCGGCTGGTCGCCGCGGCCGACCTGTTCCTGATCGCGAAACCGGGCCCGTTCGTACACGCCGAGCTTCAGCTCGGCGGCCTTCCCGACCGCGTCGTGCCCACCCCCACCAACGGATTCATCCCCGCGCGTACGCTGGCCGGAACTACGGTCAGCTCGCAGGGCCAGCCCCTGCCTTCCCCATGGGACCCCCGTTTCCGCCGCCACTACCGAGAATGGCTCGCCGTGCTCAGCGAGCACGTCCTACGCGAACGGCTGTACCCGACCGGGCCGATCATCGCGATTCAGGTCGGCAACGAAGGCGTCTACAGCGAGGCCAACCAACCACTCGGCGCGTTCGGCGCCGAGGAACCCGCCCGCCGTCTTACCGCCGCCTCACCCCGCGCGGCGACCGACTCGGACACCGGCGACCTAGATGGCGCGCGGGGGGCGCGGGAAGCGACCCTAATCAACGACGCGCTGGCGGACATCGCGGCCGCGCTCGCAACGTCCGCACCGCTGCTGTCCAATCTGCCGCTACCCGAACGGGGATATCAGCCAGGCCGAGCGGTCGACGCCTGGCTCGCACGCGTCCCGTTTATTGGACCGCCACGCGGCGCGGTCGGCTACACCAGCTGGGTCGGCACCCCGCACACCGACGAGGACACCCTAATCCGTTACTGGTTGGGCGCGCGGCTGCTCGGCGGGGACTGCCTGGAAGACAACTGGGGCCACATCTGGGACGACACCGCCTACCTCGACCCACGCACCACCTGGTCGCACGCGCTGCTCGGACTCGCCCTCGGTTCGCGTACCTGCAGCCTGTACACTGCGTGCGCAACTTCGCACTGGTCCCCGCAATTGGACCTCGATCCCACCGCGCTACGCGCTGCCGGACGTGACCCGGCTGCGTTCGCCCCGCCTTACTGCCCAGGCGCCCCGCTGCGCGAGAACGGCACGACCGGACCCACCTTTCCCGCGCTATGCGCCCTGCGTCGGCTGCTCGAAGAACACGGCCCCGCGCTGCTGTCCAGCCAACTGCGCCCCGACGTGACGCTGCTCGTCGACCCGAACCTCGAGCGTGGCGCACTGACCGCCGCCGCTCGCGTATGCGGCTACCTGATGACTCGTCACGGGTTGACCTGCGACATCAGCCCCGAGTGCGGCGATCCTCCGCCAGAGGTCGAGGGTCTGGCGCTCATCGTCCCTACTGCGCACAGCCTAGAGCGGTGGCGCGACTGGGCCCGGGGCCGTTCCGGCCTCACGGTCTGGCTCACCGACCACGCGCCCCCCGGTGCGCTCGCGCGGCACCGCCCCGATCCCCGCGACAGCCCCGCGCTTCAGCGAGTCGCCGCCGACCTCGCCCCCCACGCCACCGGGACAGCCAGCTCAAGCTGGCCAACCGGGCTGGTCTCGATCCGGCGCCGGACCAGCGCGGAGGTGGGCTACGAGTTCCTGTTCAACCAGACGGCGAGCACTACGACCGTTCCCCACGCCGGCCAAGGCCTCAGCACCGAGCAACTCCCGTACCTCACACCAGGTGCCGCTGTGGTCGTACGCACCGACCACAGCGGCAGGCACCTGGCGGGTGCGCTCGATGACCATCCGACACTGAACACCGAACTCACAACAGGACGGTGGCGATGAACCAACCAAAAGGCTCATTTGCACACCTCGTATGTTTGAATTGGCAGATGGACATCGCGCACCGCCACAAGACGATCGTGGAGACAGTCGCCGACCGCGCCCGGGTGACCGTGGCCGAACTCGCGGCCCTGACGCAGTGCTCCGAGATGACCATCCGCCGGGACCTGGAGTCCTTGGAGAGCGCCGGGGTGCTGCGGCGAGTGCACGGCGGCGCGGAGCGTATCCCGCTCAGCGCGATCGAACCGCCCTACGCGCTGCGGGCACTGAGCAACACGGAGGCCAAACGTGCGCTCGCCCGCGCCTGTAGCGATCTTCTGGCCGACGGGGAGTCAGTGGTGCTCGACGCCGGGACCACCGCAGTGCAGATAGCGAAGGTTCTGCGGGGCCGACGGATGACGATCGCGCCGTTGTCGGTCCAGGTGCTGTGTGAGATCGCCTCGGATCCGACCACCAGCCTGCTGGTGCCCGGCGGTTCAGTACGCCCCGGTGAGCAAACCTTTGTAGGGGAACCGGCCGAGCAAGCCCTAGGCGCGGTGCGCTTCGACACGCTCATCCTGGCTTGCTGCGGGTTGGACGCCGAGGCCGGCGCCACTACCCATCATCTCGACGACGCCCGGGTCAAGCGCGCCGCGCTCGCCTCAGCCACCCGGGTCATGGCCGTGGTGACCGCCGACAAGCTGGGAAAGATCGCCTTCGGAAAAGTCTGCTCGCCGCAACGGTTGGACCTCGTGGTCACCGACGCGCCTGCTACAGCTCAGCCGATCAAGGCGCTGCGCGCGATCGGCGTGCAGGTCTGCACCGTGCCCGTGAACCGCGAAAGCTGATCCGCCCATGCACGTCTTGCCCGTCGCACCCGCGTTAATCTTCGACGTCGGGGGCGTTATCTTAGACTGGAACCCCCACTATCTGTTCGACGAGCTCATCGCCGATCCCGTCAAGCGCACACAGTTCCTCACCGAGGTCTGCCCACCTGCCTGGAACGCCGAGCTGGATCGCGGCCAGCGCCTGGAGACCGCCGTCGCCGAGCGCTGCCGGCAATACCCTGACTGGGCCCGCTACATCCACGCCTACCAGCAGCATTGGGTCAAGATGCTCGGCGGGATGCTCCCTGGCATGCATCAACTGCTCGGTGAGCTCGCCGACTCAGGTGCCCGTCTTTACGGGCTGACGAACTGGTCCGCGGAGACCTTCCCCATCGCCCGCGCCGCGTTCCCGATCCTGGACTTGTTCGCCAACACCATCGTGATCTCCGGCGAGGTGGGATTGACCAAGCCAGACCCGGCGATCTTTCACCTTGCCCTCGCTCGGTTCGGGTTAGACCCAGCCGAATGCCTGTTCATCGACGACAACCCCGCAAACGTGTCCACCGCTCGGCACCTCGGGATGCCCGCGGTGTTGTTCGCGGGCGCGCAGGCACTGTGTGAACATCCAGGCATCGCCCGATACCTCGTCACATCCGCCGCTTCAGTGTCACCAGCTTCCTAGCGTCGCCTACCAGACCCACCCGTCCGCTAACCATACTTGTTCGAACAAACATGAAGGAGGCGCGAAATGACCATGACGTCGAACATACCCACAACCACGGCGAGCAGTCAGGACCGGCGAGCCCGGATAGCCACCTGTGTGGTGTTCTTCGTCCACGCCGCGTTGTTCGCCTCCTGGACTCCACACATTCCCCTGGTCGCCGCGCGGCTACACCTGTCGACCAGCGCCCTGGGGACGGCGCTACTGGGTGCGCCGACCGGGTCAGTGCTGGCGATGACCGCCTCGGGGGCGTTGATCACCCGCTGGGGAAGCGCGGCGATCATGCGACTCACCCTCATCGGGTACTGCCTCGTCGGAGCCGCGCTGGGCCTGGCCACCTCGCAGGTGAGCCTGTTCGCCGCCTTAGGAGCATGGGGGCTGTTCCAAGGCTCGCTGGACGTGGCGATGAACGCCCACGCCGGCAGCGTCGAGGTCCGCTACCGGCGCTCCATCTTCGCCAGCTTCCACGCCTGCTGGAGCGCCGGCGCCTTCGCCGGCACCGGGCTCGGGTCGGTCTCGATTGCCCTCGGCATCCCCCTTGGAACGCATATGCTCGGTCTGGGCGCGATCCTCACCGCCATCGCCCTCCCCGTAACCTGGTGGTCACTACCAGCCGGCGACGACCGAACCACCGCGACCAGCGATACCGCCGGGCTTTTGCGCCACTTCGCTCGTCCCACGCCCGCGCTGCTCGGGTTGGGTTGCATCATCTGCTGCGGGCTACTCTGCGAAGGGGCCAGCGCCGACTGGACCGCCCTGTACCTGCACACCAGCCTCGCGGTGCCGGTCCAGCTCGCCGGAGCCGGATACGCCGCGTTCGCCGTGGCGATGTTTCTCGGGCGCCTAATCGGAGACCGGGCTATCGCCGCCCTCGGCCCCCGAGCCGTGGTGCGGGTCGGGACCAGCATCGCCGCTCTGGCACTCGCGCTGGGCTTAGGCCTCAACCTGCCCGCCTCGGCCATCATCGGGTTCGGTCTCCTGGGTCTTGGGCTCAGCGTCGTGGTGCCCGCGGTACTCAGCGCCAGCGGGCGTCTACCCGGCCTGGCCCCCGCTCCCGCGCTGGCCATGACCACGGCGTTTGGCTGGATCGGGTTCGTCGCCGGACCTCCGTTCATCGGATTACTGGCATCGGTCACCGGGCTGCGCGCGGCGCTCGGCCTGCTTCCGCTGCTCTGCCTGATCATGACCGCACTGACCCTCGTCGTGCCCATGCCACCGCTACAAACCCAGCCGAACATCTCGCCCCCACAACAAATAGCCTGCCCTAGCAAGAGGAAGTAGCCACAATGCCTAACGGCCTCGCTGATCTCGAACGACAGGCCCACGCCGATCTACATGCCATCCGGTTTCCCGACCGCGACTGGGTCGTTCCACGCACCGGACCCAACGGTGAGCACGTCTACGACGTGATCATTGTAGGGGCCGGCCATTGCGGGCTGACCGCGGCGTTCGCCCTGACCCGGCGGCGGATCACCAACATCCGCATCCTGGAATCCAACGAACCCGGTCGCCAAGGGCCGTGGAAAACCTACGGACGCATGCACACCCTGCGCTCACCCAAACACTTCAACGGCCCAGACCTGGACATACCCAGCCTGACCTGCCAAGCCTGGTACACCGCCCAACACGGCGAAGAAGCCTGGCACCGAATGACCAAACTGCCCCGCGAGGACTGGCAGGACTACCTGTCATGGTTCCGTAAAGTCACCAACCTCTCCGTCAGCTACCAGACTCGCGTCACCGGCCTGACCCCACTGCCCCACGGCCTGCTGCGGATCTACACCCTCACCAATGCCGGTGGCGGGCACCTATTGGCCCGCAAAGTTGTCTTCGCCACCGGCGCCGATGGCTCCGGCGGCTGGACCGTTCCCCAGGAGATACGCGCCAACATACCTTCCTCGGCCTACAACCAAATCGCCGACGATATCGACTTCACCCAGCTCGCCGGAAAAACAATCGGCGTGCTCGGCGGCGGAGCCTCAGCCTACGACAACGCCGCCACCGCACTGGAGCAGGGAGCAAAGCATGTCACGCTCTTTTTCCGCCGACCACACCTTCACCGGATCAACCCGCACCACTGGACTGAGTTCGCCGGTTTCCTCGGCCACTTCCGTGATTTACCCGACGCCTGGAGATGGCGATTTATGCGCCATATCTTACCGCTCAACGAGCCACCACCTCCAGGCACCTTCCGTCGGGCCATCGCTCACCCCAACTTCAAGCTGGTCCTAGGGTCCTCCTGGGCAAACGTCCGCTATGAGCACGGACTAATCCGGCTCACCGCCGGAGAACAAGCCTATACCTTCGATCACCTGCTGATTGCGATCGGACTGACCCAAGACCTTCGACTGCGTCCCGAGCTGGCGACAATCGAACCAGTCATCGCCCGCTGGAAAGACCGCTACACGCCGCCAGAAAGTGAGACCCACGAAGGACTCAGTGAATTCCCCTACCTCGGTCCCAACCTCGAATACGTCGAACGAACCCCAGGAACGGCCCCCTACCTCGCTGACATCTACAACTTCAGCGCCGCCGCGACCGTCAGCCACGGCCCCAGCGGCGCCTCAATCAACGGCATGAAACAAGCCGCGATCAGACTCGCCGACGGAATCTGCCGGGATCTCTTCGAAGCCTCGGTCGAAATTCATTATCAAGATCTCCTCAATTACGCGACACCCGAACTTGACGTGCCCTGGCCAGTTGCAGCTAATCACGCACCCAGTAGCGAGATATTCGAGCCGGCCGCGCTGAATCGCTCGTAATCCCGGCCCCTTTCGCCGGGATGATCCGCCGGGTCACACGCAGCCTCACGCCTGACCATCAGCCTCACGCCTGACCATCAGTGGGCCGGATCAGACCGCTGTGAATGTCAAAGACTGAGACTACGTCCGTTAACGGACTCTACTGTCGTTTCCGTGGGTAGGTTGATCTTCGGTTAGTACTTGTTTTGGGCTGGATGTGTGCGGTGGTGAGTTGGCCGGTCAGCGGTGTTGGTGTGGGGGGTGCCGCGTGTGGTGGAGGACAGGCTGTGGCCCAATGGCCTTGCTTTTACGCCCCCAACGCACTTGGCAACTTCGAGTTCGAAGTCGAGCTGAGCTATCGGCGGGTTGAGCGGCCGCAGTGTGTCGCCGGAAAGATGTGTCACAGTGAGTAGTAGATTTGTGACATGTCTGGTGGCCGTCGCGCTGGTGGCGTTGAGTACGCCGAGCGGGTCAACGCGGCGGTGGAGTTGCTGGATTCTGGGACCGCGGTGGCTGTGGTCACGCGTGTGCTGGCTGATCGTGAAATAGGTGCTGCTGGGAATGATGGTGCTGGTGCGACGAATTTTCAGCCCACAACGGGCATCATCGACAGAAGAGAACGGGGACTGAAACGTAACTATGGTGACCACGACATCGCCATGCGCTTGACGAACAAACCTGAAAACCGTTTAGCACTCTCGTGCGCGACCAACGTCACCGCCTTGGACGATGCGTGAGGATGCGCAGACGGACCCACAGCATAACTCGAATACAAGACATGGGTGGTGTTCACTACGCCCCCCGAGCGCGGGAGCGGCCTTCTGTGATGACTGCGAGCACTGCCCACTCTGGTTGACGCAGGTAGAACCGCAACGTGGCATACACCGTGCATTCTCCGCGCTGCGGCCACGGCCACCATGCACGAGGAGCCGATCGGCAGATCGAACACCGGCCGTGTTCGTCTATCCTATGCCGTTGATGCAACTGCGCCAACGCCCCCAGCGACCGCACTATCTGACGTTCCGCCGTGGCTGGGTCGGATACGAAGCTACCGGTCAACACCAGCTCCAGCAGCTCCGCCAGCTCCCGACCCTGCGCCGCATATAGGGCTGTGGGCTCAGGCAGCCTCACCACACACCCCTGCCGGACTCAGACGTTATGAACACGTCCGCGACGGTCCACACCTTGCTGACGGCTACCGCCAGGGGTCGCGCCCGCAACCTGACGCTTACGGCGTGAGGGCTGGTTCGGTGGCGTTTCCGGGACACGTCGCCGAACCAGCCCAGTTCAGGTGGGAGGTTCACGCCGACTTCCACGTTGCGATCGATCATGATGTCGACGCTAGGACGGTCGGTGTGCCGCGGCCTGTACAAAATGTGCGAGTCCTGGAGCAAGCTTGGTAGGAGTCGCTACGGTGGAGCTGGTCAGGTGATCGCCAGGGTCTCGACCGTCTGAGTGAGCAGCCGTATGGATAATCAGGCACGTGCGATCGGTCGTCGTGTTCGATACTGGCGGTTGCGGCGTAACCTTGACCGTCAGCGATTCGCGGACATGGTGGGCCGGTCAACGTCGTGGTTGGACAAGATCGAAAAGGGTGAACGCAACCTGCTGCGCCTGCCTATGCTTGACCGCGTGGCCGAGGTCCTAGGCATCGATCCCGCTGCCCTCACGGATGGTTCGGTGGCTCGCCGCGCGGCGCGGTGTGTCGATAGGGTCGAAGTGCAAACTATCCGGGAGGCGCTGAGCTCGTACCCAGCCCTGTCAGCGCGGAATAGCGAACAAGACCCCACGCTTGACCGAGTGGCCGCGCAATTGAGACACATTGACCAAGCGTGGCTTTCCTCCCGTTACACGGTAGTTGCTCGCTACCTTCCACAGCTGTTGCGTGAAGCCCAGATGCTGGTCTTCAGCGCCCAGCCTTCCTACCAGGTTGCAGCTTCTCGCGCACTTGTGGTGGCGTATCGCCTGGCTTCCTCAGTTCTCCTCAAGTTCGAAACTAACGATGTGGCGTGGCTGGCGGCAGACCGCGCTATGAATGCCGCGCTAGCCGTAGACGACACCCTAGCGTTGGCGAGAGCAACTCGCGGCGTCGCTCGGTCATTGACTAGCACCGGCCAACTCACCAGCGCCATAAACGCCCTTACCGGTATGGCCGACCGCATGCGACCAGAACTGACCACCCGAGCGGATGAGCTGCTGTCTCTGTATGGCATGTTGTATCTGGCCGCGTCCATTGCCGCGGCTCGACACGAAGACGCCGAAACGGCGCTCATCATGCACCAGCACGCCTCGGCGGCCGCCGAGAATATCGGCCCAAATCACGAGACGCACCAAACGGTTTTCGGTCCTACCAATGTTGCGCTTCACCGAGTGGCTGCGCTTGTTCGCTTGCATGAACCAGGGAAAGCATTGGAATACGCCCGGGATATCGATCCGCGCTCGATCTCGGTTCTTCCGCCGGAGCGCAGAGTCAATTACATGTTCGATCTTTCCACCGCGTATACCGAGACCGGTCATTACATGGAGGCAGCGCGTACCTTGGTTGAAGCCGAACGCGTCGCGCCCGAAGAAGTCCACTGCCGTCCCTTGGCGCACGGCCTGCTTCGGGTGATGCTGAGAAATACCAGCGGCGAGCTCGGGCGCTCGGTCCAATGGATCGCATCACGAGCCGGTGTGACCGTATGAGCCAACGTGTCCTGTACCTGTTCATATGCGGGGCAGGCCCGGCCAGCCGAATAAGCGACATGGTGACGTTGGCTCACCAAGAGGGGTGGTCGGTCTATTGCATTGCTACTCCGGCGGCAGTCGAACATTTTCTCGATATTCCAGCCCTGGAACACATAACCGGTCACCCGGTGCGCACCACGTACCGGAAACCTGGAGATGAACCGCTCCCCAAGGCTGACGGCGTGATCGTGGCACCGGCGACCTACAACACGATAAACAAGTGGGCGGCGGGCATATCCGACACATACGCTCTCAACCAGCTCGCCGAACTCACCGGCCTCGGTGTCACGATTGTGGTCTTGCCATTCGTCAACCAAGCACTCGCAGCTAACCGGGTGTTCACGCGCAGCGTGGAAGAATTACGACACGCCGGCGTCCGGGTACTTTTCGGCCCCGGCGAATTCGAGCCACACCCACCACGAACAGGCGGACAAGTACTCGACACCTACCCATGGGACCGAGCCCTCAAAGCACTTACCAGATAGACAGGCCCAGCTTCCGGCAAGTCCTGACCGAAGCCAGCAGATGCCCTGATGTACTCGTTTAAAACGGCGGTTTGCGGACCCCAGAGGTTAGGCACAGCACCGGGCATACGAGGTAGATCAGCGAACAGGGCAATGGCGATCCTGGCGAAGATGCGATGCTCTGGCCTGTTTGAAAGCCGCTGTTCCTCCCACAAGTCTCCGACCCTGCGTCTGGGGCCGGTCCTGTGCCTAAGTGGGCTAGCCTATCGTCCGCAACGCGTGGCGGATGCGTACCAGCGGATCACCCAACGATGTGCGTGTCTCGGGTCACCGCTGATGGTCAAAGATGGCATCCCGCGACCGGCGAGCCACAGTCACGACCGCCACATGACGCCCCATCCCACGGTCAAATCACGGTCAAACGATCAAGAGGCCAGATCCTCTAGGCGAGAATCTGGCCTCTGAGCTGCGTTAATGCTGTCGGGACGACAGGATTTGAACCTGCGACCCCTTGACCCCCAGTCAAGTGCGCTACCAAGCTGCGCCACGTCCCGGCCGCCCCCCGCATGAGGCTACGCAAGCCTACCGCATGGGCGGCGGGCTGGGACGACCGGTCGTGACGACCCCGCGTACGCCTGACGACACGCGACTAGTGTGCTCGGGCCCGCTCGGTCGCACTACCGTCCTTGGTCTCTTGGCCAGTGGCCACTTTCGTATCCTTCTGGAGGGGACTGGTATCCGGAACGCACGAGATATTCATTGCCTCCTCATAAATCCGGTCCAGCGATGGCGTGGGCAGCCTGCCTTCGACTGAGAACCCGCCCTTCGGCGTTGGCCGGGCGCGCAGTCGACCACCCATCATCCCGATCCGCTCGGCCAGCCCGGCCAGTCCTCCGCCTGGGCGGCCGGTGGGCGCGTAAAAACGATCGCGCAGCGGAGGACCGTTGGTCACGGTCACGCGGAGCTCGCGCGACCACCGTTCCAAGCGAACCTTGACGTCCGCGCCTTCGGCGTGCTTCGCGGCGTTGGTCAGCGACTCCTGGACTAGCCGGTAGACGGTGCGTTCGACGCCGAGCGGCAGGTCGTCGCCAACAGTGTCCACGCCGATCAGCTCTGCCCGCATACCGGTTTCCCTGGCCCTGGCGACCAGCTCAGGCAGCGCCGCGATCCCTAAGCTGGCCTCGGCGTCGGTTCCCATCAAACCCAAGGCGGCACGCATTTCGGACAGCGCCGTCTTGGCCAGCAGTCGCAACCGGTTCGCGGCCTCTCGGGTCTGCTCGTCCTGGGTAGTCGCCGCCAGCGCGGCCGCTCCAACGGCGATCATGGTGGCGTGATGACCGACCGAGTCGTGAATCTCACGTCCGATTCGGTCCCGCTCCGCGGCCCTGGCCACCTCCTCACGGGCGGCGACGGTCGCTTCCCGAGCCGCCTCCAGATCACGCAGGCTCGCCCGCAACTGCTCCCGAGTGGTGATCAGCATCCCCAGCACCGCCGGTCCCCCGCTGTAGAGCACGGAGGCGACCACGGCGAGTACCAGCTCCGGCCAACGCGACCGGTGCAGGACGAAAACCGGCAGGAGCGAGGCAAGACAGCACAACACCGCCCACGGCTCGGCCGGCTTCAGGCGTCCGCTTTGACGTCCCAGGAAGTAGAGCGCGACCAGGGTGGGCGCCCAGCCCAACTCGCCCAGTAAGCCGGGCAAGCAGGCCAGCACCGCAAGCCGAGGTCTTTTTTTGCACCACGGCAGCGCCGCGCAACTCACCAAAGCGACGGCGACCGACCAGTGAAACGGTCCTGGCGCGGCCAACAACACCCCAGCTGTCGGGAACCCAACCCTCAGGAAACGCAGCGCCACATGGCGCCACTGCCACTGCCAAGCCACGATTACCCGACCCCCAGCCCCTGGGCCAGCAACGCCGCCTGCACTCGGTTCTGCGCGCCGAGCTTGGCCAACACCGCTGAAACGTACTTTTTCACCGTTGCCTCAGCCAGCCCGAGGCTCTCGCCGATGGCGGCGTTCGGGTGTCCGGCGGCAACCAGTGACAGCACCTGCCGCTCACGCATGGTCAGCTCGTCGAGCCGAGGCGGCACGCGCTCTCGTCCACCGGCGACCAGCCTGGGCAACAGTCGAGCGGTGATTCGGGGATCCAGCACCGCACCCCCAGCGGCGAGATCGAGTACCGCGCGAATCAGCGCGGCCGGCTCGGCATCCTTGAGCAGGAAGCCCTGCACGCCGATACGCAACGCCTCGCTGACATAGCCATCGAGGTCGAATATGGTGAGCACGGCCGCTGGCGGCGAATCGGGCTCGCCGGCCAGAGCGCGTAGTGTGGCGAAACCGTCCATCCCGGGCATCTGGACATCGACCAGAACAACGTCCGGGCGATGCCGCCGTACCGCGTCGAGCAGTTCCAGCCCGTCGGCGGCCTCCGCGACGACCCGCACGGTACCTTCAGCTTCGATCACCACCCGCAAGCCGGCGCGCAACAACGGCTCGTCATCGGCCAGCACAATCCGCACCGGGGTCGCGGGCGGCCGGCCAGGCAACAAGAGCTCCTACTGAAGCGGGTGGGCAGGTCATTTATCTTACTACTTGCGCCGCCGTTCTCTCACCCGCACCGAGATTCGGATCGGTGTGCCGGTGAAGTCGAAGTCCTCCCGCAACCTGCGCTCCAGGAAACGCCGATAGGACGCCTCCAGGAAGCCGGTGGTAAACAGCACGAACGTGGGCGGCCGGGCCTGCGCCTGGGTGACGAACAGCACCTTTGGCTGCTTTCCTCCGCGTACCGGCGGCGGGGTGGCGGCGATCACGTCGGACAGCCAGCCGTTGAGCGGCCCGGTGGGGATTCGGCGATCCCAGGACTCCAGCGCGGTCCGCAGCGCGGGCGCTATCTTCGTCACCGCTCGACCGGTCAGCGCCGATACGTTCACCCGTTGCGCCCAACGCACGCGGGCCAGGTCACGGTCGAGCTCTCGACGCATGGCCAGCCGGCGATCCTCGTCGACGAGATCCCATTTGTTGTAGGCCAACACCAGAGCCCGGCCGGCGTCCTCGACCATGCCGATGACGCGCTGGTCCTGCTCGGTCATCGGTTCAGAGGCATCGATCAGCACCACGGCCACCTCGGCGGCCTCGATCGCGGAGCGGGTGCGTAGGCTGGCGTAGTACTCCATTCCGCTCGCGGTACGGACCCGTTTGCGCAGTCCAGCGGTGTCCACGAAACGCCAGATCTGCCCATCCAGCTCGACCAGCGAATCCACCGGGTCAATCGTGGTGCCGGCCACCGAGTCGACCACCGCCCGCTCTTGCCCAGTCAGCCGGTTGAGCAGGCTGGACTTGCCGACGTTCGGCCTACCTACCAACGCCACCCGCCTGGGCCCCCCGGTGACCGAAAGCGAATCGCGCGGAGTCTTCGGCAGCGTCGCCAGGATGGCATCGAGCAGATCCCCCGATCCCCGCCCATGCAGCCCGCTGACCGGGTGCGGTTCGCCCAGCCCCAGCGACCACAACGCGGCGGTGTCGGCCAGCAGCCGTTCGTCGTCGACCTTGGTCGCGGCCAGCAACACCGGTCGATCAGAGCGACGCAGCACTCTGGCCACCGCCTCATCGGTCGCGGTTGCCCCCGCCGCGGCGTCGACCACGAGCAGCACCGCGTCGGCGGTGGCCATCGCCAGCTCGGCCTGGGCGGCAACCGAGGCCCGCAGACCCTTGGCGTCCGGCTCCCAACCCCCGGTATCAACGAGGGTGAACCGCCGTCCGTTCCACTGGGCGTCGTAGGCCACCCGGTCCCTGGTCACCCCCGGGACGTCCTGAACCACCGCTTCCCTGCGGCCGAGCAGCCGGTTGACCAGGGTCGACTTGCCCACGTTCGGCCGGCCGACCACCGCGAGGACCGGTGCCGCCGGGCCCGTCTCCTCGGCCTCGTCACTCCCCCCACCGGTATCGGCCGCCGCATCCACCGCGACCGCCGCAACCGACTCCGCGTCGTCGAACCACTCATCGGTGCTGCTCATCGAGCCTCCCGGGCGCGCCAGGGCCAACACCATCGCGTAGCCGGTCCAGTTCCGCAACTAGGTCGGCCAACGTGAACCTGATCTGTTCGGTGGCGGCCGCCAGCCCAGCCCGGCCACGCTGATCGTTGACCATGAACGGATGCCCCACGAGCAGATCTACCCGGGGACGGAAGCGCCAACCCGATCCGTCCGGTCGGTGCGTACCTCGACAGGCTACCGGCAGCACGACCGCGCCGGTCGAGCGGGCCAGCCAGGCCGCGCCGTTACGCGCCGATGTCGCGTCTCCGCTGCCTCGGGTTCCTTCCGGGAAGACCCCGACCAGCCCGCCACCGCGCAACACCCGCTGGGCGGCGATGAGCGGTGCCCGATCCGGTTCGCCTCGACGCACCGAGAGCTGCCCGATCCGAGGCAGATACCACCCCATGACGCCGCTGAACAGCTCCTGTTTGATCAGGAACACCGAGCGGCGCCCGATCAGCCCGAACAACAGCGGACCGTCGATGAACGCGCTATGGTTGGCCACCAACACTACCGGCCCTTCGGCGGGAACTCGCTCCATGGCGTGTCGATGCAGCCGGAACATGGGCCAGAACAGCCAGGTGCCGATCCATCGGGACAGATCGTGCAGTCCCGCGCTGCTGCCGTCAGGCAGGTCGGGGTGGGTGGTCATCTGGAGGACCTAACCACCTCAGCGACCAGGCCGCGCTGATCGGCGAGCGCAAACACCAGATCGAGCACATCTTCGACATCCAGGTCGGTGGTATCCACGGTGACCGCATCGGGGGCCGCGCGCAGTGGCGACAACGCCCGTCCGGAATCCAGCGAGTCTCGTCGCCGAACGGCGGACAACGTCGCGGCCAGATCGCCGCCACGACCGGCGGCCCGGTCTTGTTGGTTCCGCCGCGCGGCGCGGACCTCAGCCGACGCGGTGAGGTACACCTTCAGCGCGGCGTCCGGAGCGACCACGGTGCCAATATCCCGGCCCTCCACCACAATGCCACCGACCTGGCCGGCCAGCACATCGTCGATGATCCGCCGCTGTAGGGCGACGAGGCGGGCGCGCACGTCCGCGTGGGCGGACACCACGCTGACCGCGTCGGTGACCGGCCCACTCCTGATCTCGGCGGCCACATCTTCACCGCGCAGCGTTACCGTCGAGGCGCTAGGGTCCGTCCCTACGCGAATATCCGCTTCAGCCGCCACCGCCGAGGCGGCTGGCCCCGCCGGATCTAACCCAGCGCGCAGCACGGCGAGCGTCGCGGCCCGGTACATCGCGCCGGTGTCTAGGTAGGCGGCGTCCAGCCGCACGGCAAGTCCGCGGGACACTGTCGTTTTGCCAGTGCCGGAAGGGCCGTCAAGCGCGATCACCCCGCGCAACTTCCCCCGCGCCTCAGTCACCGTTTCGGCTCTCGTCGCCGCGTCTCCGTGAGCAACTTTTCCACGAGCAACCATTGTGCCTGACGTTCGGACCTACCCGGGTACGGCCTAAAGCCAGTCTTCGCATTGAAGCTGACGTAGCCTGGATCACCCGCGAATGTCCCGCGCCAACATGACCGGCGCATTACGATCCAGATACGAAGCGCGTCCGTAGATGACGTCCAGCCAGCGACGAACGGCGGACTGTGATGTATGTCTCAGACCTGAACCGCGCCTGACCCGTCGCGGCAACTTCTGTTCACCGCCCAGCTCCGTCCGGACCCCACCAACGTCGCGAGGTTTCCATGGCACTGCGACCCCCGCCCTACCTCGAACCGATCAGCCCGTCTCAGACGGGGTCCCGTGCGATAGTCCTGGTACTACACGGGGGACGATCACAAGGACACGGCCAACCACACCGGCTACGGCTGGCCTACCTGCGCATGTTGCCGTTTGCTCAGATGCTCGCGGCGGCCGGTGGCAAGCAAGGCCTTGCGGTGTACATGCTGCGTTACCGCTACCAGGGCTGGAATGGCTCCGCGAAGGACCCGGTGCGAGACACTGAGTGGGCTCTGGACGAACTCAGCCGCCAACACCCCGGCATCCCGGTAGCGCTGCTCGGGCACTCCATGGGCGGGCGCGCCGCGTTGCACGCCGCTGGCCACCGCTCGGTACGCGCGGTGTGCGCGCTGGCCCCATGGTTGGACGGCACTGATCCGGTCGCCCAGCTAGCCGGGCGAACGGTGCTCATCGCACACGGCGACCGGGAACACACGACCGATCCCCGCGAGTCCTACGCCTACGCGGTGCGGGCCAAAAAGATCACTGACCGCGTGTGCCGGTTCGACGTGCTCGGCGACGGCCACGCCATGCTGCGTCGGGCCCAGGACTGGAACGGGCTCGTGCGTCGGTTCGTACTCGGCGAGCTCGGGATCGAACCTCCTGACCCGGCAATTACGAATGCTCTGCGTGAGCCGGCTCCAACCGGTTTGCGAGTCGCCCTCTCAGGAGTCCACTGATGATCTGGTTCGTCCGATGAACCGCCCGACGGCCGCCGTCATCGGCGGTGGCGTAGCCGGCCTCACCGCCGCCTACCTGCTGCAACGGCGCTACGACGTCTCTTTGTTCGAAGCTGACGACCGCCTCGGCGGACATGCGCACACCCACGAGCTGGCCACCACCGACGGTGGCATCGTCTATGTCGACAGCGGCTTCATCGTGCACAACCTGCGCACCTATCCCAACCTGCTGCGGCTGTTCGGCGAGCTGGGGGTGGCCACCCAGGACTCCGAGATGTCGATGAGCGTGCGCTGCGATGAGTGCGGGTTGGAGTACGCCGGAGCGCGCAAACTGACCGGATTGTTCCCGCGAGGTTCGCGCACCGGACCACTCAACCGGCCCAACCTGGCGCGGCCGCGTTATCTGCGCATGCTTGCCGAGGTACCGCGCTTCCATGCGCACGCCCGGCGGGTGCTCATCGCGCCGGAAACCGAGGACGTCACCCTCGGTGCCTTCCTGGCCATCGGTGGGTATTCTCGCTACTTCATCGACCATTTCATGCTGCCGGTGGTATCAGCGGTGTGGTCGGCGGGGGCGAGTCTGTCCACTCAGTACCCCGCGCGGTATCTCTTTGAATTCCTGGCGCACCACGGGATGCTCTCGATTGGCGACTCGCCCACCTGGCGGACCGTGGTCGGCGGCTCGCATCGCTACGTCCAGCAGGTAGCCAAGAACCTGACCAGCGTGCGAGTGTCCACCCCGGTCCGGGCGCTCACCCGCCATCCCGATGGCGTCGAGATCCGCGACAACTCCGGCACAGTGCACCAAGCCGACAAAGTCGTGGTCGCCACCCACCCGGACCAGGCGTTGCGTCTGCTTACCGACGCAAGCGATGCCGAGCGGGCGGTGCTGGGCACGTTCGAATACTCCGTCAACGAGACTTGGCTGCACCACGACACGTCGGTCCTACCGCGTTCGGCCAACGCACGGGCGTCGTGGAACTACTACAAGGCCCACTGCGCAAGCGATGATTCACCGGTGCTGATCAGCTACCACATGAACCGGCTGCAACAGCTGGCCGAGCCGCTCGACTACATCGTCACCCTCAACGGAGCGGACCGGGTCGCCCCGAGCTCAGTGATCGCGCGAATGACCTACGAGCACCCCATTTACACCCCCGGGTCGGTAGCCGCGCAGCGGCGGCTGCCCACGCTGAACACGGCCACTACCACGTTCGCCGGTGCCTATCACGGTTGGGGTTTCCACGAGGACGGCTGCGCCGCTGGCGTGTGGGCGGCGGCCGCGCTTGGCGTTGCGTGGTGACCGCGCCGACCCTCTACGACGCACGGGTCAGCCATCTGCGCACGCAGCGGATTCGCCGGGGCTTCTCCCACCGGGTGTACGTGTGGTTGGTCGACCTGGACGAGCTGCCCAGCCTGCCCTGGTGGCTGACGCCGTTTGCCCGTTTCGAATCGCGTGACCACCTCGGTGACCCGAACCGCTCGATCCGGGAGAACCTGGACACCTGGCTGGCCGGCGAGGGCGTCGACCTCGAAGGCGGCCGGATACTCATGCTGGCCAACGCCCGGCTACTCGGCTACGTGTTCAACCCAATCTCACTGTTCTGGTGTTATGCGTCTGATGACGAACTGGCGTGTGTGGTCGCCGAAGTACACAACACCTACGGCGAACGACACCGCTACCTGCTGCGCCCGGACGCGAGCGGTACCGCACGCGTCGACAAGGACTTCTACGTCTCGCCGTTTCTCACGATTGAGGGGCACTACGAGATGCAAGTTCCCGAGCCGGGCGAGCGGCTGGCCGTGTCCGTGCGACTACGCCAGCACGGACGTACCGCGTTCACTGCGGCGCTGCGCGGGGTGCGTCGACCGGCGACGCCCCGCGAGCTGGTCCGGATGCTGGTGCGCCGGCCGCTGATGACCTATCGCACCTCTGCTCTGATCCGCCGCCACGGGATAGCGATGTGGTTGCGGCGGCTGCCGGTGACCCCGCGCGTGCGTCCGGTCAGCTCCGTCGGTCAAGTCCGCGAACGAGACACCGGAGGTTTATCGATGATTACCGAGCGCGGAGGAAGGAAATGACAACCACGCGGGACAACAACCTGGCCAAGCGGCCCATCCCGCGCCCAGACAAGGGAGTATGGCCGGGCCTGGCCACCCCGCCCTGCCTCCCCACCCGAGCCCGGATCGCCGAGAGCCTGTTCCGCCGAGTGGTCCACCCCCTTGAGGTGCAGATCGTGTTACCTGGCGGGGAGCGCCTTGGCGCCGGAGGTCCGGGCGCGCCGGTGATGCGAATCGAGCGCCCGGCCGCTTTCTTCCATCGCCTCGGAGTCGGCTCCAAGATCGGCTTTGGGGAGGCGTACATGGCGGGTGACTGGACGTCGAACCAGCTGGCGGACCTGCTCATCCCGTTCGCGGCGCGGCTATCCATCCTGGTTCCGCGTATCCTGCAGCGGGCGTTCCGGCGGTACACGGTGCAGCGCCAGCCGCGCGAAGAGCGCAACACCATCGAGGGCTCCCGCCGGAACATCCAGCGTCACTACGACCTGACTAACGATCTGTTCGCCGCGTTCCTGGACAAAACCATGTCGTACTCCTCCGCTTGCTTCCGCGCGGGTAGCGACGACTTGGCCGACGGTCAGCGCCATAAGATCGATAGTGTCCTCGACATGGCGGAGGTCGGTCCCGGCATGCACGTTCTCGAGATCGGTACCGGCTGGGGCGAGCTGGCCATCAAGGCCGCACGGCGCGGAGCACGGGTGACCACATTGACCATCTCCCCCACGCAAGCCCGGCTAGCCGAGGAACGGATCACCAATGCGGGGGTGGACGATCGGGTACAAGTGTTGTTGCGTGACTACCGGGAGGTCCGAGGTAGCTACGACGCGGTGGTGAGCGTCGAGATGATCGAGGCGGTGGGTGACCGCTACTGGCCGACCTATTTCGCTCAGCTCGACGAGCTGTTAAGGCCCGGCGGTCGAGTCGGGCTGCAGTCGATCACGATGCCGCACGACCGGATGATGGCCTCACGCGGGGACTACTCGTGGATCCACAAGTACATCTTCCCCGGTGGCATGATCCCCTCGGTACAGGCGATCGAGGATAACCTGCGGCGGCACTCCCAGCTCCGAGTCGCCGCGCGGCGCAGCTTCGGTCAGGACTATGCGCGCACCCTGGAGCATTGGCGACGGCGGTTCCTGAGCCGATGGGACGACATCGCGGCGCTCGGTTTCGACGACACGTTCCGTCGGATGTGGGAGTTCTACCTGGCGTACTGCGAGGCCGGGTTTCGCGTCGGCTACCTCGACGTCTACCAGTTCTCGCTGCAGCGGAGCTGTCCGTGAGTGGCGCGCGGCGTCAAATCGCCCCGCGGCTCGCTGACCTGGTGAAGCGCCTGATCGGCGCACCTGCGTCCCCGCCTACCGGACGCTGAGGCGCGGCTGTCCGATGGCTCGGTGCCACCCTGAACTTTCTGGAGGCGGCTGGGTTGGAAGTAGTAGACGTACACTCCCTGCGCAAACACTATGTTTGGACTGGGCGTCCATGGCTGGACACCCTGCGTGAGCGCAAGGATGAGGCGATCAGGTTAATCGGCGAAGAGCAGTACCGAGTCTGGCTGGTGCTTCGCTGGCGTTCCAAGAGACCGGATGGGCGTACACCAAGTACTGATAAACCAAGTACTGATAATCCGCCCAGGTGTGGACGGAACTAACTAGTGGGTTGCCACCCAGCCGACCGGAGATCCTGGGTGCCGACCCCGCCGCCGTCACCTCTCCACCGCCACGTGACGGTCAGCTCGGCGAGGGCGAGCCAGCGGCCCGATGAGCACGGATGACAGAAAACACTACCTCGAAAGGTCCAACAGAATGAAAGCTGGAGATCAGGTCAGTGATTTTGAGCTGAACGACGAAACCGGGCGGCCCCGCAAGCTCAGTGAGCTGTTGGCGGATGGTCCTGTCGTGCTGTTCTTCTATCCCGTCGCTTCCAGCTCCGGATGTACCATGGAGGCCTGCCATTTCCGTGACCTGGCCAAGGAGTTCGCCTCGGTGGGGGCGCAGCCGGTCGGGGTCAGCCCGGACCCAGTGGGCAAGCAGGAGCGCTTCGCGAACGCCCATTCTCTCGGGTATCCGCTGTTATCCGACGTTGGTGGCACAGTGGCCAAGGAATTCGGCGCGTGGCGCAAGCTGTTGCCGATCCACACCAAACGGCTCACGTTCGTGATCGGCCAGGACCGCCGGATCATCGACGTCATCAAGTCCGAGATGAAGTTCGAACTGCACGCCGACGAGGCCTTGCGGATACTCAAGGAGAAACAGGCCGCCTGACCGGAGCGTTCCTGGCCCGCGCGACTGCCCGATCGCGACTATCAGATCCGCATTCTGGTGCGGTAGCGGACATCACACGTCCGCTACCGCACCTGCTCCGCACCAGCCTGCGAGCAGGCTAAGTCAGCTATGCCCAGCTCATGGCTGCGGACCCCACCGTCGAGCTTCGACGCCGATTCACCGTCGAGGAGTAGGACTTCACAGGCGTGAGCGGCATTCTCGGTCCCGCCGACCGGGTGGAGCCGCTTGACGTGTATTCATGTATTCAGCCACAAAGCGGCCTACATACCCACCGCACGGTAGAGCGATCCCAGCTCGGCGCGGGTTAGCGGGCGCAGCCGACCTGGCCGCTGGTTGCCCAGGGTGACTTCGCCGATCCCGGTGCGAACGAGCCGGCGCACCGGATGACCCACTTCGTCGAGCAGCCGCCGAACCACATGCTTTCGTCCCTCGTGCAGGACCAGCTCAATCATCGCCCGCCCGCCCTGAGCGTCGATCAGCCGGAATGAGTCCACCCGCACCGGCCCGTCGGCGAGCTCGACACCTTCCCGCAGCCGCCGTCCCAGCTCCCGGGGAATAGGACCAGGTACCTCCGCGAGATAGGTCTTGCTCACTTCGAATGACGGGTGCATCAGCCGGTGTCCGAGCTCACCGTCGTTGGTCAGCAGCAACAGACCCTCGGTATCGGCATCCAGCCGTCCCACGTGGAACAACCGGTCATCCCGGCCGGCCAACAGATCACCGACACAGGGTCGGCCCCGGTCGTCCGCCATGGTGGACAACATCCCACGCGGCTTGTTCAACGCCAGGTGCACCACGTCATCACGCAGCTCGACCCGCGCACCGTCGACCCGCACCACCGCGACAGCCGGGTCGATGCGCCGACCCATCTGGCGCACCACCTCGCCGTCCACACTCACCCGCCCTTCGGCGATGAGCTCCTCAGCGGCTCGCCGGGAGGCGATACCGGCTTGAGCGAGGACCTTCTGCAGGCGAGTGCCTGCAGGCTGCGCGTCAGAACCGAACTCGATCTCAGACATCATCGATTGCGTCCACCTCGGGCAACAGCGGAGCCAGCGGCGGTAGCTCCGCCAGCGAGGTCAGCCCCAGCCGCTCCAGAAAAAGCTCTGTGGTGCGGTAGAGAATGCCATGGGTAGTTTGGTCGATGCCAGACTCCTCGACCAAACCCCGAGTCAGAAGGGTACGCATCACGCCATCGCTATTGACGCCGCGTACCGCGGCTACCCGCGCCCGGGTGACCGGCTGGCGATAGGCAACCACAGCGAGCGTCTCCAACGCGGCCCTGGTGAGCTTTGCGCGGTGGCCGTCGCGCAGCATCCGTTCCACATAGGGCGCGTAGCGGTCTCTGGTGTAGAAACGCCACCCGCCACCAACCCGGCGCACATCAATGCCTCGGTTACCGGCGCGATATCGCTCGGCCAACCGAGGTAACGCGGCGGCCACCCACTCCCGCGGGACATCCAGCGCGTCAGCCAGCTGATCCTCGTCGGCCGGCTCGTCGACCACGAGCAACAGCGACTCCAGCGCGCACTCCAGCGTTTCCTCCCCGACGATCTTAGGTAGCTGTTCGTCCGAAGGGTCGGCTCGGCCCGGCTCGGCTTGAACCGGCAACGTCGGTTGCTCGTTCATGAGTGGGTCCGGTTCCCGGTCCAACTCACCACCAGCTCACCGAACGCTTCTTCCTGGGCTAGCTGCACACACGCTTCTCGGTAAAGCTCCAGCACCGCCAGGAAACGCACGACTACCTGCAACGGCTCGGCGCAGTCGGCGATGAGCTCATGGAAGCTGGCCTGGCCCAGCACAACCAACCGCTCGCGCAGCAAGGCCATCTGCTCGGGCACCGACGCTCGCCCGGCGTGCAGGTGATCCAGCGATACCGTGGGCGGTGGCTTGGGACGGAACACCGCGGCGGCCAGCCGCGCGAAACGTTCGGCATCGATCCCGAGCATGACCTCAGGCAACAGCTGAGTGTAGCGGTCTTCCAGGGCGACCGATCGCGGGTAGCGGCGCATCGCGGCGGCTTCCAGTTCCACGAACAGCGAGGCCACCCGCTTGTACGCCCGATACTGCAACAGCCGGGCGAACAGCAGGTCACGCGCCTCCAGCAGCGCGAGGTCCTCGATATCGTCCACATCCGCGCCCGGCAGCAGGCGGGCGGCTTTGAGATCGAGCAGCGTAGCCGCGATCAGCAGGAACTCGGTGATCTCGTCCAGCGGGGCGCCGGAGCCAGCCTCGGACAGCGCGCGCGTGTGCGCGATGAAATCGTCTGTGACCTGGTGTAGAGCTACCTCTGTGACATCAAGCTCGTGGCGGTTGATCAGCTGTAGCAACAGGTCGAACGGACCGCTGAAGTTCTCCAGCCGTACGGTGAATCGGACGCGGGGGCCAGACTCGGCGCCCGATTCAGCATCGGGATCGACCGGCATGCCCAGCACCGCCTCCGGCGCGATCACCGCGCTCACCGGGCGGCCGCCTCCCTGGCGATGACCTCCCTGGCCAGCTGCCGGTAGGCCTTGGCGCCCGCCGAGGTCGGCGCCCATTTCGTGATCGGCTCACCGGCGACCGTGGTCTCCGGGAAACGGACCGTGCGGTTGATGGTCGCGTCGAACACCAACTCGCCGAATGCCTCGAGCACTCGGTCGCGGACCTCACGGGTGTGCAGCGTCCGAGGGTCGTACATGGTAGCCAGGATGCCAGTGATCGCCAGGCCGGGATTGAGCCGATCGCGCACCTTCTCGATGGTGTCGATGAGTAGCGCCACTCCGCGCAGGCTGAAGTACTCGCATTCCAACGGGATCAGCACGCTGTGCGCACAGGTCAGCGCGTTGATCGTGAGCAGACCCAGCGACGGCTGACAATCCACCAAGATCATGTCATAGTCGTCGGTCGCCGGCTTGATCGCTCGGGCCAGGGTATGTTCACGGCCGACCTCGGTGACCAGCTGCACCTCGGCCGCGGACAGATCGATATTGCTCGGCAGCAGGTCCATACCGGCCACAGCGGTGGGGATGATGACCTCATCAACGGTGGCCGAACCGTCGATCAGCAAGTTGTAGATCGTGCGCTCGAGCAGGTGGGGCTGCACACCCAGGCCAACCGACAGCGCACCTTGCGGATCGAAGTCGACCAGCAGTACCCGCCGACCGTACTCGGCGAGCGCGGCCCCAAGGTTGATGGCCGAAGTGGTCTTACCGACACCGCCCTTCTGGTTCGCTATCGCGATCACCCTGGCCGGGCCGTGGAAGTTCAACGGCGCCGGCTTGGGCGCGTTCCGGTAATGGTGGCTGCCGGCCGGCTCTTCGGCGGCGCCGTCGAAATCGTCCAGCGGCGCCGGCCTCGGCTCGATCGGCCGGGGTGTCGACATGCGGGCTCCGTCGTGTCGGGATCCTGTCACGCGGTGGTCGCCGGGTCGGCGAGTGCCGGCACCGCGCCGGCTCAACGGCTCCAGGGTATGCGCCGACCCGAACACCCACCAAAACGCCGCGCCGAACAAGCCGGCTCATCGATTCAGCCGAAGGCACGTGGGTGCGCCAGCGCGTACACCTCACGCAGCGAATCAACCGTGACCAGCGTGTACACCTGGGTCGTGGTGACCGATGCGTGACCCAGCAGCTCCTGGACGACCCGGACATCCGCCCCGCCCTCCAATAGGTGGGTGGCGAATGAGTGACGCAGGGTGTGTGGGGATACCGGCTCGGCCACCCCGGCCCGCTCGGCGGCGGCGCGCAAGCTCTGCCAAGCGCTTTGTCTGGACAGCCGGCCACCGCGAGCGTTGAGAAACACCGCGGGGTTGCCTCGGCCTCTGGCCGCGAGCCCCGGCCTGATCCGCACCTGGTAAGCCTTCAGCGCTTCGACCGCTGGGCGGCCGACCGGCACCAGCCGTTGTTTACCCCCCTTGCCCGACAGCCGCACCGACCGCCCGTCGAGGTCGACATCGTCCAGGTCCAGCCCCACCGCTTCGGAGATCCGAGCTCCGGTGGAGTAGAGAAACTCAAGCAGTGCCCGGTCACGGACACCGAGCGGCTCGTCCAGCCGGCAGGCGTCGAGCAACCGCTCGACCAGATCGAGCGGCAGCGCCTTAGGCAACCGTTTCGGCGGGCTTGGCGGGTGCACCTCGCGTGCCACGTCAACGGTCAACAAGCCGTCGCGCAACGCGAACCGATGCAGTCCACGCACCGCCACCAGGGTGCGCGCCGCGGACGAGGTGGCCAGCGGCGGATGATCCGCGTCGCCCTCGCGCAGCACGGCGAGGAACTCCCCGATGTCGGCCTCGGTGACCTCAGCCAGGTCGGTCACCCCGTGCGCGGCCAGATAACCGGCATAGCGCCTCAGGTCTCGGCGATAGGAGTGCTGGGTGTTGTCCGCGATGCCCCGTTCGACCACGAGATGGTCGAGATAGACGCGTACCGCGTCAGCGATCGGGTCAGAATTGACCGCCGGAGCGTCGGACCTCACTGTCGCCTCGGTCTCGGGGGACTCATCCAAAACCGCCATGGGACCACCATCTTAGTGGCGGCGGCGTTGCGCCGTCGCCACTACCGCACCGCCCCAGACTCGCCGAACCCGAGACTCGGCTAGCCCCTTGATGGGGTCTTAGCTGGAGCGATTTGATCTTTGAGTGGGACCAGTTTCGCGCCAATCTCACCAATAATCGATTCGGGCACGCCTAACGACACGAGCGTGTCGACGAGGTGACCGACAACCTTGTCGAATTCTTCCGGCTTGATATGCAACGGAGCGTGGACCCGCTCCATCGAACGCCCATTGTAGATCTCGGGCCCACCGATGGCGGCAGCGATGAAATGCCGCTGGTGCTCTTTCAGCCGATTCATATCGATACCAGTGAAATAACCCGCGAGCGCCTCATCGCCGAGAACGCGGTCATAGAACTGGTCGACCGCGACCCGGACAGACTCCGCGCCGCCAATAGCGTCATAAATACTACCCTCGGTCGCCGATGTCGTCATGACGTCATATTTAGCGATCAACAGTTACCGGATTATCACCGCGGGGTCAGAAGCTGTTAGCAAGTTCTCACCAGACTCTTTCCGGCAGTGTGAGATTCCTGAAACAGACCCGCCACACTCGTCGGCCGTCCCCAGTGATGCTCCGCGCCGAGCCGCCGCCGGTACTCGGTGGGGGTCTGACCTGGGTCTGACCCCCACCGAGGCTGACAGCGGCGCGTGCGCGTGGAACTCAGGGGTTACTTCTTATAGTGCGACGCTTGTTCGCGGAACTCCCGCACGGCCTCGGCGATAGCATCGGCCTCCAGTACGTCGACCATTAACCCGATCTGCTCCTCCCAGACATCGGACGGCACCGCGGCGCGTGCCTCGTCTTCGAGAATGTGGTACACGGGGAGGCCCAACTGGACCCCGGCCAATGGTCCTGCCCAGCTCGGATCACCGAGCACCACCGTCTCGGCGGCGATCCCGGCGCTCTCCGCGTCCGGCGCGCCGAGCAGCACGAGCAGCGAGTCCGCGCCGTGCTCGTCGACCAGGCGCTTGATCGTCTCCTGGGTGGACAGGTCCATGGCTCCAGCGGCCGTTCAAACGAAGCACTCGGTGGCGACGTAGGCCACCGAGGCACCCGCGGCTTGGACACAAGTCGCTATCGCCGGGCCCGCGACCCCATCGCGCTCACCGATCACGATGATCTGTTTGCCGTTGAACATTCACACCTCCTTGGTAGGCAAGGTCTCCAGCGCGCTTGCCAGCCACGCATCGACTCGATCCGCGTCGAGGCTGGGGTTGGTAATCCGGGCCACCTCCTGGCCGCCGGAGTACAGCAGGATGGTGGGCAAGCCCTGTACCCGCAGCGACATGCATAGCCGCCGCGCCTTGCTGGCGTCCAGCTTGACCACGGTCAGCTCGGGGTGGGCACTGGCGATGCTGGCCATGTGGGGGGCCAGCGCCATACACGGGCGGCAACTATCGGCCCACACATCGACGAGCACGAGACCTGATCCCACCAGGTCGTGGAACGTCTCTTTGGTTGCCTCCATCACAGCCATATACTCAGCCTCCATTGCGTTCCAGCAGCACGCTCATCCCATCAGACTGCTGGCTCATCCGCCCCAGGAACAAACTGCCTTTGGCAAGCAGCAACACCCGATCGGCATCTCCCGCCGTCAAGCGATGCAGCGCGTGCGGCAGGTAGCACACCGCGGAGGCGAGATGGCCCTGGGTTGGGGCGTAACCCGGCATGCCGCGCTCGGCGACGAACTCCTTCACGCCCTCCCGGCCGATCTCCCCGCGGCGCGCGGCCAGCGCCGCGATGGTGCGGTAGTTGCGCGCCGCGACATCGCCCGAGCCCTGCGGCTCGGTGATCTCCGGGTTGTGCAACTCGGTGGCGTAGTCGTCGACGTCCAGCATCCGGGCGCCGATCGCCTCCAGCGGCCGCACGGTCAGGTCGTGCAGAATTTGCGCCCCAGCGCCGCCGGAGGACACCCGGTGGCGCCCGACAGCATCCAGCCTGATCCGAGGGGACACCCCGTCGTCGGCGGTGATGAGCACCGCCACGCCACCAATTACGTCCTCCAACACCGGCAGGCCGTGGCGCAGATGGCCTTCGAACTTCATCCCGAGCTTGGGTTGCGAACCCCCGGCAACGACGACGACCTGCTCGAACACTCCGGCCACCACCAGACTGGCGGCGATCACCAAGGCGGGGATCGGCGCGGCGCAGAAGTTCTTGACATCCGCGCCGGACGAATCGGCCAGGCCCGCGGCGGAGGCGATCGCCTTGCCCATGTTGCCCCCGCCGCGCTGGTAGCGATCGCCCACCGCTTCCTCGGAGCAGGAGATCGTGTAGCCGATTCCCGCCGGATCCACGTTGTGATCGTGCAGCAGGTGTAGCAGCGCGAGCGTGCCGGTAGCCTTGCAGGCCAGGTTCTCCAGCAGCACGTGAGCGGTCAGGGACTCATCCTCGGCATGCGCGGCCTGCAGCGCGGCGACGACTGTATCGGGTGCCAAATGTATCGGCAATGCACCGGTAGCCAGCGCGGCGGTGACATCACCGGTGGCCGCGGCGATCCGGCCCAGGTTGAGGCGTGCCGAGAGCGGATGCGACGCCAGCCGTTTAGCCGCCCGCTCAGCTACCTCGGGGGCGAGCACTAGCAGGTCGAACTCGTCGACCGCGGCCATCAGCCCGAGGAATTCCTCCTCCGGCATCAGCTCTCCGAACGGCGCGAACCGTTGTCCGCCCGCCCATCCCGTCCCGATCCACGGGCGACCCGGTAATTCCCGGGGGTGGCAGGCGCCGAGGAACGCCTGGTGTGGCGGGTACCCAACGGCATCGTCAAAGCCACGCAGACTGTTCAGGAAACGCGAGGTTAACTCGGCGCTCGCGGGGAGAGTCCGGATCGGTTTAGAACCATGCCTGGCCAGTCCTGGGGTGTGCGCAAGCACCAGGCTGCTCGCTCGGACAACCGCCGCTTCAGGCATTGACGTCATCAACCTCGAAGATCGTCGGGTGCTCGACCGCGACGGCGACCGCGTCCAACGCGCGCTGCACCAGCTGCCGCCGCCACTGCCGCTCGGCGGCTGGTGGCAGGTTCGGATCGCCGCACGGGTAGGGGATTCCCCGGCCTGGCACGATGCGCGGCGCGCCCACCTGCTCAGCGATCGTCACCAGATTGGTGATCAGGGCGGTAGGGATGCCGGCTCGTTCCAGTTCCTTGGCAAGCGTTGACCCGCAACGCGTTCCCGTTCCTCAAGTGGCGGTCAGAATCGCGGCTTGCACGCCTGCTTTACGCAGCTGCGCGGCCCACTCGACGCCGAAGCGCCGCGCGGTGGCCACCGGTGTGCCATTGCCCACCGTGGTCAGGAACTCGCCGTGCAGGCGGCCGATGGCGCCCTCGCGTTCCAACGCGCGGGCGGCGTCCAGGGGCAGCAGCCGGTTAGGGTCGGCATTAGCGGCGGTGGTAGCGAACCCGCCGTCCACCGACTCCCACGCCCCGGAGGCGAGGGTGTCGGCGCCCTCGACCGGGTAACGCAGCCAACGGCTGGCGCGGGCGGATTCGAGCCGGTCCGGGTTACCGGCGGGTACCACGGCGCCCTCGGTGACCAGCGCAACGGTCACGCTGGCGGCTTTGTCGACCGGCGCGGCCGGATCGACCACCCCGAAGCCGCCAACCGGGACCTCGGTAGCCTCCCGATCGCCACCCAGCCGGCGCAGCACGAGCTCCACAGCCCGCGCCGCGGCGCGCTGCTCGACCAGCTGGCCGACCCGGGCAGCCTGGATAACACGTCCGTCAGCCGCGGTCAGTGCCTCGCCGGCGGCCAGCTTCGTGACGGCGGCGGCCAGGCGCTGCACGCTCGGGCGCATCTCCCGCGCCGTGGCGCCCGCGGCGATCACCGGCGCGTCGCCCGCCTCGGAGATGCCGGGGTTGTCCGGGTGCATCGCGGCTAACGCCGGCAGCCCGGCGGCCTGCGCGACGGCGGCCAGCCGGGCGCAGGCCAACCCGTAACGACCGCTGCCGAAGGCCGGTCCGGCGACCAACAGATCGGCCCCGGCGGCCTGGGCCATCTTCAGGAGTTCCGGCGCCGCAGTGGTGTGCGAGGCCGCATGATCGTCGCCACAGACGAGCGTGGCGACGATATCGTGCTCGGCGCCCAGCAACTGGGCCAGGAGTCGCCCAGGACCGACCGTCCCCTTGAGCACCCGTGCGCCTATACCAGCCGAGTCCTCACCACCCAGCCCCGCATAGAACTGGTTGACGTAGTGCACAATGCGCATCAGGCAACTCCCAACTGCTGCTCCGGCCGGCAGGTCAGCCATCCCGCGCCGAGCGGGCTGAGCGCGGACAGGATCGCCGCGGTGGGAATCTCGACCGCGGCGGTCGCGTCCGCGTCGGCGATGCGCAGCTGGGAGCCACCCATCGCCCGGTCGCACGAGGGCAGCTTGACCCGTTGGTCATAGTTGCCGGTGCTGATTACCGCGCCGCGCCGAGGGCCGGCGACCAGGGGCGGGCCAGTGCCGTCCGCGCCGGACATCTCGGCGTACAGCGCCACCGCGGTCAGACCGAGGGCCTCCAGGGCGTCAACCTTGAACATCAGGTCGTTGTCAGCGTTACCCGCGCCTTCCTTGGTCACGATGACCGCGTCGAAACCAGCGGCGCGGCACAACCACGCGGCGTGAGTGGAGACCAGTTCCTTGTCGGCTTGCTCGACCGGTTCCGGACACAACACCACCCCGGCGAAGCACAGGTCCTGACCGTCGCGGGCGCGCAGTTCGGCGATCACCGGGTGGTTCTGGTGCAGGTAGGTCGGATTGCGCAACGCCGGGTGTCCGTACTGGCCGCTGACCACAGCGCCATCCTCGATCTCGACCGGGTCGAACAGGGTCGGCAGGCTGCCCGCCATGCTGCGCCCGTAGACGAAAACATCTTTGAACGCGCCCTGAGTCTGCAGATTGGTGATTACACCGACGCGGGGCAGCCCACTGGTGGGCGTGCCCGGCTGATGCGGTGGCGCCA
>JAFASX010000018.1 GCA_019244295.1 Pseudonocardia sp.
CCCGGTTGGGTGCTCCGGGTTGTCGCCTTCAGAGCGCGAGTCTCAGTCTCTTAATGTTCATGCGGGTTCCGCGGTCGGCGCGCCTATCGAGCCGTTGGGAAGGGAGCCGGATGTGGAGATCGTGTATGAACGGGTGGCCGCGATCGACGTCGGAAAGAAGATCATCGCGGTGGCGGTACGCACCCCGGGAGAGCGCCCGGGCAAACGCCGTCAGCAGGTCCGCAAGTTCAACACCTACTACCGCACGCTGATCGAGATGGTGGCCTGGCTGGTCGGCGAGGGTGTCACGCACGTGAGTATGGAATCAACCGGGATTTATTGGCGCCCGGTATTCCACGCCCTGTGCGAGGCCGAGCGGCCGCTGGAGGTATTGTTGGTTAACGCTCAGCACGTCAAGAATGTCCCGGGACGCAAAAGCGACGCCCTTGATGCCGTGTGGCTAGCGACGTTGACTGAGTGCGGGCTGTTGCGGGGCAGCTTCATCCCACCGGCTGAGATCGCGGTGATTCGGGAGCTGACCCGTTACCGCAAAAAGCTCATCGAGGCCCGAACCAGTGAGCTGCAGCGCCTGGGCAAGGTCCTTGAAGACAGCGGAATCAAGATTGACTCGGTGGCCTCGACGCTGACCACCCTGTCGGCGCGAGACATGATCGAGGCGCTGATCAACGGCGAGCGTGACCCGGGTGTGCTGGCGGGTTTGGCGCGCGGCCGGATGCGCGGCAAGATCCCCGATCTGACGTTGGCATGCGCGGGGCGGTTCGGCGTCCAGCACGCGCTGATGTGCATCCTGCACCTGGAGCACATCGACCACCTCACGGACATGATCGCCCGGCTGGACACCCGCATTGACGAGGCCAGTCTTCCTTTCGCCGCGCAGACCCCGCTGTTGGCCACGATCCCGGGGATCGGTGAACGCGCCGCAGAAGTCATTATCTCCGAGATCGGCGCCGATATGGCCAGGTTTCCCTCCGCGGCGCATCTGGCCTCGTGGGCCGGGTTGTGCCCGGGCAACAACGAATCCGCCGGCAAGCATCGCTCCGGTCGAACCCGCAAGGGCAACACCGAGCTGTGTGCCACTCTCACCGAATGCGCCTGGTCTGGCGGGCGCACCAATATCTACGTCGGCGCCCAATTCCGTCGCTTCCACCGCCGTTTCGGCAAGCAAGGAACCCGGAAGGCGGCCATCGCCACCGCGCACACCCTGATCGTGATCATCTGGCATGTGCTCGCCGAAGCCACCGAATACCGTGACCTGGGCTCGGACTACTTCACCGTCCGCATCGATCACCCCGAGGCACGCAAGCGTCGGCTCGTGCGCGAACTCGAAGCGCTCGGACACAAGGTCACCCTCGAACCCAACGCCGCGTAGACGGTCACCAAATAGTGATCACTGACCAACCCGGCCTGGGTGCCGGGTCACCGACCCCTGCGTCCCGAACGTGCCTGGTCACCGTAGTTACGTCTCAGTCGAGCTCGTAATGGTAGTCAATTTACCCTTACAGCATGAAGATCATGACTTGAACAGCTGCCGTGTGGGTAAGTATTCGGAGTTCCCGTCCGGCTTGGTTACCCTGTGGGCGTCGGTGGGCAGGATGATGCTATGTGAGCCGGCCGGGTGGATGAGTTTCCATTACGAGACACTGCCGACTGCTGCGTTTGTTTCAGACCTACGGGCAGGTGTCGCACCAGATTTCGGTGCATTTTCGTAGCTCGACAGGCGACCGACCGGCGGCGCTGTCTCCAGTGACTTGCTGGGTTGCCAGGCTGGCTTAACGTCCCACTGCACCTTACACATACGGTCGGATGGCTCAGCTATCATCTCGGCGCGTCGGAAGCCAGGCCAGGCCGTTAGCGGTAATCCGCCGGTCATTCGACACATACGGCACCTGCTGCCGCTTCCCATTGACATACAAAGCCTCGGCCCGGCGCTGTCCCTCGACTTCCATGACGTAACGTGTTACTGCCGCCGCCAGCACGCCCGGGTCATTGCTCATGACCTTGGCGTATTTCTCGGCGTCCACCAGTCGGACGGTAACGAACTGCGTGGCGCAAATCTCTCGTGGTCGGACGGCATGAACACCGTAGACAACCTTCTGCTTGTCCTTGTCAGCCACGGCGCGCCTGCCGCAGCGTCCACCAGCCGTGCGGCCGTGCCAACCAACACCGCGGCTCGTCGCGCCAGCGGATACCGGTGTACAGCTTGTGTGCCATGAAGATCATCAGAACATGTGCCGCACACTGTGCGTTATCCTGTGCACGCAGTTGTCACACTCGCCGTCATCAGCGGTTATGCCGCCGGGACGTTACTGACAGCGAAAGCGCGGTAGGTGACATGGCCAGGGAGTCGGAAGTCATTACCGAGCTGCGCCGTGCCCTTGGAGCCCAGCTCGCCACCTTCCGGCTCGCCGCCGAATTGACTCAAGGCCAGCTTGCCAAAGCCGCCGCCTGCGACCGTACGGCCATCGTGCACACCGAGAAGGGCCGCGCCAGAGGAGACGAGCGCTTCTGGCGGGCCGTGGATGCGGCCTGTCAGGCCGGTGGAGTCCTGCTCGCCGCCTATTTGGAGCTGGAGGCGGCTAGGGCCGAACACGACCAGCGGCAACGCGAGCAGCGCTTGCGCGGCGTTCGGGCCAGGGCTGCCGAGCTACGGGAGCAGGTTGGTCGAGCTGGCGACCCGGTGTCGTCGGCACCGCAGGCTGCTGACAGCGCAGCTCGGCGCTTCTTGCCGGAGGTCATCAGCCGTCTGTCGGCCGTCATGCTGGCCGCCGGCCGGCCTGGTTCGACGGTTCGGCAGTCTGTCGCCAATGATGACAATGCCGTATTGGCATTGCCCGAGCTGACGACTTGTGTTAAACGCGCATGGCACCTGCGCCAGGTGGCCGCCTACGCCACGCTAGGCGGCCACCTGGCGCGGCTCATTCCCGAGGTCGAAGCCAGTGTCTCCAGCTTTAACGGCGATGCACAATACGCGGCATTGCAATTAATGGTTCATACCTACAATGCCACGTCGTCATTGCTCAAACGCCTCGGCGACATCGAATTGGCGCTGCTGGCGGCTGACCGGGCGGTACGGACGGCCCAGGCGCTTGACGACCTGTTGCTAGTCGCGGCGGCTCATTACCGGCTGGCCAACGTCTTGCTGACCGCCGCCCGGTTAGATGCCGCCCGCCAAGTGACGCTCCAGGCCGCCGATGCGGTCGCGCCTGGCAAAGCCGCCTCACCGCTCAGCTTGGCTAGTTGGGGCGGCCTGCTATTGACGGGCGCGGTTGCTGCCGCCCGGTTAGGCGATGCACCTGGTGCTTGGGAACTACTCGGCGAAGCCCGAACCGCCAGCCGCTTACTCGGCGTCGACTACGCTGGCCTGCATACGATCTTCGGGCCGACCAATGTGGCGATTCACAGCGTCCAAGTGGCCGCCGAACTCGGTAACGGCCACGATGCCGTCCGCCGTGGCGCTCGCGTCAATGCCGACCGCTTGCCGCTGAGCCTCAACGAACGGCGCAGTCAGTTCCTGATTGATCTGGCGCATGGCCACGTGATCACCGACAGTGACGGCCCAGCCACTGAGAGGCTCCTACAAGCCGAGCAAGCCGCGCCGGAAGAAGTCCGTTTTAACCCGACGGTGCATGAGCTGGTAGGCACCATGCTGGCGCGGGAACGGTTGAGCGCCACACCGGGACTACGCGGCTTGGCACGGCGCATCAACGTGGAGCGGTAGAGGAGACGCGATGACCGCCACGCCGGTTTTATACGTGATTGCCTGCGGTGGCCGTCCGGCCAGTGACCTGCCAGACTTTATCCCGAAGCTAATAGCTCAAAGCTGGGAGGTTTGCGTCATCGCCACGCCGTCAGCGCTCAAATTCATAGACCGAGCACTGGTCAGGGAGCTGACCGGCCACGTAGTTCGCTATGACTACAAGCAACCCGACGAACCTGATATCTTGCCACCGGCTGATGCGATTGCTGTCGCGCCCGCCACATTCAACACCATCAACAAATGGGCATATGGCAGCAGTGACACGCTGGCCCTCGGCATTCTAAACGAGGCGATCGGGCTGGAGCTGCCGCTAGTGGCGGTGCCGGTGCCGAATATCGCCCTGGCCAAACATCCAGCGTTCGTGGAAAGCGTTGTCCGCTTACGATCCTGGAGCGTACGACTCATCTTTGAACCGGAGCGTTACCCGCTGCCGACGCCGAACATGGGGCCGCCAGCGGCCAAGCTGTTTCCGTGGGATGCCTTGCTGGCCGAGATTGACGGGATGCGAGTTGAGGTGCGGGAGACCAAAGGCAGGTGATCTTTGAGGCTTAATCCACCGAAGAGAATGAAATTCGGTTCGGCGTGTTGACGTGAACGACGGCCAGTTTCTCGAAAGACTTGCGTCTCCACACAGCACGCTGCGCCCCCACCGACCCCGAGCCCGCGCCACGAGGAAATATTCGCGGCCGCCACCGCCGACCCCCCTCGGTATCGACCCAACCGGCCAGGTCCAGCTGCCCGGGCGGAAACGCCTTCGTCAACGCCCCAACCGACACCCGATCAGGCAACTAGCCCTCCGGGGAAACCCCTCCAACCCATCATGCGCCACCCCAAGATCGTCCCAACCAACCCACCCCCACCCGCGCAACCGACCCGGCGTGTCGCACAACATCACCTAAAAGCAAGGCCATTGCGCCGCGGGGATGCGAGTCGACGATCTGGCCCGCGTTGCGCTCTCGTTTCCTACCTACGCAGGGATACTGGTTCGCGTGGCGGTCAAGGCGGCACAGCAGATGAACCTCGATGTGGGTTGGCGCGCATACCACACAGATGGCGAGCCACCCGGGGTCCGGGATCCGTTAAAGACCTCATCGACCACTCCCTGACAATCCCAAGAAGGCCGCTAGAGAAGGGTGTCGGTATGCGTACGAGTCAGCCGGTTAACGACCACAAGGATCTTCTCGGCGTCGTCGATGGCCTCCTCGAGGAGATGGGTCTCGACCGCCGCGACACGGGCGGGAAAGTGACCTTCGCCGGGCTCGACCCGCTGCGCCCGACGGTGTTGAAGGTCGGAGCGGCCGCGGCGTCCATCGCGGCAGCTGGCGCGATCGCATCCGCCATCCTTTGGCGGCAGCGGGGGGGTGCGGAACAAGACATCCACGTCGATCTCCGCAAGGCGTTCGCCTACCAGAGCCCCTGGCAGGATGTCCTGAGCGACTGCACGTTGATCAACGGCAACTCGGTCATGATGCTGCCCGGTTACGGTGGCGGCTTCATGCTGCCGACACGGGACAACCGCTTCGTGATCGTCCTGGCGCCGTATCCGTCACAGCAGGTCAAGACGTTCCAGATCTTCCGCTGCGGTCTGATCGAAGAACAGATGGCCCAGGTGGCACGCAAGTGGGATGCCGCAGACCTCGAGGCCGCGGGCCAGGAGGCCGTTCTGCCCATCTCGATGATCCGCACGCAGGAAGAGTTTCAGGCTTCCGATCATTGGCAGTATCACGCGTCGACACCATTGATCCACATCGAGAAGATCGGCGAGAGCGAGCCCGAACCGTTGCCGTTGAGCTCCCGGCCACTTTCGGATGTGCGCGCCCTCGGCATGACCCATGTCGTGGCGGGTCCGACCGTCCTTCGACAGCTGGCGGCCGCCGGCGCGGAGTGCCTCAACCTGAACATGCCCGGCTATGTCGAGGAGCGGATGCTCTACATGCAGTCGGATGTCGGCGTCCGACAGGCGGTCCTCGACGCCCGTAAGCCGGAGAACCGCAAAGCCGTCTATGCGCTGGTGCGGGACGCCGACATTTTCGTCGAGAACCTACGGCCGCAGCTGGCCGCGCGGGAAGGATATGCTGCAGAGGACCTCGCCGAGGTCCGTCCGGGCATCATCTACGCGCGAATCAAGCTCAACACCGTGACGGGCCCATGGGCGAACTGGGTCGGGTTTGACCTCAGTGCCGGCGCTTTCACGGGTGTCTACACCGCCGAGGGTAGTACGGAACAGCCACGGCTGCCGGGCGGTGTCAACGTGGTGGTCGATTTCCTGTGCGGCATGATTGTCGCGGCCGGTGTACAGGCCGCCCTCATCCGCCGAGCGAAGGAGGGGGGCAGCTACCGTGTCACGGTCACGCTCGCGCAGGCGACGACGTTTGAAATGAGTTTAGGGCTCAACTCGAAGGCGCAGTTGTTGGCCATCGACGAGCTGGGCCCGGAGCACCAGATTCAGCGGCCAAACCTCGTGACCAGCATGACCCCATTCGGGGAGTTCACACGGATTGGTTCGCAGGTGGAGATGTCAAGGACTCCTGAGTCCTGGATCGATCCGATTCTCGTGCCGCTGGGCTCATCCCGGCCCGAGTGGCTCCCGAAGAACGGGTAGGAACCGAATACGCCAGAAAACAGCAGACCACCATGATCAAATACAACAGTAGGGGAAAATTTCGCGGTGATGGCACGATGTCATCTCGTCATCACGGCGCCAGGGTGAGTTGAGCGGCAATGGCAAGAGTTCGCGCAGTGTCGCACCACGATCGCTCCCGTGGAGGTAAGCTTGAGCTCAAACGGTGGGCGCGACACCGGCTTTGACCTGGGG
>JAFASX010000135.1 GCA_019244295.1 Pseudonocardia sp.
GGCGCCCTGTCCTGCGCCACCACTCAGCCAGACACGCCAACCCACAGTCACCGCATCCCACCTCCTGACAGCGCCCAGCGAGGCATTACCCCCGCTTTTGGCTACGGACCCCGCTTGGGGCCGGTCCGACTGGACTTTCACCAGCAAGCTCTCTGCGCCGCCCGGCGCACAATCCCATCGAATCCGACCACAGCCGACTCAAGTCCCGGCCGCGACCGATGCGTGGCCTCACGCAGCTTCGCTGCGCACGGGTGATCAGTGCCGGGCACGCGTTCATCCAGAACCTTCGCCGCGGCCACTACGAACTCGGAGTCGAAAAACCCACGACACTGCGGGTGGCCGCTGCCTTCACCGAGCTGACCGTCGCGATCTGATCAGACCACAAGAACGGAATCCAGCTTACCTCGGCTTCGACAACGCAACAGTGCCCATGCGAAAGCGATCAGCCGTGGGTGTCAGTCGAGGTGGGGCATGACCACCTCGTCGATGATCGTCGGCGGCTTGCCGGTGTAGGTGTAGCGGGCCAGTCCGTGGCCGCGCGGCATGTCGATTGTCCACGTTCCGGCGATCTCGTCATCGACACGTGCGCCGGGCGGCTGGATGCCGATCTCGTGGGCCTCGCTGATCGCTACAGTGACGGCGAAGAACGCGGAGAAAGCGTCCGCGTCGTGCAACGCGGCATGGTTGAGCACCGCCTCCGCGCGGGCCGACGGGAGGACCGGCCAGCCCTCGTCGTCGCCGAACCCTCTGTCGCCACTCACGCCGCTCCGGCGGCTGCGCGTGCCCGGTCGATGGCGGCCCAGTCCAGGTTGCGAGCGCCTCGGCGCTCGCGCATAACATCGAGCTCGTTCCAGTCGATCGCGCCGCCGGCAGCGATCCGCCGGAGCATCAACGTCGTCATCGAGACCGTTCCCTCCGCCGTGGTGTCCTGGGCTGGAGCGGCCGCCTCCATGACGGCGATACCCCACCATTTGATCAGGCACGCCGGAAGATCCGCAGCCTCGGTCGTGCGCGCCTCGATGTTAAACGCGGTGCGCTTGGCCGACGGCAGAGCATCCGCGATGCCGTCGATCGTGCGAGGGATCGGTGTCACGGGCGCGTGGGTCTGTGCGGTCATCGTCGTCCTTCCTGAGCTTGGCAAGTTGTCTGCGTACGTTGATCTTTTAGAGAGCTTAGACGGCACGGCCGTCTTGATCGAGTCAACTGTGGGGGTTGAGTCGGTTTGAGGGTGGTGGTGGCCTGTGTGATGAGGCTCGCTGAACTTCCCCAGAGTTGCTCATTGAAATTCTCCACACCCGCACCCTGGGCATCCACACCAACGTCGCCGCTCGTGGCGCACGATCTCGCTGATGCCGGTCTCCACCGCCCGCCGCTGGGTCCGGGACAACCGCTTCGCCAACCCCGCCGCCGTGGTGGACGCCAGACCCGCCACCGGGACCAACGCCCCGGCATCGGCGCGCAGCCGGTCCACTCCGACCAGGAAATTCCTCCTCCGCCAACCGCGTCGAGGCCATCCCCCACCAACAACTTCCCGCCTGTGTGGCCCCGGTTGTTCCCTGTCCGAGGGTCATCGGTTGAGGAGGTCAAGAACCAGGGCGTGAAAGTGCGGCGCGTCCGGCCAACTCGGTTGTAGCTTCCCGATCTCCCGCCAGCCCCACTGCTTGTAGGTTCGCAGCGCCTTATCGTTCCCCTCTTCGGCCAACAGGGTGGCCCGGCGCTCCGGTCGATTGAAGAGCAGCTCGTCGTGCAGGCGGTGTCCGATGCCCTCGCCCTGCCAGCCTGGACGGATCATCAGCTCGCACAGGGCGAACGTGCGGGTGCCGTCCTCTTCGATCAGTCCAGGCTCAACCGGTGTAGTCAATCCCCTCCACCAGCGTGCCTCGGTCGGCAATGGATAGCCGAGAGCAAGCCCTACCGGCTGACCGTTGACCGATCCGAGCACAAACTCGAAACCAGGTGCCTTAGCGTAACCGTGTATGCGCGCGAGAAAACGCTCGACGCTGTGGAAAGAACTGTCGAGCATATCCTTATAGGTCGCGATGTACAGGTCCTTGATGGCGTCCTCTCTGGAGCTGACGGCGTCGGCGCCGCAGTGCTCGATGACAATCTGTGTCATCGCAGAGCAACCTCTTCAGAAATCAACTCGCGCACCCGCTGTACCCCTGATAGTGACCTCGCCTTTTCGGGTAGCGCGTGGAGAGCGAACTCCGCTGAAGTGCCCACGTAGCCGTGACGGAGAGAAGGCCCTATTTGCTCCAGCATGGTCACAATATGCCGTACTCCCTGTGTTGGATCACCCGAGGCGATGATAGATCTGGCTCGGTGCATGTGGACTTGCGCCGCTCCCGGCGACAACGGGCACGGGTACTTGGCGAGCGCTTGATCCTGAGCCGCGGCCGATTCACGAGCGCTCCCAACGTATGAGTACACGAAGCTACGGACGTGACACAGCCGAGGCTCCGGCCACCCGCCGTCGAGCTGTTCGAACACAGTCTCAAGCGCGGCCAGCGCCGCGCACGCGCCCGCTCGCTCGCTCGCCTAGCATTGAAAGGACCTGGGCGCGTGCCGACAGAGCGTTAGCCGTACCTTTCGAAATGATGCCCTCGCCCCACGCGAGAGCCTCATCGACAATGCCGAGCAATGTCACGGGGTCGCCCCCCGGCATATAGATGCCGAACACCGCGCGGTCGCTCGCGACCAGGCAACGCACGACGCGATCTTCGCTAAACCTGGCGGCACGTTGGGCGGTACGCCAGCACCGTTCCGCATCCGACCAATAACCCGCGCCCACAAGCGATGTCGCCGCGAGCCCGCTCAAAAGCGCGCGCACTCCAAGCAATCTCAGCCGCAAGCCGCCCGACGCTGTCTCAAGCTGACCACGTACCTCGTCCAGATCAATTAACAGCCCAGGAAGAACCTGCTTGGCGGGGAATCGATTCACCAGCCGTGAATACTTATCAACGGCACGCTCCCACTCCGTCGCGTCGTCCTCGGTGATCGGACCGCCCAACGCCGCATCTAGCTGCCGGCGAACCGGCTCAAGACCCTTGACGGCGCTATCTAGAACCGACCCGCCTACCAAGCCGAGTAGTGTTCTCCTATGCATGTCGTCCTCTGACGAGCCGCCGGCGGGATCGGGAGCCGTTCCATGGAGGTCTACGCCAAGCACGCGTTTGATGCGCGGCAGCCAGTACCCGGGCTTACGTGCGTTCCGCTCCCAGCGCGCCACGTAGTGACGGTCCAGCGTCGCGTGCCCGGCCACCTCGTTCAACACATCCGCTAGACGCGCTTGTGACCAGCCCCGAGCAGTGCGCGATTCCCTGATCAACGCGCCGATGCTGGTCACGGCCCGGTGACCCCCGTTCGCTCCTGGTGTGGGCCACAAGTATGGCCCACACCGGCCCCCACCGGAGACCCCTCCACAAGGTAATCACCAAAGCTGAACTAGCTACATGTGCGCGGTAGACAGGCGAACAAGACCTAGCGGCAAGTCCAGTAAAGAGGCTAAAGAGGAACGTAGCTACGGCAAGGTGAGCGTGGCTGACCTATTCACCTGGCGCGGGGCGAACTAACGTGGTCAGCGGGGGTCAGCGGGGTGCGCCGTGGCTGAGCTGAAACAGGTGCGAAGGAACCTGCGAGTCGTGGCTGGTTGCTTGGCGTCTGGTGGGGCCCCGTGCGATTGGCGTGACCACACGGAAGAGGGCTCTGAAGCGAATTCAGACGGGGCTGCCGTCAAAGAGAGTCAAAGAGAACGGACAACGCTCGTCGATAGATCACTGAATCCGGTTCGTCAGTCAATTGCTCAATCGACGCGCGCCGGTGTGATTGCGTGCCGAAGCGCGAAGGGAAACCCATGTCAGGCAGAGACCGGCGCCAGACGCACGATGGCCGACTCCGGATACCGGAACAGCGGTGGCGACCGCGTCCGGTAGAGATTACCGATGCCCGCACCCGCGTGGAGCATCTGGTGAGTGACGATGTGGTTGCCGCGCACATTGCCATGCGGGCCGTTATCCCACATTGTGCGGCATGGAGCTCCTGGCGGCATCAATGGCCGGGCCGTGGCCGCTGCACGAAGTGCGCACGGTGAGCCCGCCGAAGCCAATGCCGACCGGCGGCGAGCCGGATCCCCAGCAATGCCTGCGGGCGGGACGCTGGCGGAACTACAGGCCGAGGTGGTAGAGCTGACTGGCGACCACGCGGTGTTCACCGGCCGCTGGGAACAGATCGCGCAAGCTCAGGATCATCGCCGCCCGATTTTTCTCCCCACCCTCGACCAGCCACAACTCAAGAAATCCTGGACACCTTCTCCTCGAAACGAGGATTGGTTGAAAGCTTAAAAGCGCCCTGACGACACGGTTGAAGATCGTGCTCGCGCCAGAGCGAAGCCGCAAAGTTACGCGATACCGACATTCCGAACTTCTGTTTAAGATAGCGTGCTATCTCCCTGCTCGACCAGTGGGCTCGGCCAGTGGGAGAGCCCAGTCTCATCCGGTGGCGTCCACTGGCTTAGCGCCAGGATTTTGGATCGAACCTCGTCTGAGATGTCACGAGGACGTCCCGTGGGGACTCGGCTAACTAACCCATCGACGCCGTATCAATGCTGGCGATCGTGGTTTTAGCGGAAGCCTGAGAACCAAGACGATGTCACCGACGTCACTCGCTTAGGGGGTTTAGCAGCGGAGGTGGCGGGTAAACTGAAGCCGTCCGAGGTGCTCGACTGAGACCGATTGGAGTGACGTTATGAGCATGGGTGACAAGATCGAGAACAAGACTGAGGAGCTGAAGGGTAAGGCCAAGAAAAACGTCGGCGAGGCCACCGATGATCCCGAGCTGGAGACCGAAGGTCACGGCGACGAGGCGAAAGCGAACCTGAAGCAGGCCGGCGAGAAGGCCAAGGACGTTTTCAAGAGCTGAATCAGCTGACCCGGGTGGCTGGATCGGTGTGTGAGCGCCGATCCAGCCACCCGGACGCACGTCATAAAGCCACCCAGCCCAGTTTGCGCGCCACGGTAGGGCTTACCACGAACCAGTGTCTGACTCGGTTCCGGTATCGGCGACTAGCCAGTCGCACTGGGCCAGCCCTAGGTTGGCAGCCCGACATGGGAAGAGTTTCCCGCGATCGACGTACGCTACCGCGGAGAGCGGCCGTCGCGTGGTGGGCAGCGGTGGCGCCCCGCTGGCGAGCGAGGTAAGTATGCGAGGTCGCACCGTTGGGAGCGCTGGGACTGGAAGGGGTTGGGGTTGGCATGTGGCCAGGGACGCCGTATCCGTTGGGCGCGGTATTCGATGGTGGCGGAACCAACTTCGCGATCTTCTCGGAGATCGCCGAGCGGATCGAGCTGTGCCTGTTCGACGACGCCGGGAAAGAGTCGCGGGTGGAGCTGCCGGAGCGCAACGGGATGATCTGGCATGGCTATCTGCCCCGGGTCGGACCCGGGCAGCGGTACGGCTATCGGGTCCACGGCCCGTACGACCCGGATGCCGGGCTGCGGTGCAACCCGGCCAAGCTGCTGATCGACCCGTACGCCTTGGCTATCGAAGGCCGCATCAAGTGGAACGAGGCCTTATTTTCCTACCGGTTCGATGCCCCGGACGAGCCCAACGACGACGACTCCGCGCCGTACACGATGAAGTCCGTGGTGATCAACCCGTACTTCGATTGGACCGGTGACCGCCCGCTACGGATCCCCTACAACGAGTCCGTGATCTATGAGGCGCACGTCAAAGGGATGACGATGCGCCACCCGGGCATCCCCCAGGATGTGCGGGGCAGCTACTCCGGGCTGGTCCACCCGGCGATGATCCGGCATTTCAAACAGCTCGGGGTGACCGCGGTCGAGTTGCTGCCGGTGCACCAGTTCGTCAACGACTCCACTTTGCAAGACAAAGGTCTGTCGAACTACTGGGGCTACAACACCATCGGGTTCTTCGCCCCGCACAACGGCTACTCGTCCTTTGGCGACGAAGGTCAGCAGGTGCTGGAGTTCAAAACCATGGTCCGGGCGCTGCACCGTGCCGGGATCGAAGTCATCCTGGACGTGGTCTACAACCACACCGCCGAAGGCAACCACATGGGCCCGACCCTGGCCTTCCGCGGTATCGACAACCCCGCCTACTACCGGCTCGTTGACGGCGACGCCAGGCACTACTACGACACCACTGGCACCGGTAACAGCTTCAACGTCCGCAACCACGAATCCCTGCGGATGATCATGGACTCGTTGCGGTACTGGGTGACCGAGATGCACGTCGACGGGTTCCGGTTCGATCTGGCCAGCGCCCTGGCCCGGCAGTTCCACGAGGTCGACCGGCTTTCGGCGTTCTTCGAACTGGTCAACCAGGACCCGGTCATCAGCCAGGTCAAGCTCATTGCCGAGCCGTGGGACGTCGGCGAGGGGGGCTACCAGGTCGGCAAGTTCCCGCCGCTGTGGACCGAGTGGAACGGGCGCTACCGTGACACCGTGCGCGACTTCTGGCGCGGACAGCCGGCGAGCCTCGCCGAGTTTGCCTCCCGGTTCACCGGATCGTCGGACCTCTACGAGGCCGATAACCGCCGGCCCATCGCCTCGATCAACTTCATCACCGCGCACGACGGGTTCACCCTGGCTGACCTGGTCTCCTATAACAACAAACACAACGAGGCCAACGGCGAGAACAACCGCGACGGGGAAAGCTACAACCGCTCCTGGAACTGCGGGGCCGAAGGCCCCACTGAGAACCCGAAGATCCTGGAGCTGAGGGAGCGGCAGAAACGTAACCTCCTGACCACGCTGCTGCTGTCCCAAGGGGTGCCGATGATCGCGCACGGCGACGAGCGCGGCCGCACCCAGAACGGCAACAACAACGTCTACTGCCAGGACAACGAGCTGTCCTGGGTCAACTGGGACACCACCGAGGCCAACCTGGAACTAACCGCGTTCACCACCCGGCTGATCACTCTGCGCACGGCACACCCGATCTTTCGCCGACAGCGGTTCTTTCAAGGCCGCACCATCCGCGGCTCGAACATCGAAGACATCGCCTGGCTGCGTCCCGACGGCCAGCAAATGGACGACGAGGACTGGAACGCCGGCTTCGCCAGCTCCATCGCGATCTTCCTCAACGGCCAAGGCATCCCCGACCGCGACCTACTCGGGCAACGCGTCACCGACAACTCCTTCCTCCTGCTGATCAACGGCCACCACGAACAGGTCACCTTCACCCTCCCTAGCCAGGCCTACGCACGACGCTGGCAGGTGGTACTGGACACCGCCGCGCCCCAACAGCCCAGATCCATCACGATTCCGCGAACGTATGGCCCCGACGCCGCTGATTGCCGCTGCGGCGAGCAGGTGCTCGTGCACGCGCGAGCCATGTGCCTGCTGCGCGCTCTCTGACGACCGGTCCTGACCGCGATGTCCGGTGAACGGCATGACGAGCAACCCAGACCAGCACCAGCCGCCGCTAGTGGTGCGGCGGGCGGTTCTCCAGATGCCAGCGCCGCGCCCGCGCCTCGGCGGACTCCTCGACATCGAGCTCGACGTCGTCGCCGGTGGCCCCGGGCAGCACCTCGCCGAAGATTTCCGCGAGCCGACGTCGGCGAGCCGCGTCGGGCATGTCCAACGGCCGCTTAGGCATCGGTCGTGTTCAACCCTCGTTCAAACCGGAGAGCTCTTCGATCACATGCGAAACCAGCGGCGTCAAGGTAGCCATCCCGTCACGAATCGCCGCCCTCGACGCAGCCAAGTTGACCACCAGGGTGCTACCGGATACCCCAACCAGCCCACGGGACAGCACGGCATCGATCGCACCGGCGGCCAGTCCGGATGCGCGAATCGCCTCCGCGATACCCGGAATAGGCCGGTCCAGCACATCGGCCGTCACGTCGGACGTGACATCACGCGGCGAGACACCGGTGCCCCCGATGGTGATCACCAGGTCTACCCCACCGATCACAGCGGTGTTCAGCGCCTTGCGGATGGCCACCGCCTCGCCCGGCACGGTGACCACCGCGTCGACCACGAAGTCGGCTTCCTCAAGGAGTTCAGCGACCAGCGGGCCGATCGTGTCTTCATGCTCCGACCGAGCCGCGTGCGCCACACGGTCGTCAACGATAACGACCAAGGCACGTCCGATCTGGGGTGACGCGATCTCCATGCCGATACCGTAGCCGGTGCTCAGGCGCCCGCCGGACGAGCACTACCGTCTGAGGCATGCGCATCTTGGTCACCGGAGGAGCCGGGTTCATCGGCTCCCATATAGCCGATCTGCTCGCTGAACGTGGGCACCATCCGCTGGTCCTGGACGCGTTGCTGCCCCAAGCACACGGGACCTCGGCCCCCCCGCGCTGGACGCGGGAGCACGAGCTGGTGGTCGGCGACGTGCGGGATGCTGAGCTGCTCGGCCGGCTGTTGACGAGGGTGGACGCGGTGTGCCACCAGGCCGCGATGGTCGGGCACGGTATCGACCCCTCCGACGCACCGGACTATGCGTCGCACAACGACTACGGCACGGCTGTGCTGCTGGCCGCGATGCACAAGGCGAGGGTGTATCGGCTGGTGCTCGCCGGCTCGATGGTGGTGTACGGCGAGGGCCGCTACGACTGTGCCGAGCACGGCACCATACGACCCGGCGCGCGCAGGCCGGAGGACCTAGCGGTGGGCCGGTTCGAGCCGCCGTGCCCGCGGTGCGGCGCGCCGCTGCGGCCAGGGCTGGTCAGCGAAGACGCCCCGCCTGACCCGCGCAGCACGTACGCCGCGACGAAGCTGGCCCAGGAGCAGCTGGCGGCCGCCTGGGCCCGGCAGACCGGCGGCATGGCCTGGTCCTTGCGTTACCACAATGTGTACGGGCCGAGGATGCCTCGGGACACCCCGTACGCCGGGGTGGCCTCGATCTTCCGCTCGGCCCTGGCCAGGGGCGGAGCCCCGACTGTGCTGGAGGACGGCGCGCAGCGGCGAGATTTTGTGCACGTCACTGACGTGGCTATGGCCAACATGCTGGCGCTGGCCGCCGATCCGAGTGCCGGCCAGCTGGAGGCGGTCAACGTGTGCTCCGGTGAGCCGCACACCGTCGGTGAGCTGGCCACCACTCTGGCCGAGGCGATGGGCGGCCCGGCCCCGGTAGTGGTCGGTGGCGCGCGGCCCGGCGATGTCCGGCACGTGGTGGCCGATCCGGCGAAAGCTCGCGCCGTGCTCGGTTTCCGGGCCACCACCAGCTTCGTCGACGGCGTGACCGCGTTCGCCACGGACGAGCTGCGCGAGCCAGCCGCTGTCCACTGAGGTCGTCACTGCGTTCACCTGCCCGAGCTCATAGCCGATCCGCGGGAGCACGGCGTGCGCACTGAGATCCGCCGGGCCGCTGGCGCCTGGACGCCTGGTCCAAACAGCGACCGGATGCTCGTGTGCCGGCGCGAGTTAGCTGGACCACTCTGACCACCGCCAACACCAGCGCGGACGCCAGGAACATCGCTATACACAACAGCAGCCATCGGTCGAGGTAGGGCTGCTGGTCCAGCCCGGTGGCCGCGTGGTAAGCGGGACCGCCCTGGCGGATAATCCCGGGCAGGAACAGCAGGAACGTCAAAGCCGCGCCCAGCAGGGGCACCCGGACGTAGTTGACCGCGCCCCCGCTGAGTGGAATTCGGCTGCTGAGCACCCGGCGCCAAAGGCCGGTCAACAACCGGTCGGCGGCCGTGTAGAGCGGGAACAACACCAGGTCGTGCGCCACGATCGCGGCGGCGAACCAGATCAGCATCCGTGGCCACAGCGGGTTCGCGGTGGCCCGCAGCGCCGCGTACCCGGCCAGCGCCAAGCAGCTCAGTACCGCCAGCAGATGCAGTGGATGCGCGCCATAAAACGCACGCCAGCGCGCTGTCACGCCGCCATCCCGGTGGCCCTTCAGGTGACGATTCATGTGGCCCCGCGGAACTCGATCGAGCCGACCCACTTGGTGCAGTGCACCCCTGGCAACGCCGGCGCGATGATCCGCGCGGGCGCCCCGTGATCCAGGCTCAGCGGCACCCCGTTGACCTCGGTGGCCAGCAGCGAGTCCGGGTCGAGGACCTGCGCCTGGGTCAGCGCCGCCGTGCCGAACGCCCCACTCTGTTCGAGTGAGCGGACCACAGCGGACGCCGGTGACGGCACACCGGCCAACACCGCCAGGTCGCGCAGCCGCACGCCGGTCCAGGTCTGCACGGTCGACCAGCCCTCGACACAAGCCAACGGCAGCTCGACGGTGTGCCGGAATAACGCGGCCAGGCTCGCGGCATCTAACGACACGGACGTACCTGTCCCGGTCAGGTTCAGCCGCCACCGCGAGCCGATCATGTCCTCGGTGACGCCAGCGGCAGACGCGGTGCGGTTGATCTGGAAGTCCGTCAGCCCATCCCCATACGAGCGCCCGCGCGGCAGCAGCAACGCGGCCGGTCGCA
>JAFASX010000161.1 GCA_019244295.1 Pseudonocardia sp.
GGCCTGAGCTTTATGAGCGTAATGCAACACCTCAGCAGGGGTAGCCCACCAAGCCCACCAACTTACGATCATGGCCTTGGTGCAGTAGACCCAGGTGAGCAGACCTCGATGCCCCGATAGCTCAGCGAACATTTCCACGGTTGTCGCTTGAGTCATTGCGGCCAACGGCTCGGATAAGTCATGGCTAATAGAGGAAAGCAGCACACATGCCGCACCCAACAGCATGTACAGGTCTTGTGTATCGCAGGGCGGTGCCGACGGGCCATCAACGTGGTATACAGTTCGCCGCGCGTCACCATTCGGATAGACATGGTCCAACCGACGAACATGAGTTGGAAGCGTCTTTGCCGCTCGAAAGACAAGGCCAGGCGTTGGTGTGGTTCAAGGATCGGCAGAGGAAGCACTCGCGGGCTGGCGACACTGTGATGAGGCTCCAGAACCACCGCCGGCCGGGCGGTGAAGAGCCTTTAGTCGAATTCGCCGTTCTTGATGCCCTTGATAAAGGCGTCCCATTCATCGGCGGTGAAGTAGTGTGCGGGCCGCTTGGGAGTTTTGGAGTCTCGGAGCCAGCGGCCCCCATCTGGTGATCGAGCTACTTCGACGCATACTTGGGCGCCGCCGCTGTAGCTGCTCTTGTGCCAGTGGAGGTCGGTCTCTGGGTTGCCATGCAGATACTCCTAACTGTGTCTTTCGAGGTAGTGGTCGATGAGGGCGAGAGTTTCGTCCTCGGGTAGTGCCTCGTTGTATACCTGCTCAAAGGAGGCGGAGTAGGCGGCGGTGGTCTTGATGTAGTCGGCGCCGGTGAGGGTCTCCACGTAGGCGATTGTAGCCCGCGCCTTCTCGATCCACAGCAGAGTAAATGGGCAGCTCAGGCCGGCGTACGGGCCCTGGTCGAGGCGGAAGATTCGCAGCGAGACGATGGGGAGCTGGGCGATGTCTTTGAGCCTGAGCAGTTGTGCGTGCATGATCTCGGTGGTGCCGATGCGACGCAGTAGGGCTTCTTCGCCGAGCACAACCCATACGCGTGGGGCGTTGTCGCGGTAGAGCCGGTTTCCGCGCTCCTCGCGGGCGGCCGCCATCGCCTCGATGTCCACGCCCATGACGACGGGCGAGCGTGCGAGCTGGATTTTGGCGTAGTCTTTGGTCTGCAGCAGGCCGGGGATCTCGCTGTAGATCATGCGAATCTCTGACGCTGTCCGTTCCAGAGGGATGTACTGGCGGGCCCAGTCACTGACTCGCTCCGGTGCCGCCCTGCGTCGCGCCTCGACGCCGAGCTGCTTGACCCGTGCGGCTTCCGGTCCGGTCACGCCGTACCGGTCGAGCAGGGCCGACAGCTCCGCTTCAGTCACCGCAAGCATCCCGTTCTCAACCTTGGAAAGCTTGCCCCGGTACCACTTCAGGGCCGCGTTGGCCTCGTCCAGGCCGATGGCGCTGGCCTCGCGTAGCGCTCGAAGCCGCTCGCCGAGGACCAGTCGTTGGACGACGGGTCCGGGATCTTCTTCATGCACTTCAACAGTGTTGCAGCACCACTCGGGCAGGCGCCCGTCTTTGTTTGAGTCTCACTTCCATCCTCACCTGGCGGAGAGTAGCTTGAGCTAGTATTTGAGTCTCAAATAGAGACGCAAAGGGGATGCGATGGGTGTTCTCGACCAGCGGTGCGAACTGGGCGTAACTCCGGTGGGGAGACGTCCGCCGGGTGCGCGGGAGCTGTCTGGCGCCTCGGCGTGCCGGTCGTTATCGTGCCCGCTCAGATAAGCGCCCAGATCCGGACCGACCTAGGCGGGCCTGCTGGCGCCCAGGTTGTCGTGCCGATGACATGCGTGCGGGACCATCAGGAGCACGCCGTGATCGATACACAGGTCGCCGCCAGCTCGCACGGTGTCTATACCGCGCTCTGCAGCCACCTCGTCCTGCCCGGCTCCCTCAGCTCCCCACCCGGACGGCCTTGCACCGCCTGCGTGGCTCTCTTACGCCCGGAAGCAACCCGCAAGCCCACCGACGCACGCTCGGCGACCTCCCCACTGGGCGCGGCAATCCGGCACCTGCTCGCCAGTCACGACACGCGGCCACATCAGCACCGCCGACTTCAACCCAGCGGCTTCGCAGTGACGGGCCGTCCGGCTTGCCGGAGTTAATCCCCGGCCCCGGCCTTCCCCGCCAGTCCTTTGGGCGCCCAGCCCAGCCAGCTCCTAGAGGTCATACCGCACCTGCGCTATCGACGCCAGAAGGTTTAGACATGGGACATGGAAGCGATTGAGGTGCCACGCTGCCGCTGATCCAGTACAGCAATCGGGTCTGGTTCCTACCCACCGTTCCACATTCAAACTCGCGGCCAAAGACTCCTAAGTAAAGCCTAGAGCTTTACGGCGCCGCGCAAAACCACGGCGCGCCCCGCGCCCCACAACCGCCATAATTTCTCATCCTTCCCCGTCGCGTTGTCCCAGCTCAACCCGAACAACGCCTCCTTGGCGCCCCACCAACGCCCAGTACCGCTCTGGCCACCGCCCGCGACCCACCCTGATGCGGGTCGTTGGGCGTAAATGATCAGGCTTGACGGCCTGGTTCGGTCGGCCTGGGTACGGCGGGGCAGGGGCTTTTGGCTAGCGCGTCCGGGCCGGTCGGCCGCGGCCAGGCCGGGGTTGAGCGGGGCAGGCTGGGGGTCGATGGCCGTGTGGGCGGCCGCTGAAGGGAGGACGAGACGATGACTGCACAGAACGCCGACGGCCGGGTCGTGGTCGGGGTGGATGACTCGCCGGGCGGCCGGGCCGCGCTGGCCTACGCGCTGCGCGAAGGCACGCTACGCGGTGCCGAGGTCGAGGTGATCAGTGCCTTCGCCAGCCCGGATTACTGGGCCTGTGATGCCACGCAGGGATGGGCGGCGGCGCCGACCATCGAGGAGATCCGCGAGGATGTGCTACGCCACGTCGAGCAAATCGTCGCTCACGTCCGGGCGCAGCTGGGGGACGCGGGCGCCACCGACGTTCGGGTGCGCGCGGTGGGGTCCAGCGCGGCCGCTGCCCTGATCGACGCGAGTCGGGGGGCTGAGCTGCTCGTGGTGGGCAGCCGCGGCCGCGGTGGATTTGCCAGCATGCTGCTCGGCTCGGTTAGCCTGCAATGTGTCCTGCACGCCACGTGCCCGGTCACCGTGGTGCCGACCCCGGCCGGTGACAGCGCCGCCGACGGACGACACCGGATGGCGGCGGCGTCGAACTGAGGCGATCTCACCGCTGTGGGGCGGCGAGCAGGCCGTAGGTGTGCCGCCCGTGCCGGAAGCCGCCCAACCTGCTCCCGCGCCAGTAACGGAACAAAACGTAGCCAAGCCAACTCCCAAAGATGAAGCCGCCAAATGCGGCGTGCGCCCCTGGGCGTAGCCACCCAAGCAACGGGCCGGGGAAGCCAGCGAATCGTGGCCTGGCACGTGACCTTACGCCTCCGCGTCGAGTACTGCGTCGATGTCGGCTTCGGTGACGTCACCCACCCCGAGATGGGCCATGATGCGGGCCGTGCGCAGGTCGTTGCGGATGGATTCGCGGCGCAGCCGGTACAGGGTTTCGCCATAGCTGCCTTCCATGTCGCGCACACGATGCTCCAAGGCGTCGAGCCGAGCGACAATGGTCGCCAACGAGGGGAGCGGTTTAGTCATCAGGGCGCCATCCTTGGGGTGTTGGTGTTGAGGCGACGGACAGCTCGCCGGGCGGCGGAGGTGGCTGACTCAGGACGCGTCCGCCACGGTGTGGGTGCGGTGCACGGCTTCGTTGCCGGGCCAGTCCCAGCCCTGGGAGTCATAGATCCGCCGGATGTCGGCCAGGCTCGGCCCGCCGAACTCATCAGCTATGGCCTGCTCGATCACCCGGCCGCGCGCGTGCCGCTCTGTGGGAGTCTCTGGCTTGCGCAGCGGCACGATCTGCGCGACGGAACGGCCGTCGCGCACGAGCTTCACCGTGGCGCCGGCCTCGGCCAGCCCGTGGGGATCGTCGGAGGAAGCTTGATCGCGGAACTCATAGGATCACAGTGTAGCGGCGAGCTCGACTGGTGGGCGGGCCGCAGACCAGTCCGGCTTCCCCGAGGCTGCGCCCAGTGATCACTGACCACCCGGCTTGGGTGCCGGGTCACCGACCCCTGCGTCCCGAATGTGCCTGGTCGGGGGTCGCGGAAGAAGCCCTCCAGGTGTCCGGTGGTCAGCCTGCGGGGGGCCGGCGGGACGGGAAGGAGACCGACCAAAACTGTGGGAGATCAACTATTCGGGCGCCCGGTGATCCTCCGGAGCCGCCAGGTGCGGATCATCCGGGCACGGACCACGCCCCCGAAGGACTGCGGCGGATCGGATGCCAGGGCCACCACGGGCGAGACTACGGCTGCGGGGAGCAGCGGTAACAAGTTGATCTCCCACGGTTTTGGTCGGTCTCCACTTACGGAGAAATTCTTCCTTGGCGCTCGTCAGGGTGAAATATTTGATCAGCTCCGCACGGGTAATCTCCGGAAATCCCCGCAGACGGGACAGCTCCTCCTCGGAGAACACATCCCGCGTACCCATAACCACCGCCCCGTCATCCGCCAGCCCACCAACGACGGCACGCTAGACCACCCCGCACGCTCCACTCACCGCAGCCGCCCCTCTCGCCCAATGCCGCTAAGTTAAGGATCGTTTCCGCAGGTCAAGAGCGGTTTTCGGGGTCGAAGATGGCATGATCCGCAGCCTCGCGTCACGCGCCGCGCTGGCGCTACCTAGGGTTTCGTTGATCGCATGCTCCGAAGGGATCAGCTTGGTCATGCATCACTCCTGGTCAACGCATCTACATCTGCCCTGACCAGGCCACTTGTTTCACCACGCGGCAGTGCCGCCGGAGCAAATGATCGTCATGACGTGACACTAGCTCCACGCACACGTTGTGTACGCCGCACACGTGCTGCAGCGTGTGTGCGGCGTACACACGGTGTGTGCGAGCGTGAGCCGTTCGCCTATGCCCGCATCATTTGTCTCATACCCGTGCTCCGTTCCCCGATGCCGCGCGATAAGGATCGTTTCCGCG
>JAFASX010000051.1 GCA_019244295.1 Pseudonocardia sp.
GTTACGAGCTAGTCGTGGGTGACGTTGGTTAGGCGGGCGGAGCGTGCCCGTCGCTCGCGCGCACGTTTCGTCGTCGTGCACACGTTTCGTACGCCGCACACGTGCTGCAACAGCAGCGCTGAGCACACAACGTGTGCGTGACGACAAAACGCGTGTGTCAGCGGGCGTGCGCAGTATCTCGGCGGCCCAGCCAAGCACTCAGCGTCCTCTCGATCCGGCACATCCGGCTACGGGCGGCGTGTCCTCGGCCGATGCTCGACTACGACGCAGTGAGACGCGACGCGAGATTGAGGGCTGAACGTGGCCATGCGAAGCTTGGGAAGGCACCATGGGGAGGAGGTGGTCTTGGCGGACCTGGTGAAGACGGTCTTGCCTCCCGAGCGCCGGAATGGCCGCCTTGGGCGTCGCCACGCCTGGCTGGCTTTAACGGTAGCCGCTGCGGTGGGCTTGCTCGTGAGCTGCTCAGACGCTGGACCGGCCCCCTCCGCGCGGGCGCCGGCCGCCCCCGCGACTGGCCCGACCCCGACCGATATCGGGGTGTGCCGGGAGTTTCTGTCATCCGTGGGTAGCGCCCGCGCTCCGGTCGACGCCATGCGGACTGAGGCCGTGCTCAGCCCGTTCATCGCTCTGATCGAGTTGTCGCCTCGGCAGACGGCCGAGCGAGGTACGTCAGCGACCGACCCGGCGGTAGCAGACGCGATGCGCGCGGTCATGGCAGCTATCGACGATCTGGATGCCCAGGCCAAGGCCAGGTTGCCGGCTGGAGCGGATCCGACGGTGACGACCGTGCGGCTGGATCCCAATCGGCTCGCCACCGCGCTGGATAGCGCGGAACGCGTCTGTAACGCCCAGATCGCGAGGATGCCGACCGCGTCGCCGACCGCGACCGGGCAGCTGTCCCGTTGAGGCGAGGCGTCCCCGCGCTCCGCTCGCACGGGCCGCACGGGCCGCTCCGCTCGCTCGGGACAAGGGAGAACCGTCAGTCGAACAGGCTGCGGCCGATGATCTCTTTCATAATCTCGTTGGTGCCGCCGAAGATGGAATGCACGCGCGAGTCCACAAATGCTCGCGCGATGGGGTACTCCAGCATGTAGCCGTAACCTCCGTGGAGCTGAACGCAGCGATCCACCACCTGCTTGAGCAGGTCAGATGTCCACCACTTGGCCATGGCGGCGTCGGTCACGGTCAGCCGGCCCGCGACGTGCTCGCTGATGCAGCGGTCCACGAACACCCTGGCGACCTGGGCTTGGGTGGCCACCTCAGCCAGCTCGAAGCGGGTGTTCTGGAACGCTGAGATCGGTTTGCCGAACGCGTGGCGCTCCCGGGTGTACCGTGTGGTCACTTCCAGCGCCCGCTCGATCCCAGCCGCGCAGGCCACCGCGATGGACAGCCGTTCCTGTGGCAAATTCTGCATCAGATAAATGAAGCCTTGACCGAGCTCGCCCAATACGTTGGCGGCGGGCACCCGGACGTCGGTGAAGAACAGCTCGGCGGTGTCCTGGGCCTTCAGCCCGACTTTTTTCAGCCGCCGCCCGCGCTCGAAGCCTGGCATGCCGCGTTCCACTACCAGCAGGCTGAACGCCCTGCTGCCGGCGCTGCCAGCATCGGTCTTAGCTACCACGATCACCAGATCGGACAGGATGCCGTTGGTGATGAACGTCTTGGCGCCGTTGAGCACCCAATCCGACCCGTCGCGCACGGCGGCGGTCTGAATGCCTTGCAGGTCGCTTCCGGTTCCTGGTTCGGTCATGGCGATCGCGGTGATGATCTCACCGGAACAGAAACCGGGCAGCCAGCGCCGCTTCTGTTCAGAGTTCGCCAATCGCAGCAGGTAAGGCGCCACGACATCGTTCTGCAGCATGAAACCAACCCCGGTGGCTCCGATGCGGACCATCTCCTCGGTCACGATCGCGTTGTACCGGAAGTCCTCGACCCCGCCACCGCCGTATTGTTCCGGCACGTCGGTGCCCAGCAGCCCCGCCTTGCCGGCCGTCAGCCAGACCTCGCGGCTGACCTGGCCGTCGGCTTCCCACTGCTCGTGGTGTGGTGCCACCTCACGTTCGGCGAACGTGCGGGCCAGGTCGCGGAACGCGTGGTGGTCGTCGTCGAAGATGTCACGCCGCATTTGGCGAGTCTCACATACTGGCGAGCGGGTGTGTAATCATGCCGCTACTACTTGGATCTACATCGACCGCTTCCTGGGTGCTCACCAGAAGCCGATGTGAGCCGACAATCCGCGCCGCGCCGCGGTCGGTGCCAGCACATTGTCGGTGCCGGGGTCCATACTCGCGATCGATCGGCTGCGCCATGTGGCCGACCTGGGGGTCCGGACCCTGGGCGGCAGCTTCGAGGCGTTCGGGCGGCCGGTGCCTACCGTGCCTGTGCGGGTCGAGTTGGTCGCCCCGAGTGGAGCGAACTGGAGTTGGGGTCGCGAGTCCGCGCGAGACGTGGTGCGCGGCGCGGCGGAGGACCTGTGCCTCGTCCTCGCTGGTTGTCGAGCGGTTTCCGAGGTGTCGCTGCGGGTCAGCGGTGTGGTGGCGAGTGAATGGCTGGCCATCGCCGCTCCTCCTCACGGCAGCGCGCCCATCGCCCTCGGCGGCGTCCGAACTCCCCGCACGAGCAGCGGTCGCGCGGCTCAATCTGAAGATCTCACCCTGACCTGAAATTGGCCTGAAACTCGGCGACGTAGCCGAGAACCGATTAGCGTCTAGCGATGTGAGTACGATCGTCGCGCATCGAACGGTTGCCGCGCATCGGGCGGCCGCCGCTGATCTGCGGTCCCGGTACGCGCGGCTCCCGGACGGGGGCCAGGTGCGGCTGGGCAAACCGACGTCGAACCTCTTCCGGTTCAGGGCCGATGCCGCTCCCGCTAGTCGGCTGGACGTCACCGGACTGGACCGGGTGCTCTCGATTGACTCAGCGACGCGGACCGCGTTCGTTCAGGGCATGACCACGTACGAACGCCTGGTCGAGGCGACCCTGGCTCGCCAGCTGATGCCGCTGGTCGTGCCGCAGCTGAAGACGATCACCATGGGCGGCGCGGTAGCCGGGCTGGGTATCGAGTCGTCGTCGTTTCGTCATGGGCTGGCGCACGAGTCGGTGCTGGAGATGGAGGTGCTCACCGGCGACGGCCAGTTGGTCACCGCCACCGCTGACAACGAGCACGCCGCGCTGTTCCGTGCGTTGCCGAATTCCTACGGCACGCTCGGCTACACGGTCGCGTTGCGGATCCAGCTACAGCCGGTGCGGAGGTTCGTGGCGTTGCGTCACGTGCGTTTTGGGGACGCCACCAGTTGCGCCGACGCTATCGCGGAAATCTGTGATGCCGGCGCGTATCGCGGCGAGCCGGTCGACTTCTGCGACGGCACGGTGTTCGGTGCGGGCGAACAGTACCTGACCCTCGGCCGGTTCACCGACATCGTTTCCCACAGTACGCGGCCCAGCGACTACACCGGTCAACGGATCTACTACCGCTCGATTCAAGCGCGCGCTGATGATCTTATGACGACGCGCGACTACCTGTGGCGCTGGGATACCGACTGGTTCTGGTGCTCGCGGGCGCTGGGCGCGCAGAATCCGGTGCTGCGCAGGCTGTGGCCTCGCCGGTATCGTCGGTCAGATGTCTACCGTCGACTGGTTGCGCTCGACCGGCGTTATCGGCTCAGCGCGAAGGTGCGCCGACGGGCTGGTATCCCTCCGGAGGAGCCGGTGATCCAGGACATCCAGGTGCCGGTGCGGCGGCTGGCGGAGTTCCTGGCGGTGTTTCATGCTGAGGTGGGGATCACCCCGGTGTGGCTGTGTCCGGTGCAGCTTGCCGATCCGGCTGGGTGGCCGCTCTACCCAATGGACCCCTCGCGGCGCTACGTCAACGTCGGCTTTTGGTCGGCGGTTCCGTTGGCCGATGGGGAGCCGAACGGCACCCACAACCGCCGCATCGAGCGATTGGTCGCCGACCTGGACGGGCATAAGTCCCTGTACTCGGATGCGTACTACCCCGAGGGGGAATTCTGGGACCGTTACAACGGTCCCGAGTACCATGCCGTCAAACAGGTCTACGACCCAGACGGCCGGCTACCCAACCTATACGACAAATGCGTTCGGGGGCGATGAACACGAGGTCGGTAGCGGATATCTTTCACCGGGTAATAGGGTCGACCGCGCCAGTACGCATCACGGCCTACGACGGCAGCGTGGCCGGTCCGCCAGACGCCGCGGTCGCACTGCGGCTGCGGTCATCGCGAGCCTTGGCCTACCTGGCCCGCGCGCCCGGCTCACTCGGTCTGGCCAGAGCGTACATCACCGGCGATCTGGATGTGGACGGACCGCTGCATACCGCCCTGTCCGAGTTGGCTGATCTCACTTTGCATTCGATCCCCAGATTGGCCCAATTGCGCTTCGCTGGTGAGCTGTTCGGCGCGCGGCTGAAGAATCGTGCGTCCATACCCAAGGTCGAATACCGGGGGAACGGTCGTCCGCACTCCAAACGACGTGACGCTCAAGTCATCTCGCACCACTACGACGTGTCGAACCGCTTTTATTCGTGGATTCTCGGACCGTCGATGACCTACACGTGCGCGGTTTACCCATCCACGGATGCCAGCCTGGAGATCGCTCAGCACACCAAACACCAGTTGATTTTCCGGAAGTTGGGCTTGCGGCCTGGTATGCGGCTGCTTGACGTGGGTAGTGGGTGGGGCGGCATGGTTATGTACGCTGCTTCGCTCGGTGTGTACGCGCTCGGTGTCACGTTGTCGCGTGAGCAAGCGCAGTGGGCCCAGAAAGAGATCGTCGAACGCGGCCTGACCGAGTTCGGCGAGGTGCGGCACCTGGATTATCGCGACGTTCCAGAGAACGGTTTCGACGCGGTGTCCTCGATCGGTCTCACCGAGCACATCGGCGAGCGTCAGCTGCCGGCCTATTTCGCGCGGCTCTACGCCAAGTTGCGCCCAGGTGGCCGGTTGCTCAACCACTGCATCACGCAGCCGAAATCACTCAGCCCGAAGAACGTCGACCGGTTCATCGACCGCTACGTTTTCCCAGATGGCGAATTACACGGCATTGGGCACTTGATCACTGTGATGACCGGGCAGAACTTCGAGGTCTGGCACGAAGAGAACCTGCGTGAACACTACGTCAGGACGCTGGCCGACTGGAGCGCGAACCTGGAAGCGCACTGGGACGAGGCGGTAGCCGAGGTGGGCGAGCAGCGGGCCAGAGTTTGGCGGTTGTACATGGCGGGCAGTCAGGTCGGCTTCGAGCGCAACAATATCCAGCTGCACCAGGTTCTCGGGGTCCGGCTGGACGACCGGGGCCGTTCATCGATGCCGTTGCGTCCGGACTGGTGAGTCGGTGAGTCGCGGGTCAGCGCTTGGCGGCGCTGTTCCGGGAGGCGTTGTTTCGGGCCATTCGGCGCCACAGCACGACGGCGAACGCGGCCGAGGCGACCATCAGCGTTCCGCTGAACACCGCCTTGGTCCACCAGCCCGTGTTCGGGGCGAACATCGTCAGGTTGATGAGGAAGAGCACCAGCCAGCCGAGCGTCGTGGCGCCGAACATGATCACATGGCCGAGGCTCGGCTCGGCGGCGTTGTTGCGCACGGTGTCCAGCTTGACAGGTACCGTGAAGGCTGACCAGCGGCGGGGCTCGCGGCTTCGCCACGCAACGTGACTGGAGGAGGTCGCTTCACTCGATGGGGTCACGATCCGATAACCTCCCCGGAGGGTTCGGCGCGTAACGTTTCCGTGTCGACCCGATCCATTGCCGATGTCATCACGGTGCGTCCACCGCGATGCCCGGTTCGAGCGACGTCGGCAGCGTTGGGGATTGAGCCGGAGGAGCGGTCGTTATGGCGTTGACCCCGCGGGAGCGCGCGGACTTCGATGAGATCGTGGCCCAGTTGCGGTTCGAGGAAGTCAAGGTGGGCGCAGTCGAGCCGAGGCGGCTCTCGATCGCCTTACTGGTGAGCGTGAGCGCTTCCCTGGCGGCGTTCGCGCTCGGGATAGTCGTGCTCGTCCGCCGACCTGAAGTGGCCGGGCCGATCATGGTCGCGACGGCGATGCTGATCAGTGTGCTGGTGGCTCGCCGGGCGCTGGCGCGCTCGCGCCTGTGAGCGCGGAGTATGGCTATAACCACACTCGCTACTCACAGGCGCGCCAGCGCGGCCGCTAGCTCACGCCACTGCT
>JAFASX010000057.1 GCA_019244295.1 Pseudonocardia sp.
CCTGGTGGTCTGGGGCGGACGCGACCGGCTGGTTACGCCCCGGCTCGCCGCTCGCACCACGGCGAAGCTGTCCGGGGGGCGGCTGCTCGAGCTACCCGAGATCGGGCATGTGCCGCAGATGGAAGATCCGGTGACAGTGGCCAGGGCGGTGGTGGGCATGTGGCGCGCGGTCGAAGCGGGGCAGTGGTAGACCCTGGGCACGGCCCCCTGGGAAGGTGGGCGCTTAGCTGGGCGTTTCTCTTTTTGTTTGGCGTGAGATCTACAAGGAGCGACAAGTTATGGCACCGCAGCTGACCCAGACCGCGCTACCCCCGCTCGTGGAGCCGGCCGCCGAGTTGACCAAGGCGGAGGTCGAACGCTACAGCCGGCACCTGATCATTCCAGAGGTGGGGATGACGGGGCAGAAGCGGTTGAAGAACGCCAAGGTGCTGGTGGTTGGTGCCGGCGGGTTGGGCTCGCCCGCGTTGCTGTACCTGGCCGCGGCCGGCGTTGGCACGCTGGGCATTGTTGACTTTGACGTGGTCGACAGCTCCAACTTGCAGCGCCAGATCATCCACGGCCAGTCCGACGTCGGGCGTTCCAAGGCCGAGTCCGCTCGTGACTCGATCAGGGAAATCAATCCGTTCGTTGAGGTCCGGATCCACGAGACCCGGCTTGATTCCACGAACGTGCTAGACATCTTCCGCGACTACGACTTGATCCTGGACGGCACCGACAACTTCGCCACTCGCTACCTGGTCAACGACGCGGCCGTGCTGACCGGTAAGCCGTATGTGTGGGGCTCGATCTTCCGGTTTGAGGGTCAGGCCTCGGTGTTCTGGGAGGATGCACCGAACGGCCAGGGCCTGAACTACCGCGATCTTTACCCTGAGCCTCCGCCGCCCGGCATGGTGCCCAGCTGCGCCGAGGGCGGTGTGCTCGGCGTGCTCTGCGCGTCCATCGGCTCGATCATGGTGAACGAAGCCATCAAGTTAATCACCGGTATCGGTGAGCCGCTGCTCGGCCGGCTGATGGTTTTCGACGCGCTGGAGATGAGCTATCGCACGATCAAAATCCGCAAGGACCCGGAGACCAAGTCGATCACCGAGCTGATCGACTACGACGCGTTCTGCGGCGTGGTGACTTTGGACGCGCAGCGGGCCGCGGCCGGCCACACGATCACCGCTGGCGAGCTCAAGGACATGATCGACGCTAGCAAGCCGTTCGCGCTGATCGACGTCCGGGAGCACAACGAGTACGAGATTGTGCGTATTCCTGGCTCGGTGCTGATCCCGAAGGATCGCATCCTGTCCGGCGAGGCGCTTGCCGAGATCCCGCAGGACCGGCCGGTCGTGCTGCACTGCAAGTCGGGCGTCCGCTCAGCGGAGGCCTTGGCCGCGCTGCATAAGGCCGGCTTTGCGGACGCGGTACATGTGGGCGGCGGGATGCTGGCTTGGATCAAGCAGGTTGACCCCTCGTTGCCGACGTATTGAGGCTGCGCGTTGGCTGGTTGCCGAGCTAGCGATGCAGTTCGGCGGCCAGGGTCTCGGTGGTGGCCCCTTGCTCGTGGAAACGCAGCTCGGCGTAAGTGACCACGGCGAACGCGGCCGCCACAATGCCCAGCGGGATGAGCAAGATCTGCTGGATGATGATCATGATTACCGACGTGGTGCCGAACCCACCGGTGATCAGCGCGACGGCGACGCAGTAGGCCACCGTGATCATAAAGTAAAGCAAGACCCTGCCGGCGGTGGCCAGGAACCGCCGGTTGACCAGGGCGAAACACCGCCCGATGCCCTGGCGCTCCACGACCACCACGCCAAGCAAGGATGCGCTGAACACAATCGCCACATACAGCCCGGGTACCAGCAGCAGGATGAGCCCGACCCCCATCATGATCCCTGTGGCTAGTTGCCAACCCAGCAGCGGGAGGGCTCGGCCAGCTCCGAGGCGCAGTGCGTCGAGGGCGGACGTTGGCCGCTCGGCCGCATCCCGGATCACGACGAATACCGCCGCGGAGTTGACGTAGGCGCTTGCCACCAGAAGGATCAGCAGGCCGGCTAGAGTGACTACGGTGTACTGCCCCATTGCCGCGTCGACGTCCGCGGCGGCCCCCGCCCCGTATCGCAGAGCGGTGAGGTCTGGCTTCACTGCGGCTTGCAGCGCCCGTATCACCACGCTGATCGGAGTGATGATCGCGACAAGCACTGCCAGTGCAGTGAAGCTGTGGCGAACCACCCCGATGATTCGCTGGAACCAGCCATTGAAGTCGGGCGGGACCAAAGGATCGTTATCCGGAGGCGTGAACGGAGGGTACGGTTGCTTGAAAGATCCGTAATCTTCGGATGCGTAGCTCGACATGGTGAAACTGTAAGAGCGCCTGGTCACGGGCGACGACGCTTTATTCAGCGGTCCTATGGTGTGACGGCCGCTCCATACCGCCCGACCTAGTGAGCGAAAGGCGGCCAGATGCTCCTGGTTAGCTTCTCCAACTCGGTGTCGCCGCTGAGCGGCTCGACGCTAGCCCGCAAGCCCACATCAGCCTCTTGCGGACTCTCGACGCAACTTCCCGCGTCAGGACACGCTGAGCGGCACACCGACGCGGTGTGGTGGGTCCGAGCGCACGACTGCGGCAGCATCCGTTCGATGATCTCAGGGTGCTCGGGCCACTCCTCGACCGGCACCGGATAGCAGTACGCGGACAACAGGGCTTTACCCACGCCAGAGGCTGTCGACCGGAGCCACTGCGAGTCGGTCACCGAGCCGCTGCGCTTCGGCTCCGGATGTCAGCACAACGCCCGGCGACGAACCGCTCGCCGAGCCGATCACGCAGGAATTCCAGGCCCCGCAGGCCTGCCCTGGTGACTTGGCTGCCGGCCTTGACCTCGAGCGCCGCGACCCGGCCGTCCGCCGCCGTGCGTGGCCCGGTGACCGCGACCACCGGACTGGCGGCCACCGCGTCATTCAAGGTCGCTCTGATCCGCCGGTCAACCCACCCTTCCGACATGATGAGCCCCCTTAATCCGACAACTCGCAAGTCTTTCACCAGACGATATGTCGCCCAAGTGACGGGGCATGTTCGTCGCGTGCGTCAGGACCATCGATATCGCCATGAGAGTGCTTCGATCTTGTTCTGGCCACTCTGATGTCGATCTCGATGGGATCCCGCGTCTCTTTGTTTGCCGCGACTTGTTTGCCGTGACCGCGCCGCGCGAGGGCAATGCGCGCGGTGCGGGCTACCTACCGGGCGAGCTCCGCCGCGAGAGTCATCGCTGAGACGGGAGTGTCGCCGCGCGCGTGGAATCGCAGCTCCGCGTAGGTCACCACAAACACCGCCACGAAAGCGACAGTTAACGGCAGGCTCAGCACCATATTCATCAGCGGGGCAACCGTAACCGCGATGATCGGGTCGGCGCCGCTGGCCACGATGGCGAACGTGATGGGTATCGTGGCGAAGCTCAGGATGATCCCGTAAGCAAAAGCGATCACGAAAGCTAGCAACAGCCGGCCCGTTGTGGGCCAGAACCGCGGGTTGACCAGAGCGAAACCCCGGCCGATACCTCTGCGCTCAACCAGCACGACGCCCACCAACGCGCCAGCGAAGACGATCGACAGATAGATACCGGGAATGATCAGCAGGACGAAGCCGATCGCGGTGATGAGATTGGCGAGGAACCCCCACCCAACCATCGGCAACAGCCGGGTGCTGGCGAACGCCACCGCGTCACCGATCGAAGTGGGCCTGGCCGCCGCGTCGTTGATTGCTACGAACCAAGACGCCCCCAGCGCGAGCGCGCTCACCACGATCGCCAGAAGGTAGAGCAGAACCGTGACCGGATCGATGACGCTCATCAGGACGGACGGACCGTTGAACTGGGCGGAACCATTCACCTGGCTGAATCCACCAGATTGGTCGTCAGCGGCCGCCGCGCTCGTCGCCGCGAGCATGAACTTCCGAAGGAAGTGGAACGTAAACACGCCCCAGACCAGCAGCGGTACGGTTTGAAGCAGCACAAGACGGCCGAAGCTCCGGCGAATCACCCGGCCCACCTGGGTGAACCAGCTGCCGATATCGGTGGCGATCAATGGGTCGTTCACCGGCTGCGGCGGGCCGTAGGGTGGGTAACCGGGCGGGGGGTAGCCCGGCGGCGGGTAGCCCGGCGGGGGCGGATAGTCCTGTTGCCCAGGGTAGTTGGGGTACGGCGGTGGGTAGCCGGGATAGCCCGGTTGCTCCGGCGGTGGGTAGCCGTAATAGCCGCCCGGTGGTGTGCGAGGTGGCTCGAATGGTCCTTGGCCCCTGGGCGGTGTGGACATGGTTAAAACTCTAACCGCTGATGGTGACTATTGGGAGAGGAATTTTCGGGCAGGTCGTGCGACCAGCCGACGGCTGGTGTCAGCTAGTTGGCAGATCGACATATCAGCTACACCATGGTGAGGATTGGTAGTCTATGTCCTGGCCGCAAAAGCCGGCCGGGGTGTCGTCCATCTCGCCGTTCTTCACTTGTAGGATAGCCACTGGCTTGTTCAGCGGTACATGCCGGTCGATGTCACCACCGAAATCAATTTGCCCGCTCACTCCGGCTATTGCATTGTTGACCTGTTGCTGGCCGGGCTGTGAATTATGGATGGCAGTGATCTCTCGCCATACCGTTCCCGGGGTAACGGGAAGCTTCTCATTGCCCTCGCGTAGATATTCCACGGCCGTGATGAAGGTCAGGGCGGCATCGTAGGACAGCGGGGTGTAATCGAGAAGCGCGCTGTGATCGCCGAATGGTCGACCCCCAGCGCTTGTTTCGAAGCTGAAAAGATCGTACAGATCTTGATAAAATTCCTTTTTCGACCCGCGTAGGCTGCCGGACGGTGGCAACGCGAACGACTCGAAGAAAAACGGCAGCACCCGATTCTGTTCCCGCGCCGCGGCGTCAACCACGTAGCGGGTCACATCATCGTCACCGATGAACACCGCCTGGCTGCCACACTGAGCCGCACCGTTCAGGAAATCGCCGAAATCCGGAACTCCTCGGCCGGCGAAATAGACAAAACCGTGATACGAACACGTGTTCCGACCGGATGCCTCGGCGTTACCGATCAACTGATCACCTGTTCGCGCACGTGCGGACTGGGTGATAGTGGTACTGCTCGGAAGGTATGCCATGGCCTCGGTCTGGAAGCCCTTGGCGGCGAAGGTCGCCAACACGTCGTCACGGAGATTGACGCTGTATATGTCGGTGGCGTCGTCCGAGTAATAGACCCGTACCGATGCGGTAATCCCGGGGTTGTTCATCAACCATTGCTTGGCGAACGCCGCGGCCACGGCGGCCACGCGGCTGTTGTTCGGCGACACCTGGAAGTACATCGGATGGTTGTCGGCCAGGCTGTCCGCGGACAGGGTGGCCGCGACAATCGGCAGTCCGGCATTAGCCAGTTCAGTGATCGTGTCCACCGTGGGCTGCCGGCTTTGGCCCAGCCCCACCACCCCGACCAGGCTGGGATCATGCGCGGCCAAGTCCCTCAGCTGCCGGGCGACCGTCATCCCCTGGTGCATTTCGTTTCCCGCGTTCACGATCAGGACACGGATGATCGGATCGGAGTTGCCCGTTTTCTTTAGCTGACGCCATTGGGCCACCGCGACACCCTCCAACGCCTCACGCTCGGAGCTGAGTCCGTTGGCCGCATCGATCGACGAGGACGGCGCGGAAAAGGCCTCCACCTCGGCCAAACTGATGTACGGTCGCTGCGGATACTGCTCATGCAACCGCACCGCGTCGTCGTTCTGGCGCAGGATGACCTGCGTCACCTCGTCGAGCGAGGGGTCGGATGGCTGGAAGAGGTTGTCCGAGCCATCGGTCACGCCGACGCATTCCGAGCCGGTCCAGACCAACGATGGGTTCAGTCGCCAGGGCCAACCCGTCCAACCGGCGCAGTGGTTGTAGCTGTATACGCCGTAGGGGATGACCATACTGGCCAGCACGACCAGAGCCACCGCCAGCCGAACCAGCCGACCGGACCACCACGTCGGCCCGGGCACGCGGAGGCGGTCGATCGACCCGACCTTTTGATCTACGTCCTCCCGATCGGCTGACGACGGGATACCGGGAACCTTCAGTGGCAGGTACCAGGCGATGGCTCGGCGGGCGCGCCGGTCCGCCGACAATGACTTCTGCCAGTGCTGGTAGCCATCGAAGGCGTGGGCTGCATTGTACTCCGGCCGATCTGGGTTCTTCCCCGCGTCCGGCGGCACATTGCGGCTGGCGGTGATCACCAGTAACGGATCGAACTGGCTCACCTGGTTGCGAACGTCGTTGATCAGCTGCACCACCGCGTAACCGCCGTTGACCCCGGTAACGTTGTTCAGCAGAACAGCCACGTAGGTAGCCCTGCGTCGGCGCCATAACCAGGGCGCCCACCAGTAGCCCCGGCGCAGATCTTCTAGAAAGGCGTTCGTGAGGAATCTGGCGAGCTGCTCACAATGTTCCTTGGGCCATTCCCTTTTGGTCAGCCGAACCGCGAACCCCAAGAACCCGATAGTCGCCTCCGGTGTCAGGTGCGGCTGGCGCAGGAACCATCGGTACTGCCCGGACAACAGTGGTACCTGCCCGGTCACCCTGCCTCGGAACGCCACCAGCGGCACCCACCGCAGTAGCGCGAGCAGTAGCTGGGGCCAGCCGCTCGCACTGGCCACATCCTTGGTTGCGATGTGGGCCGCATCTCCGAGCGCGCTGGTTATGTCCCGCTGACGCAACCGGCGAAGCAACACCCGCTCATAGTCCTGGGCGTCGCCGCCCAGGTCCTGCTCCATGAGCCAGACCGCCAGGCTGAACAACCGGAAGCGGAACCTGCCCTTCGCGGCCAACTGGTTCTTCAGATCGCTCAGGATGGCCCGAACGATCCCGACGTCCTTCGGGGTCAGGACGTCCTTCTGGGTCAGGGCCCTGAGTTCAGTGCCCTCACCGGCAACATCCAAGTCAACCTTTGCATTCGGCACCCGGTTCGGATGAGCTTGACTGAGACGGTCGGCGAGCGCACTGAGCAGTTCCTCATGCTCTTCGTCTCGCACCAGGCACACGATCGGCAGTCCCTGACGGGCTGACCGTTCCCGCTGGTCGGACACCTCCTGCCAGGCGCGGGTGTCCTGGTTGAACTGCCATGGCCGGTCACCGAAGCGAGGCCGCTGACAAAGACAATCAATTAATCGGACGATCTTGGACACGCCGACAAAGCGAGGCAAGCCGCTGACCTGGTTGTCTTGCTCGCCGCGCACCGTCGTGTGATCCATGGGATTGTTCCTCCACGCTTCCTGTCGTACGTAAATAATCCAACGGGCCAGGAACACAAACCTTCTTTTTTCGGCTTACCGGCACGACCCACCGGCGTGGCGTGACCACAGTCGAAACCCGCCAGCGGGTACCGTGCTCGGCCGTGAGCGTCGCGACCGACCGGGCCAATATCGTGACCGACCGGGCCAATGGAGGGCCCGAGCTGGAACTCGACTCGGCGCCACCGCCACATGTGCGCACCGCGTTCGGGGTGCGCGATGCCCCGGTCGAGCCGATTGTGTTCGGCGCTCTACCGGCGTTTCGCTGCGGTGAGGCGGTTATCCGGCCGGTGACCGACAACGCGCTGGCCGCGTGGTCAGCGAGGGTTCTGGAGACGTTACGCGCCGACCAGCTGCGGATCGCCCAGCCGTTGCGCTCCTCGGACGGGCGGTGGGTAGTGTCGGGTTGGTCGGCTTGCCAGTTCCTGCCCGGCGAGCCCGAGCAACGCTATGACGAGCTGGTGGCCGTTTCGTTGCGGTTGCACGCGGCGACCGCAACGGTTCGCCGGCCCCGGTTGCTCAACGACCGAGATGATCTCAGCGCCCGAGCCGACGCGGCGGCCTGGGGTGAGCGGGCGATCGCGTTGGATCCGGCCGCCGGGGGCATGTTGTTCAGTGAACTGGCCGATCGGCGGCGGCCGCTGAAGCTGCCTGCCCAAGTGGTGCACGGCGACATGTTCGGCACCGTGCTTTTCGACGGGAACGCGCCGCCAGCGATAGTCGATATCGTGCCGTTCTGGCGGCCGGTCGAGTGGGCCGCCGCGGTGATCGTGGTGGATGCTCTGGCCTGGGGCGGCGCCGATTCCGCGCTGGCGCGGTCCTGGTCGCACTTGGACGGCTGGCCCCAGGCGTTGTTGCGTGCGCTGTTATTCCGGGTGGCCCTGCATGCTCAGCACCCCGCGGCTTCACTGGCGTCGCTGCGTGGGTTGGAACAGGCCGCCGAGCTGGTTCTGGCTCGCTTGTGAGGCTCACCTCGGCTGTCAAGGGAAATGAGCATCACGTTGCACGGGCGTCACATGACGCTACGTCGCGGTAACGGTCGCTGCCTACCGTCGGGCTCCGAAGCAGAGCGAACCGCTGCCTTGGAGGCCCAGCATGGCTGTGGAAGAGAAGCAAGCCGTCACCCCGTCGATCCGCCGGGGCCGGTGGATCGACAATTGGGACCCGCAGGATCCCGTCTTCTGGGAGCGGATCGGCAAGAAGGTGGCGAATCGCAACCTGTGGTTCTCGGTCTTCGCCGAGCACATCGGGTTCTCTGTCTGGACTTTGTGGTCAGTCATGGTGTTGTTCATGGGCCCGGAGTATCACACCGACGCCGCCGGCAAGTTTTTCCTCGTGGCGGTGCCCACCCTCGTCGGCGCGTTCGTCCGGATCCCCTATTCGATGGCGCCGGCGAAGTTCGGTGGCCGCAACTGGACGATTGTCAGCGCCAGTTTGCTGCTGATTCCGACGATCCTGGCCGCGATCGTCATGCATCCCGGGACGTCGTACACGACATTCGTGCTGGTGGCCGCGATTTGCGGGCTGGGTGGCGGGAACTTCGCCTCCTCGATGGTGAACATCAACGCGTTCTTCCCGGAGGGCCGTAAGGGCTGGGCCCTCGGGCTCAACGCCGGTGGCGGGAATATTGGTGTCGCGGTCGTGCAGCTGGTCGGGTTGCTGGTGATCTGGACGGCCGGAGTCGGCGCGCCGCGACTGGTGCTGGGCATTTACATCCCGTTCATCGTGTTAGCCGCCCTGGGCGCCGCCCTGTATATGGACAACCTTAGCTCGATGAAAAACGACACCCGTGCCCTGCGTGAGGCTATCCGGGAGTCCCAAACCTGGGTGATTGCGTTTCTCTATATAGGTAGTTTCGGCTCGTTCATTGGTTACAGCTTTGCCTTTGGCCTGGTGTTGCAGAATCAGTTCGGGCGGACCCCGCCGCAGGCAGCCGCCGTGACCTTCATCGGTCCGCTGCTTGGCTCCTTGGTCCGTCCGTTCGGTGGCCTGTTGGCCGACCGTTTCGGCGGCGCCAAAATAACGCTGCTTAACTTCGTGGCGATGGCCGTGGCGACGGGCGTGGTGTTGATCGCCTCGACGCAGAAGTCCCTTGTGCTCTACACAGTCGGCTTCGTCGCGTTGTTCGCGCTGTCCGGGATCGGCAACGGGTCGACCTACAAAATGATCCCGTCGATCTTCCTAGGCAAGGCCAAGGTGGCGATTTTTGAGGGCCAATCGCCGGAGGTCGCGTTCGGCCGGGCCCGGCGGCTCGCGGGCGCGGTGATTGGCATCGCGGGCTCGGTCGGTGCCCTGGGCGGGCTGTTCATCAACCTCGCGTTCCGGGAGTCTTTCATGTTCACCAAGTCTGGTGACTCGGCGTGCTGGGGCTTCATGATTTTCTACGTCGTGTGTGTCGTCGTGACCTACCTGGTCTATCTGCGGCCTGTGCCGGCGGTCGCGCGCAGTAGTGCTCGGTTAGCTTACGCCGGGGTGTAGCGGTGCGGCGTGACGCAACACAGGCGAAACGCTCCGGTCATACCAATCCATCACCATGGATTGGACCACCCACAAAAAGAACGGCGCGGATGAGCCAAACAACCAACAATGGCGTAGTGGGTTTGGACGACACACTCACCGAGTCGCTGCTGCGATTCGGCCGGTACTTCCACCGGGGCGAGCAGTCGACCGACGGTCGCACCGTGCACCAGATCGGTGGGCGGTCGGCGGACGTGTTCTACCGCGATCGGTGGGCTTATGACAAGGTGGTCCGCTCGACCCACGGAGTCAACTGTACCGGTTCTTGCTCGTGGAAGATCTACGTCAAGGACGGGATCATCACCTGGGAGGCTCAGCAAACCGATTACCCCTCGATCGGCCCGGACAAGCCCGAGTACGAGCCGCGTGGTTGTCCCCGTGGGGCGTCGTTTTCCTGGTACACCTACTCACCGACGCGGGTGCGTTACCCCTATGTTCGGGGCGCGCTGCTCGAACTCTACCGCCAGGCCAAGCAGCGGCTGAAAGACCCCGTGCTGGCCTGGGCCGATGTGGTCGAGGACCCGGAGAAGGCGGGGCGTTACAAGTCGGCCCGGGGCAAGGGTGGGTTCGTTCGCGCCGAGTGGTGGGAGGCCTGCGAGATCGTCGCGGCCGCGCACGTGCACACCATCAAGCGATACGGCCCGGACCGGATCGCCGGCTTTTCCCCCATCCCCGCTATGTCGATGGTCAGCCACGCCGTCGGGGCCCGGTTTATTTCGTTGATCGGCGGCTGCATGCTGTCGTTCTACGACTGGTACGCCGACCTGCCGGTGGCCTCGCCGCAGGTGTTCGGCGACCAGACTGATGTCCCCGAGTCGGCCGACTGGTTCGACGCCAGCTACCTCATGCTGTGGGGATCGAACGTCCCAGTGACTCGCACACCCGACGCGCACTACATGACCGAAGCTCGCTACCGGGGCCAGAAGGTGGTCGTGGTGTCGCCGGACTACGGCGACCACACCAAGTTCGCTGACGAGTGGCTGCCGGCCCGCCCTGGCACCGATGCGGCGCTGGCCATGGCCATGGGCCACGTCATCCTCACGGAGTTCTTCGTCGAGAAGACCGCACCCCGGTTCGTCGACTACGTCAAGCAATACACGGACTTGCCGTTCCTGGTCACGCTGACGCCGGCGCCGCCGGCGTATACGCCCGGCAAGTTTCTGACCGCCGCTGATCTGGGTGAGCAAGGCGAGAGCGCACAGTCCAAGACCGTGCTCTGGGACCCGGCGGCCGGCGCCACCGGCGCGCCGGTGGCGCCCAACGGCTCGCTCGGTCACCGGTTCGCCCCCGAAGGCGAAGGGCACTGGAACCTGGACCTGGCCGGCGTCGACCCGGCGTTGAGCCTGCTTGGCCAGCCTGACACCGAATACGTCGAGGTGCGCCTGCCCCGCTTCGATACCGCGCAACCCGGCGTGCTGCGCCGGGGAGTGCCGGCTCGCCGGGTCGCCGGCCGGCTGGTTACCACGGTATTCGATCTGCTGCTGGCCCAGTACGGGGTGCGCCGGGCTGATCTGCCCGGTAGCTGGCCGAGCGGCTACCACGACGCCGAACAGCCGTGTACCCCGGCCTGGCAGGAGCCGATCACCGGGGTGTCCGCCGCGGCCGCCGCGAAAATCGCGAGGGAGTTCGCCGACAACGCGGAGCGGTCCAACGGTCGCTCCATGATCCTGATGGGCGCGGGCACCAACCACTGGTTCCACTCCGACCAGACCTACCGATCGTTCCTGACCCTGGTCATGCTCACCGGTTGCCAAGGCGTCAACGGCGGCGGCTGGGCGCATTACGTCGGCCAGGAGAAGTGCCGGCCGATCACCGGCTGGTCCACGCTGGCCTTCGCGGCCGACTGGCAGCGTCCCGCTCGGCAGATGCAGGGCACGGTGTACTGGTACCTGGCCACTGACCAGTGGCGCTACGACCCGTTCACCGCCGCCGCGTTCGCCTCGCCGCTGGCCGACGGCACACTCGCCGGCCGTACCGCCGCCGACGCGATCGCGCTGGCTAGCCGGCTGGGGTGGATGCCCAGCCAGCCGGCGTTCAACCGCAACCCGCTGGACCTCGCCGACGAGGCGAGGCGGCTGGGCAAGGATGCCGCCCAGCATGTGGTGGATGGGCTGCGCACCGGGCACCTGCGGTTCGCCTGCGAAGACCCGGACGCGCCGGAGAACTTCCCGCGCTGTCTGACCGTGTGGCGGGCCAACCTGTTGGGCAGCTCGGCGAAGGGCAACGAGTACTTCCTGCGCCACCTGCTCGGCGCCGACTCCAACTTGCGGGCCGCTGACAACCATGGGGTCCGCCCGAAAGAGGTCACCTGGCGGGATGAGGCCCCGGTCGGCAAGCTCGACCTGCTGCTCTCGCTGGACTTCCGGATGACCAGCACCACGCTGTTCTCCGACGTGGTGCTGCCGGCCGCCACCTGGTACGAGAAGCACGACCTCTCCAGCACCGACATGCACCCCTACGTGCATGCGTTCTCCCCGGCGATCTCCCCGCCATGGGAGACCAGGACCGACTTCGAGGCGTTCCACCGGATCGCCCGGGGCTTCTCCTGGCTGGCTGAAAAACACCTCGGGGCGCGCCAGGACATCGTCGCGGTGCCGTTGATGCACGACACCGCCGACGAGTGCGCCCAGCCCGGCGGGCGGGTGCGTGACTGGCGAGCGGGCGAGTGCGAGCCGATCCCCGGCAAGACCATGCCCCGGCTGGTGCTGGTCGAGCGGGATTACCCGGCGATCGGGGAGAAGATGGCCGCGCTCGGCCCGCTGGTGGAGCGGGTGGGGCTGACCACCAAGGGCGTGACGGTCCACCCGGACGCCGAGGTGGACTACTTACGCGCCACCAACGGCGCCGTTGTCTCGGGCCGTTGCGCGGGCCGGCCGTCGCTGGCTAAGGACACCCACGCCGCTGAAGCGATCTTGGCTCTGTCGGGGACCACCAACGGCCGGCTGGCCACGGAGGGCTTCCGGACGCTGGAGCGGCGGACCGGAACTGAACTAGCCGATCTCGCGGCCGAGAGTGAAGGCAAGCGGATCAGCTTCGCCGACACCCAGGCTCGCCCAGTACCGGTGATCACCTCGCCGGAGTGGTCGGGCAGCGAGACCGGGGGACGGCGGTACGCCCCGTTCACCATCAACACCGAACGGCTCAAGCCGTGGCACACGCTGACCGGCCGCCAGCACTTCTACCTCGACCACGACTGGATGGCCGAGCTCGGCGAGCAGCTGCCGATCTTCCGTCCGCCCCTGGACATGACCGGGTTGTTCAACGAGCCAGCGATCGGGGCGACCGACGGGCTGGGCAACAGCGTTCCGGCGGTGACCGTGCGCTACATCACGCCGCACTCCAAGTGGTCGATTCACTCCGCCTACCAGGACAACCTGTACATGCTCACGCTCTCCCGGGGCGGGCAGGCGATCTGGATCTCTGACGTGGACGCGGCCAAGATCGGGGTGGCGGACAACGACTGGATTGAGGCGATCAACCGCAACGGGATCGTGGTGGCCCGCGCGATCGTCAGCCACCGGATGCCCGAGGGCACGGTGTTCATGTACCACGCCCAGGACCGCGCGGTGGGCGTGCCGCGGATCGAGTTCGACGAGAAGCCCGGCCGGCCGGGCTCGGCGGCGGGTAAGCGCGGTGGTATGCACAACGCGCTCACTCGTCTCATGATCAAACCGACCCATTTGATCGGGGGGTATGCCCAGCAGTCGTTCGCGCTGAACTACCACGGCCCGACCGGCAACCAGCGCGACGAGGTCACCACGATCCGGCGGCGCTCCCAGGAGGTGCGGTACTGATGCGTGCCACGTTCCCGGCCACCGCGATCGTTCCCGGCCACCGAGATCCGCATCAGGGTGGTCAAACCATGATCAAAGCACTCTCATGCGGATCTCGCGGGCCGAGCACACGGCCGGACGCACGGCCGAACACACGAGCACGGCCGAACACACGAGCACGGCCGAACACACGTGCACGGCCGAACACACGCGCACGGCCGAACGCGCTCGGAGCGAGCCGATGAAACTGATGGCGCAGCTGGCCATGGTGATGAACCTGGACAAGTGCATCGGCTGCCACACCTGCAGCGTCACCTGCAAGCAGGCGTGGACCAACCGAGGTGGCATGGAATACGCCTGGTTCAACAACGTCGAGACCCGCCCCGGACAGGGCTACCCGAGGCAGTACCAGGACCAGGACCGCTGGAAGGGCGGCTGGACGCTGAACAAGCGCGGCCGCCTCACGTTGCGCAGCGGATCCCGGTTCAAACGGCTGCTGAACATCTTCGCCAACCCCGATCTGCCGACGGTCGACGACTACTACCAGCCGTGGACCTACGACTACGAGAACCTGCTGTCCGCGCCGGCGATGGACACCATCCCCACCGCCCGGCCCAAGTCGCTGATCACCGGCGAAGACACGGCGGTGACCTGGGGCGCCAACTGGGATGACGACCTGGGCGGCGGCCCGGCGCAGATCGGCCGCGACCCGCTGCTGGCGCGCGTCTCGCGGCAGGTGAAGCTCGAGTTCCAGCAGACGTTCATGTTCTACCTGCCCAGGATCTGCGAGCATTGCCTGAACCCGTCCTGCGCGGCGTCGTGCCCGTCTGGCGCGATCTACAAACGCAGCGAGGACGGCATCGTGCTGGTCGATCAGGACCGGTGCCGGGGCTGGCGGCAGTGCGTCACCGGTTGCCCGTACAAGAAGATCTACTTCAATCACCGCACCGGCAAGGCCGAGAAGTGCACGTTCTGCTATCCCCGGGTGGAAGTCGGCATCCCCACAGTCTGCTCGGAGACCTGCGTGGGCCGGCTGCGCTACCTCGGGGTGCTGCTCTACGACGCGGACGCGGTGCTGGCCGCCGCCTCTACCCCGCACGAACACGACCTGTACCCAGCACAGCTGGGGGTGTTCCTCAACCCGCACGACCCCCGGGTGGTCGCCGAGGCCGAGCGGGCCGGCGTCCCCGGCGACTGGATCGAGGCCGCCGCGGTATCACCGGTCTACCGGCTGATCGTGGACTACCAGGTGGCGCTGCCGCTGCACCCGGAGTACCGGACCATGCCGATGGTCTGGTACGTCCCGCCGCTGTCGCCGATGGTCGACGCGTTGACCCAGACCGGCCACGACGGTGAGGCCGCCGGCAACCTCTTCGGCGCGATCGAGAGCATGCGCATCCCAGTGGAATACCTGGCCGAGCTGTTCACCGCCGGCGACGTGGCGCCCGTGCGCGCGGCGCTGCGGCGGCTGGCGGCGATGCGGACGCACATGCGCGCCGTCAACCTGGGCGAGCCGACCCAGCCGGCGGTCGCCGCCTCAGTGGGGCTGAGCACCCGCGAGATAGAGGCCATGTACCGACTGTTGGCCATCGCCAAGTACGAGGAGCGCTACGTCATCCCCAGCGCGGCTGTCTCGCAGGCCCACCGGCTGGACGCGCTGGCCACTGGGTGCTCGCTGAACGGTGACGGCGGTCCGGGGATGACGGCTTTCGACGCCGTCGCGGAGAAGTTCCACCTGACCGACACCAACGGCGCCGGTCCGAACGGCAAGAACGGACGGATCAACCTGCTCAACTGGGACGGGCGCAACATAGACGGCCTGTTCCCGGCTCGGGCCGGAACCAATGAGGGCGGCGGCCGTGCTGAATGAGCGCCAGCGGCGGATGGTGTGGCGGGTCGCCGCGCTGCTGTTGGACTACCCAGGCTACCCAGGCGAGCGGCTCCTGGGGCTGCTGGACCGGATCCGCGCGGAGCTGGCCACGCTGCCGGCTCCAGTTCACAGTACCTTGCGAGCGTTCGTCGACCACGCCGCGCGGACCGATCCGACCGCGCTCGCGGCCGACTACGTCCAGACGTTCGATTTGCGTCGGCGCAACTGCCTGCACCTGAGCTACTACGCCTTCGGTGACACCCGCAAGCGTGGCATGGCGCTGTTGCGGTTCAAGCACGCCTACCGGGCCGTCGGCGTGGAACTCGGGGACCACGAGCTGCCGGACTACCTTCCGGTGGTATTGGAGTTCGCGGCCACCGTCGACCCGGTGGCGGGTTTCCGGCTGCTGGTGGAGTACCGGGCCGTCATAGAGCTACTGCGTCGCTCGCTGGTCGAATCTGGCTCGCCGTATGCCTCGGTACTGGACGCGGTGTCGACCACGTTGCCCGAGCTGACCATTCCCGACCGGCGGCGGCTGGCTGAGCTCGCCGCGCAGGGGCCGCCGGTCGAGGAGGTCGGGATCGAGCCGTTCGCCCTGGATCCGGCGCTGGCACCGCGGACGGGAGCACGCCGATGACCACGTGGCTCTGGCTGATCGTGCCCTACGTGGCGTTCACCTCGTTCGTTGTCGGGCACATCTGGCGCTACCGCCATGACCAGTTCGGCTGGACCACCCGGTCCTCGCAGCTCTACGAGAGCCGGCTGCTGCGGCTGGGCAGCCCGCTGTTCCACTTCGGGCTGCTCGCGGTGCTGGGCGGGCACGTGCTCGGGATCGCGGTGCCAGCCAGCTGGACCGATGCGGTCGGCATCTCGGAGTCGGGCTACCACCTGATATCGGTGTCCATGGGCACGCTGTCCGGGCTGGTCTGTGTCGCCGGGCTGGTGATCCTGCTGTACCGGCGGATCACCGTCACGGCGGTGCGGCAGGCCACCACTCGGGTGGACAAGCTGATGTACGTGCTGCTGGTTGCCGCGATTGGCACTGGGATGCTGAACACGGTCGGGGTGAACCTCCTGCAAGGCGACTACAACTACCGGGCCACCGTCTCGCCTTGGTTCCGCGGCCTGTTCACCCTGTCTCCGGAGCCGGGCCTGATGGCCAAAGCCCCGACTAGTTTCCAGGTTCACGCCTTGGTCGTGCTCGCGCTGCTCGCGCTGTGGCCGTACACCCGGTTGGTCCACGTGTTCAGCGCGCCGCTTGGCTACCTGACCCGCCCTTATGTCGTTTACCGCAGCCGGGGTGACCACCTGGCCGCTCGTCCGTACGCGCGCGCTTGGGAGCCACCTCCGCCGGCCAGGCCGGCACCGATAGTCAGGATGGGGAGAGGCCCACGCTGATGAACACAAAAACTCTAGTCATCGTCGGGCACGGCATGGTCGGCCACCGGCTGGTGGAGGCGATGCGCAGCCGGGACGAAGCCGGTCAATGGCGGATCGTGGTGTTCGGCCAGGAGAGCCGCCCGGCCTACGACCGGGTGTCGCTGTCGAGCTACTTCGAAGGGGCCAGTGAAGGCGAGCTGAGCCTGGTCGCCGACGACGTGCGGCGCGACCAAGCCGTGGAGCTGCGCCTCGGCGCGCGGGTGGTGGCGGTCGATCGGGATGCCCAAACGGTGCGCACCGCGTCCGGTCAGACCCGCGGCTACGACACCCTGGTGCTGGCTACCGGCTCTTACCCATTTGTCCCCCCGGTACCAGGGCGTGACCTGCCCGGCTGTTTCGTCTACCGGACCCTGGACGACTTGGATGCGATCCGGACCGCCGCCGAGGCGGCGGTCGCCCGGGGCGATCCGGGCCGGCGTTCCGGCGTGGTGGTTGGCGGCGGGCTGCTCGGGCTTGAAGCGGCCCGCGCGTTGCGGTTGCTCGGGTTGTCCCCGCACGTGGTGGAGATCGCGCCACGGCTGATGCCGGTGCAGGTCGACGAGGGCGGCGGCGCGCTGTTGCGTCGGCTGGTGGAAGACCTGGACGTCGCGGTGCGCTGCGGGGTATCGGTGCAGAGCATCGCGAAGGGTCCTCGTGGGCGCGGGCTGGTGGCCGCTCTGTCCGACGGGATCGAGCTGGACGCCGACGTCGTCGTGTTCTCCGCTGGTATCCGGCCGTTCGACCAGCTCGCCCGGGCAATGGGGCTGCCGGTCGGCGAACGCGGCGGGGTACTGGTCAACGATTACTGCCGCACCGCCGACGAGCGGATCTACGCCATCGGCGAGTGCGCCGCAATTGCCGTGAGGGGTGCCGTTGGGGGAGTTGGTCGCACCTACGGACTGGTCGCCCCCGGATACGCGATGGCCGAGGTGGTCGCCGATCGGCTGCTCGGTGGCGGAGCCACGGTCACCGCCGCTGACCTGGACACCTCCACCAAGCTCAAGCTGCTCGGTGTGGACGTGGCCAGCTTCGGCGACGCGCATGCTTCGACACGGGGCGCGCTGGAAGTTGTGATCAACGACCCGGTGGCGGGCAGCTACCAGAAGCTGGTGGTATCCGACGATGCCAAGACGCTGCTCGGCGGGATCCTGGTCGGTGACGCATCCCGGTACGCCACCCTGCGTTCCCTGATGGGCTCCAAGCTGCCGGCCGACCCGGTGGCGATGATCGCGCCAGGCGGGGTGGCGGTCGGTGCTGACGAGCTGCCTGACTCGGCCCAGATCTGCTCGTGCAACGCGGTGACGAAAGGCACGCTGCGCGCGGCGATCGCCAAAGGGGCACACGACGTGCCGGCGCTCAAGGCATGCACCAAAGCCGGCACCACCTGTGGTTCCTGCTTGCCGACGCTGAAGTTGCTGCTCAAGCAGAGCGGGGTAACGGTATCGAAAGCCGTGTGTGAGCACTTCGCGTGCAGCCGCCAGGAGCTGTTCCAGATCGTTGCCGGCACCGGGATCCAAACTTTCTCCGAGCTGGTGGCCCGGTATGGCAGCGGCCGGGGCTGCGACATTTGCAAGCCGGCGGTGGCCTCCATCCTAGCCTCGACAGGGGCCTGCGGCAGCCACATTCTCGATGGGGAGCAGGCCACGCTGCAGGACACCAACGACCACTTCCTGGCCAACTTGCAGCGCAACGGCACCTACAGCGTCATCCCTCGGATCCCGGGCGGCGAGATCACTCCGGAGGGGTTGATCGCGATCGGTGAGATCGCCCGCGATTTCAAGCTGTACACCAAGATCACCGGTGGGCAGCGGATCGACATGTTCGGGGCCAGGGTCGAGCAGCTGCCGGCGATCTGGCGGCGGCTCGTCGACGCTGGCTTCGAATCCGGGCACGCCTACGGCAAGGCGCTCCGCACGGTCAAGTCGTGTGTCGGTACCGACTGGTGCCGTTACGGGGTGCAGGACTCGGTGAGCATGGCGATCCTGCTGGAGCTGCGCTATCGGGGTCTACGCAGCCCGCACAAGCTGAAGTCCGCCGTGTCCGGCTGCGCCCGGGAATGCGCCGAGGCCCGCTCCAAGGACTTCGGGGTGATCGCCACCGAAGCCGGCTGGAACCTCTACGTCTGCGGAAACGGCGGGTTCCGGCCCCGGCACGCCGATCTGCTGGCCGCTGACCTGGGCACCGAGACGCTGGTGCGCACCATCGACCGGTTCCTGATGTTTTATATCCGCACCGCCGACCGGTTGCAGCGCACCGCGCCGTGGCTGGAGGCGATGGAGGGCGGGCTGGATCACCTGCGCGAGGTCATCATGGACGACAAGCTGGGTATCTGCGCCGAGCTGGACGCGGCCATGGCCAGACACGTGGCCGGTTACTCCGACGAGTGGCGAGGAGTGCTGGAGGACCCGGTGAAGCTGGCCCGGTTCAACTCGTTCGTCAACGCGCCGGGCACCCCGGACCCGACGGTCGAGTTCGTTGACCGGCGTGGCCAGCGGGTGCCGGTCGGTTACGACCGGGGCAGCCAGCGGGTGCTGATCAGCGGCCCGACGCTGCAGGTGGCCGGCAAATGACCATGACCGCGCAGTCGTGCGACTCCGGCACCGGCCCGGTTGGCCTGCGCTGGGAGACGGTGTGCCGGCTGGACCGGCTGCAGCCAGGCCGTGGAGTGGCCGCGCTGCTTGGCGGTCGCCAGGTAGCGTTATTCCGGCTGCCGGGTGCATTTGGTGATGAGGGAGCCGATGATGTTAACAGCGTGGTGTACGCGATAGACAACATTGACCCGTGTAGTGGCGCGGCGGTGCTGTCTCGGGGCATTGTAGGAGATCGAAACGGACAGCCCGTGGTCGCGTCGCCGATCTATAAGCAGGCGTTCAGCCTGCTGACCGGCCGATGTCTGGACGATCCGGCTCAGGAGGTCGAAGTGCATAAAGTGCGCGTGGTAGACGGCTGGATTCAGGTCGAGCTGTCGTGACCGCAAGCTCGGATGTCCGTGGCCAGCCGGAGGTGCCGCCACTGGCGGGGTTCACCGTCGGGGTGACCGCCGCCCGGCGGGCCGACGAGCTCGGCGCGTTGCTGGAAAGAAAAGGCGCGGTCATCATGCAGGCCCCGGCGTTGCGGATACTGCCGCTGCCGGACGACACCGAGCTGAAGGCGGCGACCGAGTCGCTGCTGGTCGCCCCGCCGGATCTCGCGGTAGCCACCACCGGTATCGGATTTCGAGGCTGGATGGAGGCCGCCGATGGCTGGGGCCTCGGCGAGGAGCTGCTGGACGCGCTGCGAGGTACGACTGTGCTGTGTCGGGGACCGAAAGCCCGAGGCGCGGTTCGGGCGGCCGGCCTGGTGGATGCCTGGTCCCCTCCGTCGGAGTCGTCCGCCGAGGTGCTGGAGTACCTGCTGGAACGTGGCGTCGAGGGCGCCCGGATCGCGGTTCAGCTGCACGGTGAGCCGCTGCCGGACGTGGTCGAGGCGCTGGAATGCGCTGGCGCCGACGTCGTGCAGGTGCCGGTATATCGGTGGGTTCCCCCGGCGGACATCGGCCCGCTGGACCGGTTGACCGATGCCATATTAGCCGGCGGGGTCGACGCGGTGACCTTCACCAGCGCCCCGGCCGCCGCCAGCCTGTTGGCCAGGGCGGCCGAGCGTGAGCTGGACGACCAACTGGTCGAGGTATTGCGCAGCTCAGTGGTGGCGGTGTGTGTCGGCCCGGTCACGGCGGCTCCGCTGCAGGCCCGTGACGTGCCGACGGTACAACCGAACCGGTCACGTCTGGGGGCGATGGTCCGCACCCTCGAAGCCGAGGCACCCCGGCTGGCTCGACGGCTGCCGGTCGCCGGACATTGGCTGGAACTGCGCGGCCACGCGGTGGTGGTGGACGGGATGCTCCGAGCGATCCCGCCAGCCGGAATGGCGTTGCTGCGCGCGCTGGCGCGACGGCCGGGCCGGGTGGTGACCCGCGCCGAGCTCCTGCGGGTACTGCCCGGCGGCGGGGACGACGAGCACGCGGTGGAGGTAGCGGTGGGTCGATTGCGCGCGGCGCTCGGTTCGCCGAAGCTGGTGCAGACGGTCGTCAAACGCGGTTACCGGTTGGCTTTGGACCCGGGAGCCGGTCCCGGACCCGTCGGTGGGCATTGTCTGTCCGGCGTCGCTCGATGAGCCGGCGGTCCGCCGGTGCTTTTTCGCCGCCGTTGGTGCTGGTGGCGCACGGAACCCGGGATGGCTCGGGAGCCGTTGTCGCGCGCCGGCTGACCGACCGAGTCGCCCGTCGGCTTGGTGGGATACCGGTGCGGTTGGCGTTCGTCGCGGTGCGCCCGCCGACCGTCGTGGATGCGCTGGCGGATCTGCCCGGCTGCTGGACCGGCGCGGTTGTGGTTCCGGCTTTCTTAGCCGCCGGCTACCACGTTCGCCACGACCTGCCCGGCCAGCTCGCGGCGGCCGGGCTGGCTGACCGGGTGCTGCTCGCCCCGCCGCTCGGGCCCGACCCGTTGTTGGTCACCGTCGCCGTCGACCGGCTACTCCGGGCCGGCTGGCGCGGCAATGACACAACGGTGCTGGCGGCCGCTGGCTCGACGGACCCGGTGGCTCTGGCTGACGTTTCCGCGGCCGCCGCCGCGCTGGGCCAGCGGCTGGGCACCGGCGTGCGGGTGGGCTACCTGGCCGCCGGCGCTCCCCGGGTGGCTGAGCTGGTCGCCGAGCTGCGCTCGGCCCGGCGGCGGGTCGCCGTAGCCAGCTGGTTGCTTGCGCCGGGGTTGTTCCAGCGTCGGCTGGCCGACAGCGGCGCGGATATCGTGGCCAATCCGCTCGGCGTGCATGCCGCCGTGGTGGAAACCGTCGTGGCCCGCTACCAGCTGGCGGTTCAAGATTTCTTGGCTGGGTCGCATCACTTGGTGGTAGCAGCCGGTCATCGGTCTGCGCAGGTGTCCTGGTAAGCGCTGCCGGGGGCGTATTGGTTCCAGGTCAGTTTATCGAGCGGTCCGCCAGCGCGGAGGCAGGCTTCTCGGACCGCGTCGCCGTGGAACCCCTCAAGGCTGGGCAGATCCCACAATCGGACGGTCCGGTCGGCGCTGGTGGTGGCGAGGGTGTGTCCGTCGGGGGCGAATGCCACCCCGATCACCGTGTCGGTGTGGCCGGTGAAAAAAAAGGTGGACCACCCCGGGTTTGATGGAGGCCCTCGGTTCTGGGAAGGATC
>JAFASX010000050.1 GCA_019244295.1 Pseudonocardia sp.
CCCGTTTCCGCGATTAGTGGCGCGACACGCTGCTGGGGTGAGGGATAGGTGCCCGTTGAGCTGCGAGAATGGTGTTTGCGTAGACACAGATCTCGAGCGGGGAAGGACACCTATCGGGTGGCTAGGATACGGGATGGCCGGCGAGCGCGCCGGGGGGTGCGGGTCGGCGCGGCGGATGCGTCGCTGACGGGTGTGTCGGGAATGCTCGCGGTGTCGGAGTTGGCGGATCGGTTGGGCGTGATCACGCGGTTGGACGCCGCGATCGGGTCGATCAAGAAACGCCGCCGGGGCCACACCGGGGGTGAGTTGTTGGTCGGGATGGCCACAGCGCAGTTGGCGGGGCAGGATTTTTTGGTCGGGTTGGACCGGCTGCGCGCGGATACCGCCGGGCAGGCGCTGGCCCCGGTGCCCGGCCTGGCGTCCACCACAGCGGCCGGGCTGGCCAAACGGTTGACCGAGGCGCAGTGGCGGGCGGTGGAGACCGGGATCTGTGAGATCACCACCGCGATGCTGGACATGCTGCCACCGGAGCGGGCGGCGGCACTATGTCAGACGGTGACGATCGACCTGGACACCACCGATGTGGAGGTCTACGGACGTAAGAAGGGCGGGGTGGCCTACACCTATCAGGGTCAGCGCGCTGGGCGCCCGCACCTGGCGTCCTGGGCCGAGACCGCCACCGCCCTGGCCGCCGATCTGATGGCCGGCGACGAGGACCCCCGCGCGCACGCCCCAGCGCTGCTCAAACGGGCGCTGGCGGCGCTGCCCGCCCAGGCTCGCGGGGCGGGCACGAAGGTCCGGATGCGCGCTGACGCGGGGTATTTCGCCGGGGAGCTGGCCCGCGCGGCGCACTTCAGCGGCGTCGAGTTCGCGATCGGGGCGAAACGGATCGCCCCACTGTGGAAAGCCTTAGCCGGGATCGCGGAAACCGACTGGGTCGACGCGATCGACATGCCCGGCGCCCAAGTCGCCGTCGGGAAATATTGCCCCGCCTGGTGGCCAGCCAACACCCGGCTGCTGATCCGGCGGGTCCGCCTGGACGTGGCCGCTGGTCAGGTGTCGACCGATCCGCGCTCGCGGCGGCGGCGCACCCTGCACCCCGACCAGCGCGTGCTGCCGCTGGCCGAGCTGACCGGCCTGACGGTGTATGCCTACTCGTTTATCCTGACCAACCTGGACGTCTCCACCCCCGCCAAGGCCACCGAGGTCGAGCACTGGTACCGGCATCGCACCCAGATCGAGAACCTGTTCCGCGACAGCAAACACGGCGCCGCGCTGCGTCACCTGCCCTCCGCCGACCCAACGGTCAACCGGGCCTGGATGTGGGGCGCGCTGCTGGCGGCCAGCATGGCCGGCTGGCTCCACCAGCTCACCGGCGTGCTCACACCCGACGGGCGGCTGCTCGGCCACGGTACCCGTGACGGCCAAGCCATGATCGCCACCCTGCGCCACCGCCTCATCCAGGTACCCGGCCGGATCATCCGCCACGCCGGGGCGCTCACCCTGCGCTTACCCCCCGACCACCAACTGCTGGACACCATCCTCACCCGCATCCGCGCCCTGCCCGCCGTCTGAGACCACCCGCCCACCGGCCCACCCCGGCCCGCGCACACCCTAGGAACCCGCTCACCCGAGGCGACACTCGGGCCACCACCATACCCCCAACCCCGAAAACCACCCCACAAGATCAACGCCAGCCGTGAAAGATCAACTCACTGCCTTAATCGCGGATTCGGGTCAGCGGAAGAGCAAGTAGCCGACTTGATTGCGACCGTGCGTGCGGTCGAGTCGGCCTACCTTGAATTTCGGCGACAAAGCCGCGCCGGAATGAAGCGGGTACTAGGACCCCATACCCTCAAGCGATACGAGCAGACCAAGGTCTTTCGTATCTATGAGCACAACGTCATACCCGGACTATTTCAAACGGTGGAGTACTCCGCCGCCATGCTGTCCTTTTGGATTAAGTTCCTGGACACACCCAATGATGTGGAGGACGCCGTAGCTGTCCGCGTTGAGCGGCAACAAGTGCTCTACGGAGGGGGTAAGAGGTTCGTGGCCCTAATCGAGGAGCAGGCCCTACGTACATGGTTCGGTACCGCCGAAACACAAGCCGGGCAACTGGGCCGCCTGCTGGAACTCATGTCCTTGCCTAACGTTTCCCTAGGCATCATCCCGTTGATGACAGAGCGTCTAGCGGTCGGTTCGGCGGGCTTCTGGATTTTTGACGACACCTTAGTTGCGCTGGAGACTCCGACGGCAAGCATCGAAATTACTCAACCTCAGGAGATTCAGCTATACGCCCGAATGTTTGAGGCTCTCAAAACAGCGGCGGTATACGGGCGTGATGCGAGAAGCCTTATCGTTGCCGTTCTCAGCGAGTTGAGCTAGTGTCTCGTAATGGTAATCGGGTGCAGGTCCTGGAGACTTGTCGGGGTCTGCGCGCGTCAACGGCCAGGGCGAGCCGCGACAGCGTAGTCATGGGCCCCCGATACGGGATGCGTGGTGCTGCCGCTACGCTGCCGGGGCGTTCCGGCGCGCACCCTGCTTACGCAAGACGCGCTTAACGGTGCTCTCGCTCATGGCGTACCGCTCCGCAAGCTCCCGCTTGGTCGCGTCCGCACGGAACTCCGACGCCAACCGACACAGGTCGGCCTCACCAAGGCGGTCCATGGCCCGCTGCTGAACCCGTGGCCCCTCCGCGGATCGCACACTCACCCGCACAGGCTCCCCAGCGTCCCCGACCCTCAGCCGCTCCACCGCGCTGACCAGCTCAGACACCCGGTCCACCTGTTTCGAATAAGCTATAAGAAGGTCCACCAGGCTTGACCAGCAGTTATGTACTTGAGCGGTGATCTTGGTAGGTTCGCGTGGCGCGAGATGTTCTAAGCTTGCGCCACGACCGGCACCGCAGCGCGACGACGAGCGCGATCGCGGGACGTATCGAAGTACTGCCCAGCGGATCACTGCGGGTTATCGTGTTCGCGGGGTAGGATCCGTTGACGAAGCGATGGCTGTACCTGCGGAAGATCACCCCATCGGGAGACGTACCAGAGCAGGTCGACGAGCAGCAGCTGCCTCGGCCGCAGGCGCATCTCACTGTGAGCGCATCGATCCGATCCGTGCCCCACGAGCGAGACGTGCGCGTCATCGTGGCAACCGCACGGCGCACAGACAGCGTTGGGGAACCGAGGCTGGATCTGGTGGCTGGAGGTTCGTCCTAAACTGGCCGGGTGAGCTTCGAGCGGATCGCGGTCAACCACGAAATCATGGGTGGTGTCCCATGTATTCGCGGTACTCGTGTGCCCGTCACGCGAGTGCTGAAGATGGTTGCGGCCGGGATGAGCATCGAGCGGATCCGAGCGGACTTCCCCCAGATCACTGCGGAAGATGTGCACGAGGCGCTGCTCTATGCCGCGGCTGCGGTTGCGGAGCGTGAACTGCCGCTGCGGTGCGGCGCGTGAAGTTCCTCATCGATGAGTGCCTACCGCGATTGTTGGCGATTCAGCTGTGCGCTGCCGGTCATGATGCCGTGTCCGTCGTCGGGCTTGGGCTTGCCGGTGCGTCCGACCAGGTCGTAATGGAAGCCGCGCGAGAACAGGGCCGCGTGCTGGTATCGGCTGACACGGACTTCGGCGAGTTGCTGGCACGGAGCAACGAACGCCGTCCGAGCCTGGTGCTGTACCGCGGTGAAGAGGTCGATCCGGAGGTCCTTGCGCTGACCCTGCTGGCGAACCTAAAGCAGATCGAGGAGCCCCTCGTTGCCGGCGCCATCGTCGTCGTACTCGACGACCGTATCCGCGTGCGCCACCTCCCCCTCAGCCCCCTCAGCGTGGACATCGGTCAATGAATGCTCAGGTTCGACGCAGGAGTGGCCGGAGGCCAGCAGACCGTGTTTCTGTCGGTGCATGCCCTCGCCGGGTGGGCAGGTCTCCGGGATGGCGCCATCCCGGAGACCTCCGAGACGGCTACCAGGCCATGGCGCGGGGGCGAGCTTTACCCGCGCACCGGCGGTCTGGCAGGCGGGTTGCCCCCGCCCCGTGACCTGGTTGGGCTGCGCCAGGTCGACGGGATGGCGCACTCTCATCGCACACGTACGGGTCGACGGACACGTCTCACGATCATCCGTGTGGTGTGAGTCGCAAGATCCATTGCCTGGATGCTTCGTCGTAGATCGCGTTCGGATAGCGGATCGGCACCCACGCCGACTCCTCGATCGTCGCGATCGCGGCTTTCACTGGCCGGTTCTGGGGCATGGTGATCGAATAGCGCACATCGTGGCGCTGGCGGGCGGCCAATCACCGCGTAGCTGGAGAACGCCGAATCCATCCGGGCCACCAACGTGCCGGTGGCCTCGGCGGCGCGGGCGGCGGTGATGTTCTCGGCCACGAAACTGGCCGCGCCCTTGGCCGAGCCCGCCCCGCCTCGGCGTAGCCGGGTGCCGGTGATGATCGGGGCGGCGA
>JAFASX010000013.1 GCA_019244295.1 Pseudonocardia sp.
GTGCGTCTGTGAGCGGCGAGTGTGGTTAGCCATACTCGCCACTCACAGGTGTCCGGCCACGGCCGGGCACCTCGGCCGACGTGCGACCATAGAGATTAAGTACCGCACGCTACGTCGAGCCGAACCGTATGTGAGGCGGACCCAGACCCACGAAGGACCCGAGTGAGCAGCTTCGCCGATCGCACGTTCACCGCGCCCGAGCGCATCCGCAACTTCTGCATTATCGCGCACATCGACCATGGCAAGTCCACGTTGGCCGACCGGATGCTACAGCTCACCGGGGTGCTCGACGAACGAAGCTACCGCGCGCAGTACCTCGACCGGATGGACATCGAGCGCGAGCGGGGCATCACGATCAAGGCGCAGAACGTCCGGCTGCCCTGGCGGGTGGATGGGGTGGACCACGTCCTGCACCTCATTGACACCCCGGGGCACGTGGACTTCACCTACGAGGTGTCCCGTGCGCTGGCCGCGTGTGAGGGCGCGATCCTGCTGGTGGACGCCGCGCAGGGCATCGAGGCGCAGACCTTGGCCAACCTCTACCTGGCGCTGGAGAAGGACCTCACGGTCATCCCGGTGCTGAACAAGATCGACCTTCCGGCGGCCGAACCGGACCGCTACGCCGCCGAGCTGGCGCACATCATCGGGTGCGAGCCCGCCGATGTGCTTCGGGTCAGCGCCAAGACCGGGCTCGGGGTGCGCGAGCTGCTCAACGAGGTGGTCCGGCTGATTCCGGCGCCCACCGGTGACTCGCGAGCGCCGGCCCGCGCACTGATCTTCGACTCGGTCTATGACACCTACCGGGGAGTGGTCACCTACATCCGGGTGATGGACGGCCGGATCGCCCCGAGGCAGCGGATTCGGATGATGTCCACCGGGGCCGCGCATGAGCTGCTCGAGGTGGGCATTATTTCCCCGGAGCCCAAGCCATCGGATGGCCTCGGGGTCGGTGAGGTCGGCTATTTGATCACAGGGGTGAAGGACGTCCGGCAGTCCCGGGTGGGTGACACGGTGACGTCGGAACGCAACGGCGCCACCGAGCCGCTGAGCGGCTACCGGGACCCGCGTCCCATGGTGTATTCCGGGCTCTACCCGGTGGACGGCTCGGACTACCCAGAGCTGCGGGACGCGCTCGAGAAACTGCAGCTCAACGACGCCGCGCTCACCTTCGAGCCGGAGACGTCCTCGGCGCTGGGCTTCGGGTTCCGCTGCGGGTTCCTCGGTCTGCTGCACTTGGAGATCACCCGAGACCGGCTGGAGCGGGAGGCCGGGCTGGACCTGATCTCCACCGCGCCCAACGTGGTCTACCGGGTGGTGCTGGAGGACGGCGCGGAGCGCATTGTCACCAACCCGTCTGACTGGCCCGGCGGCAAGATCGCTGAGGTGTACGAACCGATCGTTCGGGCCACGGTCATCGCGCCGACGGAGTTCATCGGCACGATCATGGAGCTGTGCCAGAACCGACGCGGGCGGCTCGCCGGCATGGACTACCTGTCCGAAACTCGGGTCGAACTACGCTACACGATGCCGCTCGCGGAGATTATCTTCGACTTCTTTGACGCCCTAAAGTCCCGCACCCGAGGCTACGCCTCGCTGGACTATGAGGAAGCCGGCGAGCAGGTCGCCGACCTGGTCAAGGTGGACATCCTGCTGCAGGGCGAGCCGGTGGATGCGTTCAGCGCGATCGCCCACCGGGACGCCGCCTACGGTTACGGTACCCGGATGACTGCCAAACTACGTGAGCTGATCCCACGCCAGCAGTTCGAGGTGCCGATCCAGGCCGCGATCGGCTCCCGGATCATCGCCAGGGAGAACATCCGAGCGATCCGCAAAGACGTGCTGGCCAAGTGCTACGGCGGTGACATCACCCGCAAGCGCAAGCTGCTGGAAAAGCAGAAGGAAGGTAAGAAGCGGATGAAGACCATCGGGCGGGTCGAGGTACCGCAGGAGGCCTTTGTCGCGGCGCTGTCCACCGATGAGGCAGGAGACAAGGCCAAGGGCAAGAAGTAGCGCTCTGAAAACTGTCGTACCCCTCGAGCAGACTAGTCACGATCAGAAAGGAGGGGGGACGATGGCGGTTGTGACCGAATCGATCGGACTTGCCGAGCATCGCCCGTTCACGGTGCATGACCTGGAGGCGATGCCCGATGACGGCTGGCGGTATGAGCTCATCGACGGAGTGCTTCTCGTGACGCCGGCGCCGGGCTGGCCGCACCAGGAGATGTCGATAGCTTTGTTGGTGCTACTCCGAATGGCATGCCCGCCGGATCTGCGGGTGTTGGCCGGGCCGTTTGGAGTGCGCACCTCGGTCACGAACGAGGTGCAGCCGGATGTATTGGTGGCCCGCTACACCGATCTCACTGAGGACAGCCTGCCGGTGGCGCCGGTACTGGCGGTGGAGACGCTGTCGCGTAGTACCAAGCTGAAGGACCGGACGCTCAAAAAGGCGCATTACGAGCGCATCGGGGTGCGGTCGTACTGGATCCTGGATCCGTCCGATCCGGGTGGTCTGGAGGTTTATGAGCTGGATGAGAACGGCAAGTACGCGTTGGTCGCGTCGGTGAGCGGCGACGATGTGCTGCCGGTGCGGTCCCCCTTCCCAGTGGAGGTCAGCCCGGCTCGGCTGCTCGACGGCCTCCGCCCGCGTTGAAAGGCGACCTAGCCAACCACTTTGGGCCACCGTGTCGCTCAGCCGCTCTACTGGCTGTGGCGGGTGAAGACGATTTTCCCAGCGGTCTCGCCAGCAAGCATCGCTTGGAAGCCGTCTTTTGCCCGCTCCAGCGGCAGTTCGCGGCCGACCTCGGGAGTGATTCCGGCGATTGCCACGAAGTCCAGCAAGCTGCGCAGTTCGTCTAACGTACCCATGGTCGAGCCGATAACCCTCAGCTGCAGGAAGAACAACCGCTGCAGGTCAGCGGGTGGGTTCGGACCACTGGTGGAGCCGGAGCACACGATGGCGCCGCCGGGCTTGAGGGCACGCAACGAGTGGCTCCAGGTTGCTTGGCCGACGGTCTCGAACACGCAGTCCACCTTCTCCGGTAGCCGGTCGCCGGAGGCGAAGGTGGCATGCGCGCCGAGCTTCTCGGCCAGCGCGCGCTTGTCGTCGCTGCGCCCAGTCACCCATACCCGCAGGCCGCTGGCGCGGCCCAACTGGATCAGCGCGGTGGACACCCCACCGGAGGCGCCTTGAACCAACATGGTCTGCCCGGGGCGCAACCCCGACTTGGTGAACAGCATGCGGTAGGCGGTCAGCCAAGCGGTGCCCATGCCGGCCGCCTGCACCATCGACAGTCCCGTCGGCTTGGGCACTGCGTTGCGCGCCGGCACCACCACGGTGTCGGCGAAGGTGCCCTGGTGTTTCTCGGTGAGCAGGGTGCGCCTGGGGTCCAGAGTCTCATCCCCGCTCCAGGTTGGGTCGCTGATCACTGAGTGCAGCACGACTTCGGTGCCGTCGGGCAAGGTGCCGGCGCCGTCGCAGCCTAGGATCATCGGGAACCGCTCAGGTTTGATGCCGACGCCGCGCAGCGTCCAGATGTCGTGCATGTTCAGGCTGGCGGCATGGATGGTGACCGGCACCCAGCCGTCCGGTACCTCAGGATCCGGCCGCTCGCCCACGACGAGGGAGGCCAGCGGGTCGTCGGCGTTGGGCTTGGCTGCGTATACGGCGAACATGGGTACGAACTTATCGTGATCGACGTCGGTTTACGCTATGCGCGTGATGCACGCTGTGGCGAACTGGTGGGACTCAGTGGAGCTGTGGGTCACCCAGCTGTCGTTCCCGTTTCAGGTGTTGTTGGCGATCATTGTCTTGCTGCCGTTGTGCGGCGGGATAGCGGTGCTCGCTGACCGGGCCTGGGACCTGTGGGACGCCGGGATCGCCCGCTTGCGCGCTTCGCGCCACGACTGACCGGAGGCATGACGATGCTCGCCGCGCTTCGCGCATTCCGAATGATCGCTGGCCTGTTGTGCTTGTTGGGCATGCTGCTCGCAGGGTGCGCGTCTGGCCCGGTAACCAATCCGCTGACCGCTGTCGCAAGCTCTCGCACCGGCTGCCCCCCGCCGTCACCCGACGCACCGGGCGCGGCTGAGTCTCACCTGCCAGTCCGTTCTTTGTGTGCGTTGCCGCCGGAAGTGACCACACTGTACCGCGAGATCCAAAACGGTGGTCCGTTCGACTACCCGAAAGACGGCTCGGTGTTCGAAAACGCCGAGGGCCGGCTGCCGGAACGCGCGCGTGGCTACTACCACGAGTACACCGTGCCCACCCCTGGAGCCCACACTCGGGGTGCGCGGCGGCTGGTGACCGGCGGGGACAACGAGCTGTACTACACCGGCAACCACTACGCAACGTTCGTGGTGGTCGACCCGCGGGCCGGGGCGGATGGGCGCGGATCCGGTGGGCTGCGCAACCGACAAGCCATCCCCGACCCGACGGGCCGACACCGGTGAGCCGTGATCCTCACACCGCCCAAGCTGGTGGTCGCTTCTCGCTGAACGCCCGAATACCCTCCTGGCCTTCCTCGGAGGCGAAGCGGGCGGCGGAGAGCGTGAGCATAGCCGTGAAGTCGGCGGTCATCGTGGCGGCCGAATGGCCGCGCAACAGCTGTTTGGTGGCCGCAAGCGCGCCGGGCGCGGCGAGCCGGAGCATGTCGGTGTAGCGGCTCACCTCGTTGTCCAGCTGGGAGGCAGGTACCGCCTTAGTGATCAGGCCGATGGCGGCCGCTCGCCTCGCGTCGAAGTTTTCGCCGGTGAGGAACAGCTCGTGCAGGGCCGTGGGTTGTACTCGCGGCAGCAGCGGCACCGAGATCACCGCTGGCACCACCCCGATCCGGACCTCGGTGAACGCGAAGTTCACTTCTTCGGCGGCCACCGCGAGGTCGCACGCGGCCACCAGCCCGACTCCGCCGGCCCTGGCTGGTCCGGTCAGGCGGGCGATCACGGGTGTCGGCGCGGTCCAGATTCGCTGCAGGATCGCCGGTACTTCGTTGACTCCTTGGTCGTCCGCCCTGGCGCCCCGGGACTCCTTGAGGTCTATCCCCGCGCAGAACACCGGTCCGGTGTGGGTGAGCACGATCGCTCGGGCGTCCTGTTCGGCGATCGCGGTGTCCAAATGCGCGAGCAGCTCGCGGCGCAGTTGGGCGGACAGCGCGTTGCGATTGCGCGGAGAGTCCAGCGTGATGCTGGCAACCCCGTCCGCGAGCCGCAGGTGGACGAGCTCGTCGGCGTGCTCGGTAGTCATGCGCGCACCATATGCCGGCTAACCGGGGCAGCCGCCATTTACGGGGCAGCCGCCGCTGGCTGGTCGTGGTGGGAGTTGGTCCCTTCCTCCGTTTCGTCGGCGGCGTCAGGGTGGCGCGCGGGTTCCCGGCGGCGCCAGTTACGTGGCACGGACGACTCCAGCACGTCGTCGACCGTGATGACGCCGAGCAGATGGTCCTCGGGATCGACAACCGGCAGGTTGAGCAAGTTGTAGTCGGTGACCAGCAGTGTGATGTCGATCAGGTCGGCTTCCGGGTACACCCGTACCGGGTCGGATTCGGCGATCTGGCGCAGCGTGGCCGCGGAGTCGGCCTGGATGAGCGCGACCAGGCTGGCCGCGCCGCGTAGCTTGCCCTGTGGGTTGAGGCTGAACACCGTGGTCAACGCTTCTGGCTGCAGCTTACGGGCGGTGCGGACCCGCTCGAGCGCCTCGGCCGCTGTGGTGTCGCGGGGCAGCGCGAGGAAATCCAGCCCCATCAGCCCGCCGGCGCTGGTGGGGTTGTAGGCGAGCAACGCGGTGACCTTAGTGCGCTGCCCAGGCGGGAGCAGCTCCAAGACCGGCTTGCGGCGCTCCTGCGGCAGATCGGTGATGGCGTCCGCCGCGTCGTCGGCGCGCATCCGGGCCAGCACCGAGGCGATGTCCTTATCAGGCAGGCCGCGCAGCAGCCGCGACTGGCGGTCTTCGTCGAGCTCCTCGAACACATCAGCCTCCAGCTCGGGGTCGGCGTGCACGTGCGCGAGCAGCTCGGTTTGCTCCTCGCTCGAGGCGTCTTCGAGTAGGTCAGCGATCTGCGCGGGCTTCAAGCGGCGCAGGCGGCCGCTTCGGCCGCGCAGCAAAACGGTCGGCTCGTGCCCGATGAGCGCCTCGAACGCCTTCCAGTCCCGGCATCCCTTGCGGTCCGCCGCGCTGGGGCCATCCTCACCGGGTTCGTCCTGCTGATCGCCGTGCAGCTCGTGGGTGGAGGGGACCATCTCGATCAACCGGCGCCACCAGGAGGTTTTGTGGGTGTCGACCCCGTTCAGCACCCACCCGTCGGGTGTCTGCGCGAGTTCGAGATCGTAGGCATGGACGAGCCGGGCGCGCGGGATGTCGATGAGGCGGTGCCCGAGGATATCCTTGCGCAGCAGCACCTCGCCGTCGCGTCGTTCGAACAACCGCAGGTCGAGCCGGGCGCTGGAAAGTACCACCTGGTCGCCGGTCCAGTCGGCGACTTCGCCGGCGGGCACGAAGACCCGCCGCCCGCCCACGTTGGCAACCAGGCCGGTGACCAGCGGGTAATTGTCGCCACGCAGGCGGACGATCACATCGGACAGTTGGCCCAGTTTCTGCTCTTTCGTGCCGATCGGGCGAGTCAGGAGCCGCGACAGCGACAGCCTCGGCCTGATCTCGGTCGCGGTCGGGCTGACGTTCGGTGTGGTGCCGCTGGTGGGCGGCTGCGGGGATGTGGTGCTCATGACCGGGTTCCTTCCAGGTCATCGCTGGGTTTGTTCGGGGTGGTTGGGGCGAGATGCTTCGCCCTAACCGGTCAGCTGGGCTAGTGGTGAGGTTAGTGGTGGGCGAGGGCGAGTTGCACGATCCGAACGACCACCATGCCTGCGGCGATAACGAGGTAGCCGCGCAGTACGGTCAGCCCGAGACGGCGGCCAACGCTGAGCGTCGGCCGAGTGAGCAGGGCTAATGGAGGCATCCGCCAGTTGACTCGCGCCTCTCGATCTATCGGCGGGGTCTCGGTTTGCTCACTGTTGTGAGGCCGCAGCCAATGACGGATGCCCAGGAACAATCCCGCCGCGGCCGACAAGGCGGTGCCTACCCCGAGGATGATCAAGATCGCTGAGCTGGTAATGTCGGGAAAAACCACTGCGGCGGTAAGCACGATGGACAGCAGCACCAATACCGCGATGACCGCGCTGGTGAAGATGTTCAGCCCGACGCTGTTCACCCAGGGGCCGAGGACCTGACGATCGTTGCACAGCAGCAGCAGGAACACCGTCGCTGACGGCAACAGCACCCCGGCCAGAGTCTGCACGCCCTCGGTGAGCAGCCCGAGCGGACTGCCCGGAATGATCACGATGACCGCCGAGCCGACGAGCAGCGCCATAAACACCAGGTAGAAGCCTTTCGCTTCTTTCGGGCGACGGTGCAGCGAGTGCCGCAACCCCAAGACGTCACCGATGGCGTAGGCGGTCGACAGTGACACCGCCGCCGCGCCGATGATCGAGGCGTCGATCAGGGCCAGCGCGAACAGCCATCCCGCCCACTTCGACACGTATTTGTCCAGCCCGGCTGCTACTCCACTGGCATCACTGAACTGCCCGAACGCGGGGGTTCCAGCGAACGCGGCCGCGCAGAACGCCATCATGGCCGCTGCTCCCACCACCACGATGACGATCCCGATCCACAGATCCGCCTTCTCGTAGCTGATGAACCGTGGCGTGATCCGCTTGTCGATGACGTAAGACTGCTGGAAGAACAGCTGCCACGGCGCCACCGTGGTCCCGACGATGGCGATGATCAGCAGCATCACCGTGGACAGCTCCGAGCCACTCGGCAGCCCAGGCAGCACGGAGTCATGCGCGATTTGGCCGAGGGGTGGATGCGCCATGATGACGATCGGCACCAGCAGCAGGGAGCCCACCACGAGGACCAGGCACACCTGCTCGAACCGGCGGAAGCTCCCGGTTGACGCGGCCGCCACCACGACGATGGCCGCGATCAAGACCCCCGGCACGGTGGGCAACCCCAGGTAAGTTAAGCCGAGGCTGATTCCGATGAACTCGGTGACGATGGTCAGCGCGTTGAGCAAGAAGAGGTCGATCACACTGAACGCGCCCCAGAACCGCCCGAACCTCTCCAGGATCAGCCGGGCGTGCCCGACCCCGGTCACCGCGCCCAGGCGCAGCACCATCTCCTGGTTGACATACAACACCGGCACCAGCAGCAGCAACGTCCACAGCAGCCGGGTGCCGTAGTTCTGCCCGGCTTGGGTGTATGTGCTGAATGCGCCGGCGTCGTTGTCTCCGACCATCACGATCAGGCCTGGACCGACGATCGCCAACAGCGTCTTCAGCCGCCATGACAGGCTCGTGCGCTCCTCGGAGTCGTCCACACGGATGGTGCCCATCGCGCCCTGGATGTCGCCGAGGTGCGCCTCGTCCAACACCGCGCTGTGGGCCGGCGAGCCCACAGCGCCAAGGGTGGCCGAGCCCACAGCGGCGGGATTTCTGGTCGAGGTAGCGTGTCTGGTCGATGCCGCGGTTTGTGTCGTGGCCGGTCCGCTGGGGCCGCCGCTGTGAGTGCCCCGCGTGTTCGAGGTCATCGAGATCATCCCTTCACCAGCCCTGCGAGGGGGAGTACCCGAGCCTGGGCGCAGGTAAGTAGGGCCGCTAAAGCCGTCGTCGCTGACGGCCGAGATCATCCCAGCCGTCGAAAGTCGAAGTTGTCGTCATCAGTGTCAGCGCTGGGCTGATGGCCAGAGCGCGAGCAGACACAGTCATCCCGTCAGACGTGCGCCGCCGACGCGCCACGCCCGGCAGGTGGGCGGGCGGTCAGCCCAGAAATAAGGTATGGCCGGTCGGCGCGAGGACACGAGCAACCCGAGGCTGGTTGCCCACGTAGGGATCGTCGGGACTTCGCCTGTCGCTGGAATCCATCACGCACCTCCTCGCCGCTGGGCACACACGAGTGTCGCCAGGTATGTAGGCAGCGTGAGCGCCCTGAACGACCACCGACGCGGCAGGGCTCGGGCACCCCCTCGTCAAAGCTTTGGCACTGCGCGGCGTGATCCCTACCCGGATTTCGGGCCGGAAGCCACTTCGGGTCACCCCTTAAGCCGGGGAAACCTGTCCTGACCCGGGGGCGTCTCTCGACACCACGAGGTCAGTGGCCTATGTCCGCGCAGACGCCTCACCGAACGAGGTGCTACCTCACAAGTGGACACTCGGATGGGTCATGGTGTCAAGCATCTATGGGGATGTAGGCGTGTTGCTCACCCCACAGCCACTCGTGGGTCACCCGACTGTGCCAATCTCGGGCACTGGAGGGATCGTCGAGGAAATGACATGACGCCACGTCCCGAGCGCGGCCACCGCTATGACGCTGACCGTCGCCGCGGTAGCTACGAGCAATGTGCTTGCCCCGAGCAACGCGAGCGCTGACGCCAGTAGCACGCCGGTCAGCACCGGTCGGATCAGCGCCGCTGGGCCTTGCGCGGAAAGCCTGGCGCCCAGGTACACCCCGGGTAGGGCACCGAGCAGCAACGAGGTGGTCAGGGCGAGCTGGACGTCGCCGAAGAGCAGATGCCCCAGCGTCGCGGCGGCGACCAGCGGGATGGCCTGCACGATGTCGGTGCCGACCAGCGCAGCCGGGCGCAGCCCCGGATAGACGATCAATAGGAGCGCGATGATCAGCGAACCGGCGCCGACCGAGGTCATACCGACCGCGAACCCGCCGATGATGCCAATCGCTACCGTATGTAGTGGTCGCACCTCAAATGGCGGTTCGAGATCTCCCGGTCGGCCCATCAGAGCGTCCCGTCGGCGCTGACGCAGCTCGAGCGCTTGCCGCAGCACCATCATGGCGACCGAAGCGCACAATGTGCCGCCGATGATCAGTTTGAGATTGCCCTGAACCCCGCTGGCGTGGCCGATGGCTCCGATGACCATGGCGCCGGCGAATGCCGATGGCACCGAGCCCGCGATGAGCCACACAGCAAGCCGCCAGTGCACGGTGCGCTGGCGCACATGGACCATCGCGCCGAGCGGTTTCATCACCAATGAGGTCAGCAGGTCGCTGGAGATCGCGGCCAACGGCGCCACCCGGAAGAACAGCACCAGCAGCGGAGTGAGCAGCGCTCCACCGCCCATGCCGGTCAGTCCGACGATGAGCCCCACGGATAGTCCCGCGACAGCGAGAGGAAGATCGATGTGCATGACGAGCTTAACCTTCACGACTGGAGCGCCCGCTCTGAAGCGTCGGCGCGGGACGGGCTTGGAGAACTAGCGCCCGGTGTGACTGCAGTCAGCGAAGATGCGCATGAGATCGACATGGAGCCGGCGGACCAGCACGGGTCGGACCCGTTTCCCCACGTCATTGGCACGCACGGGGACCATCTTGGACTTTGTTAGGCGATTTAGTCAACAAAAGAGTGACGCGCGACATGCTCGGATGCGGGCCAAGATGGCGACGTGCAGATCTCGGCCAGAAAAGAACCCGCTGGCGCTCATCCGAGGTCAGCGATCGGAGAACGTTGCCTACGACGGCGCGGCCCAGCATCTGCGAGACGTCTGGGTCGCGGTGCGGGCTAGCCTGCGCTCGATCTTGGAGCTGACCACCGTCGAGCAGGTGGTGACCGGCCAGCTTCCCGCCGACGTCGTCGAGCACACCAACAAGGATCGTTCCTAACGGCCGGTCTAGCCGCCAGTGGTGCGCTACGCCCTGGGGCTGGGTTATCCGCGGGCCCCGGCGGGTGAGCGCCGTTAGCAAAGTGGCTGCCACCCGGAACAGCCGAGCCGCTGCCAGCGGATCGGCTGTTCCAGACAATTCCTCAGAGGGCTGCGAAGAAGTTGCCTGGGTGGTCAGGCCAGATCACGCGGCGCGCGGTCTGGTTGTCTCCTCGGCCCCGAAGACGGTTTCCATGCCCTGCAGCATCACACCGCGAGCCATGCCGGCTACTCCGGCCGCGGTAGTCCGGAACTCATCGGATTGCATCACTGTTACCGCGGCGTCGCGGAGCTTGCGCAATCCCTCCTTTCCGGCCCGTGTGCCCATCCAGTAGCCGAACAGGAAAGACGCCAACATGCCCATCAAAACCAACTCCTCAGGAAGTATCCTCAATGTTAAGTAGTCGCCGCGACCTGTACCGACACGGTAACCTCTGGATAGACCCGCATCCCCAGCAGCTTTGGTGGATCGAGCCCGAAATCACGTATGTCAAGGGTCAGCCCACCGGTGACCCTTAGTGAGCTATCGGTGCTCGACACCAGTTGTGCCCAGCCGGTGACCGGCTTTGTCACATGGCGCAACGTAAGATCGCCATGCCACTCATACCGGTCACCAGAACCCGCGCTGACTTTGTGAATCTCGGCCACTACCGTGGGGTAACGCCGGCTGTCGAGCCGTTTCTGGATCTCCCGATTCACCAATGCATTGTCGGCGCGCAGCGCATCGATAGCCAACTCGATCCGGGCGTTGGCCGGTTCAGCTGCGTTCAGGGATCCATCAGCGATCACAGCTTCCACCCAGCCAGCGACGTGGCGGGCTTCGGCATGGATCGGATGCAGGCTCGACTTGGCCTCAGCGGACAGCGTCGACTGGTCCGCCACGATCTTGTAGTGCGCCATCTACATTTCGCCGAGCTCAAAATACCGTTGTATCTCCGGCATCGACTCGATGATGAGCGCCGCAACCGCCACTAGCACAACGCCGAACAGCAGACGAGTCATGGAAAGATTCCTTTCGTGATCAGTGAGCTGAGTTGGATCGGATTATTTGCCAGCAGCGACGCGGCTCAGCCGAGGTTGAGCATGGCGGGTGAGGTGGTTTTGTTGAGTGTTTTGCCGTTGCCGAGGTACATGTGGACTCCGCAGGGTAGGCAGGGGTCGAAGCTGCGGACGGCGCGCATGATGTCGATGCCTTTGAAGTTGTCGGGTGGGT
>JAFASX010000047.1 GCA_019244295.1 Pseudonocardia sp.
ACCCACCCGACAACTTCAAAGGCATCGACATCATGCGCGCCGTCCGCAGCTTCGACCCCTGCCTACCCTGCGGAGTCCACATGTACCTCGGCAACGGCAAAACACTCAACAAAACCACCTCACCCGCCATGCTCAACCTCGGCTGAGATAGCACGGTGGAGGAAGTCACGGCACAACCGGCCACGACAGCTCACGCGGCCGAGACCGACCCTCGGGAGGCTGGACAGCAGATCGAGGAGCTGCTGTCCGGCCTCTCGGGGCATCCCGACTCCTCGGTGGGGCAGGCCGCCGAGGAGCTGGCTCGGCTGTTGATGGGAATGTACGGAGCCGGCTTGGAACGCATCGTCGCGCTCATGGCTGGCGGCGGGGAACCAGGTCACCACATGCTCGCTGAGCTGGTGGCCGACGACCTGGTCGCCAGCCTGTTGGTATTGCACGACCTACATCCGGAGGACACCGTGTCCAGGGTGACCCGCGCCCTGGAGTCAGTGCGGCCTTACCTCGGCTCTCATGCTGGCGACGTCGAGTTGCTCGGCGTGGAAGCCGAGGCCGAGGGACCGGTGGTACGGCTAGCGCTGAAGGGCAGCTGCGATGGCTGTCCTTCGTCGGCGGTCACTGTGACCACGGCAATTGAGAAGGCTATCGAGGAAATGTGCCCGGAGATAGTCCGGGTCGACGTCGAGGGTCTGGCCAAAAAGGACGCGCCCTCGGCACAGGAACTACCCTTGCTGCAGATCGGCCCCCGGCCGCCGGAACCGGAGATGCCGGTCAGCTGGGTGGTGCTGGATCTGCCGGAGCTGCGGCGTGGTGAGTACACCCGCCACGAGGTGGCCGGGTTCGCGGTGCTGCTGGCGCGCCCGGCCGGCGCTCACGACGCGGACGCCAACGATCTGGTCGTCTACAAGGACCAGTGCCCGAGCTGTCAAGCGTCGTTGGCCAGCGCTGTGCTGGCTGGTAACGAGCTGACCTGCGCGGGCTGTTCGGCGGTTTACGACGTCCGGCGGGCCGGCCGAGCCGTGGACGGCTCAGCGCGTCACCTCGAGCCATTGCCGCTGGTGCAGCGCGCGGGTGGATGGCGGATGGCGATTCCCCGCCCGCCGGTTGGGGCGGCGTCATGACCCGCGCACTGCGTCGGCTGGCCCAGCCCAAGGTCTCGACCCCATCGGCCGAGCCGGAGCATGAGCGTTGTGAGATGTGCACGAAGCCGATCGATCCCGATCAGCACTCGCATGTCGTGCACCTGGAGAAACGCTCGTTGATGTGCGCCTGCCGACCGTGCGCGCTGTTGTTCGTCGAGCGTGGCGCGGCGCGGGGGCGTTATCGGACGGTTCCTGACCGCTATCTGCGCGACCCGAACTTCAGCATGTCCGAGGCACAGTGGGACGAGCTGCAGATCCCGGTGCGGATGGCGTTCTTCTTCCACAATTCCGATCTGGAGCGTCCGCTGGCGTTCTACCCGAGTCCGGCCGGGGCCACCGAAAGCCTGTTGCCAATGGATTCCTGGCAAGCCGGTATCGGTGCTTCGGCGCTGGCCGCCGAAATGGAGTTCGATGTTGAGGCGCTGCTGCTGCGCAAGGTCGGCGACCGTACCGAGTGCGTGCTGGTGCCGATCGATGCCTGCTACGAGCTGGTCGGGCTAGTGCGGACGTACTGGAAGGGCTTTGACGGCGGTACCGAGGCGTGGGAGCGGATCAACGCCTTCTTCGCCGAACTCGCGGCCAAGGCCCGTGACCTGCCTAGCTCTCCTGGAAAGGCCTAAGCGATGCCGGAGCTGTCTTTCTCCTGCACCGGTGCTCGCCCCGAGCCGTATGCGGCGAGCCCTAGCCTGGAGCTGATGCTGCGGATCGACGAAGCCACCGGCGTTCGCATCCATACGATCGGGCTGCGCTGTCAAATCCGTATCGAACCGCATCGTCGGCGCTACAGCGGCAACGAGGCGACCCGGCTGATCGAGGTGTTCGGCGACACCTCGCGGTGGGGCGAGACACTCAAACCGATGCAGCTCGCGATGACCAGCGTGATGGTGCCCTGCTTCACCGACCACATCGAAGTGCCGTTGTCGGTGCCGCTTACCGCGGACATCGAGATAGCGACCGCCAAGTACTTCCACGGCCTGGACGACGGCATTATCCCGCTGTTGTTGCTGTTTTCGGGAACGGCCTTCTACCAGGGCGAAGCCGGGCTACAGGTGCAGCTGGTGCCGTGGCATCTCGAGGTGAGCCACGGGCTACCGGTCAGCACCTGGCGTGCGCTGATGGATGAGCACTTCCCGAACCAGACATGGCTGCGACTGCGGCCGGAGTCCCTCGCCGCGCTGCAGCGCTACCGCACCGAACGTGGTTTGATGAATTGGGATGACACCTTTGAAGAATTGCTTAAACGGGCCGGGAGCACACCGTGAGTAGCTCGTTCGCCCAAGCCCTCGACGATGTTGGCAAGGTCGCCGACGCGGTGCTGTTCGAGGGCTATGTGCTCTATCCGTACCGAGCCTCAGCGCAGAAGAACCAGCTGCGCTGGCAGTTCGGCGTGCTCACCCCGCGTGACTGGGCGCAGCGAGCCACCGAGAACTGGTACTCAAACACCGAGTGTCTGCTGGAACCGGCACCCGATGCCGTACTGCACGTGCGGCTGCGCTTCCTGCGGCTACGCCGCCGGGAGGTGCAGCGACTGGACGGCGACCAGTTCGTCGACACCGACGAGCTGACCGTGGGTGAACAGCTGCACCTGCCGTGGGACGAAGGTCTGCCCGAGGTCATCGACGCCGACCTGCCGCTGGGGGAACTGATCGAGCTCGCTGACGGTAAGCGGGTGATCCCGGTGGAGCTGGCGGGCGAGCGCACCGAGGAGCCGATCACCGAGGACGACCGCCCGGTGGGGCGGCTGGTTCGCACCAGCTGGCCGGTGTCAGCGCGGATCACCGTCGGCACCGAGGCGGTGCCCGGCCCGTATGGCGCGCTCAAGCTTCGGGTGCGGGTAGAGAACACGGGGAACACCGGCCCCGAACCGTCCGCCGGCAGCGGGCGCGAGGAAGCGCTGCGTCACTCGCTGATTGCCGCGCACACCATTCTGGTGCTCTCCGCTGGCGAGTTCTTGTCCACCGCCGACCCACCGGAGTGGGCTCGCCCCGCGGCGGAGGCCTGCGTCAATGAGCACACCTGGCCGGTGTTGGCCGGTTCACCCGACCATCCTCGGGTGGTGCTGTCCTCGCCGATCATCCTGTCTGATTTCCCGGAGATCGCACCGGAAAGCCCCAACGAGCTCTACGACGGCACCGAGAACGACGAGATCCTCAGCCTGCGCACGCTCGCCTTGACCGACGCCGAGAAACGCGAGGCCAGGGCCACCGACCCTCGAGCGGCAGCGGTTGTGGACGCGATCGACTCCATGCCGCCGGAGATCTTCGAGCGGCTGCACGGGGTGATCCGCTCAATGGGCGGGGTGCCGACCTTCGACCAGGTGCGCGACAACGTGCCGACAATCTCCGACGAAACCGGCGGCAAGCCGTGGTGGGACCCGGGCCAGGACGCATCAGTCGACCCGGAGACCGATTCGGTACGGATCGGCGAACACACGGTCGCCAAGGGCACCCGGGTGATCCTGCGGCCCACTGGCCGGGCCGACGCGCAAGACATCTTCCTCGTCGGGCGGCCGGCCGTCGTTTCCGCTGTCTTCAACGATGTTGACGGCGACGTGCACCTGGCGGTCGTCCTGACCGACGATCCGGCGTCCGAGTTCCAGGCCTCACACGGCCGGTACCGCTACTTCCGCCCCGACGAGATTGAGGTACTCGCGTGAGTGACGAGTATGGCGATAGCAACACTCGCCACTCACGAGTGCTTGTCGCGGGAATCGGCAACATGTTGATGTCCGACGACGGGTTCGGAGTGGAAGTCATCCGGCACCTCACCGCCGAGGGCGCGCCGCCGCTGCCGGACGGCGTCGAGGTGGTTGATATCGGCATCAGGGGCATGCACCTGGCATACCAGCTGCTAAATGGCTATACCTTCCTAGTGCTGGTCGACGCGATCCCGCCCGAAGGTCAGCCTGGCAAGCTGCACCTGCTGGAGCACGACCTGGCAGCAGCGTCCGCCGAGCCAGTCGGGGTGCCGGACGCGCACGGGATGACCCCGGACGCGGTACTGTCGCTGCTGGCTTCGCTTGCCACGGCGAGCGGACTGGAGCCCACCGCCGGATTGCGCCGGGTGTTGGTGATCGGCTGTGAGCCCGCCAGCACCGCGGACGGAATCGGGCTGTCCGAGCCGGTGGCCGCCGCCGTGCCACGCGCGGTCCAAGTTGTACACAATGTTGTGGCCGAGCTCCTCGGCAGTACTCAACCCACCGGAAGGTGAACCATGTGTCTCGGTATCCCTGGTGAGATCGTCGAGATCATGACCGACCGCGAGGATTTCGCTATGGTCAGCGTGGCCGGAGTGAAACGCGCGGTGAACATCGGGCTGCTCACAGAGGAAGACGAAGAGCTCAAGGCCGGTGACTGGATTCTCATTCATGTCGGCTTCGCGCTCTCCAAGATCGATGAAGAAGAAGCGACCCATGCCCTCCGGATGCTCGAAGGAATGGGCCAGGCCTATACGGATGAATTGATCGCGCTCGCCCAATCGGATCTCGCTGAATCGGAGCGAGAACGACAACCTGAGCAGGTCAGTTCCGCACCGATTTCGCAGAATGGTAGCCGGCGATGAAGTTCGTTGATGAGTTTCGGGACGCCGAGAAAGCCCGAGTACTGTCCGCCCGGATCGCGGAGCTGTGCGAGCCCGGCCGGCACTACAAGTTCATGGAAGTCTGCGGCGGGCATACGCACACCATCTACAAGCACGGGCTGGAGGACTACCTGCCCGAGACGGTCTCGCTGGTGCACGGGCCGGGCTGCCCGGTCTGTGTGATCCCGATGGGCCGGCTGGACGACGCCATCGCCATCGCCGAGCGGCCCGATGTGATCATGACGACGTTCGGCGACATGATGCGGGTGCCCGGCGGGCGCGGCTCGTTCTATGACGCCAACGCGGGCGGCGCGGACATCCGGATGGTGTACTCCCCACTGGACTCGCTCAAGATCGCCAGGGCGAACCCGGACAAGCACGTGGTGTTCATGGCGATCGGGTTCGAGACCACCGCGCCGTCCACCGCGATGACCGTGCTGCGCGCGGCCGCCGAGGGGCTGGATAACTTCTCCATCTTCTGCAACCACGTGACGATCATCCCGGCGATCAAGGCCATCCTGGACTCCCCCGACCTGCGCCTGGATGGGTTCCTCGGCCCGGGTCACGTGTCGACGGTGATCGGTTGCCGGCCGTACGAGTTCATCGCCCGCGAGCACGGCAAACCACTGGTGTGCGCCGGGTTCGAGCCGCTGGACATCCTGCAGTCGGTGTTCATACTGCTCACCCAGCTGCGCGAGGGCCGATCGGAAGTGGAGAACCAGTACTCCCGAGTGGTGCCGTGGAACGGAAACGCCAAGGCGCTGCGCGTGATCGGCCAGACCATGCAGCTGCGGCCGTACTTCGAATGGCGGGGGTTGGGTTTTATCGCGCAGTCCGCGCTGCAGGTGCGCGACACCTATGCGAAGTATGACGCCGAACGGATCTTCTCCGTGCCCGGCGTGCGAGTGGCCGACCCGAAGGCCTGCCAGTGCGGCGAGGTACTCAAAGGCGTGCTCAAGCCGTGGGAGTGTAAGGTATTTGGCACCGCATGCACCCCGGAGACCCCGATCGGTACCTGCATGGTGTCCAGCGAAGGTGCCTGTGCGGCTTACTACAACTTCGGCCGGTTCACTAGAGAACGGGTCAAGGAGGCCACCCACGCATGACCACCCAGGATCTCGGCGCTTCCATCCCGACTCGCGCCAACTGGGCCGAGGAAGCGGTCGTGGCGCATGCTGGGGCAGAGCACCTGACCCGTGAAGAGCAGGTGCTTGAGCGCATCAAGCGCGCACGAGCCCGCAAGCCCAGGGTCAAGGAACCGAGGATCACCCTGGCACACGGCGCCGGAGGCAAGGCCACCCACAACCTGATCAACGCGATCTTCCTGGAGGCGTTCCGCAACCCGGAGCTGGAGCAGCTCGCTGACGCGGCGGTGCTGAGCCTCGGGGACACCCGGCTGGCGTTCACCACCGACTCCTATGTCGTGTCACCGCTGTTCTTCCCCGGTGGTGATATCGGCGAGCTGGCGGTGAACGGCACGGTGAACGACCTGGCGATGGCGGGTGCCCGCCCGCTGTCGCTATCGGCTGGATTCATCCTGGAAGAAGGCTTCCCGACCGAGGACCTGCGCCGGATCGTGGCGTCCATGGCGTCGGCCGCTCAGCGCGCTGGGGTGCACATCGTCACCGGCGACACCAAGGTCGTGCAGCGGGGCAAAGGCGACGGTTGCTACATCAACACCGCTGGAGTGGGACTGCTGGAGCGGCCGGTCTCGCTGAGTCCAGCCGCCGCGCGGCCCGGTGACGCGGTCGTGGTCTCCGGGCCGATCGGCGACCACGGGATAACCGTGATGCTGGCCAGAGGCGAGTTGGACATCGAAGCGGATGTCCGCTCGGACACCGCGCCGCTGCACGAGCTGACCGCCGCGCTGCTGACCGCCGCGCCGAACACCCGGATGCTGCGCGACGCCACCCGAGGCGGCGTTGCCACCATCCTCAACGAGGTGGCGGTAGCTTCCCAGGTTGCCGTGGTGGTCGACGAAAACGCCGTACCAGTCCGTGACGAAGTGCGTGGCGCCAGCGAGCTGCTCGGCATCGACCCGCTGTACGTGGCCTGCGAAGGCCGGCTGGTCGCTTTCATCCCGGCCGAGCAGGTGGACGCGGCGTTGGCCGCGCTGCATGCGCACGAGCTGGGCGCTGGCGCGGCGGTGATCGGGCGGGTGGGCGACGATCCACCGGGGCTGGTGCTGCTGCGTACCGGGTTCGGTGGAACGCGGATCGTGGACATGCTGGTCGGTGACCCGCTGCCGCGTATCTGCTGATGCACGAGCTGGCGATCACTGAGAGCATTGTCGCGGCAGTAACCGAGAAACTACCCGGCGCGCCGATTCGACGCGTGTGTGTCGAAGTCGGCGAGCTGTCCGGAGTGGTGCCGGACGCCCTGCGGTTCTGCTTCGAACTGGCCTGCGCCGGCACCACGTTGGAGGGCGCTAGCCTGGACATCGTCCGCATGCCAGGGCGGGGTCAGTGCCAGAGCTGTTCGGCGGAGTTCGACACCACCGACTTCCTGGTGTTGTGCGCCTGCGGTAGCGCGGAGGTCACCGTGTTGGGTGGACGTGAACTGCGGATTCGAGAGGTAGAGGTGGTCTAGCGATGTGCGCGACCTGCGGGTGCTCCGGCGGCGGGGTCCGGGTGACCGACCCGGCTCACCGCCACGATCACCATCATCCCCACTCGCACGAGCATGGACATGGGCATTCACACGACCACTCGCACGACCATGACCATGACCACTCGCACGACCATGACCACGGCCACCCCCACGAGCACTCGCACGATGAGCGGCCGCGCGGCCACACCGTCCTGCTGGAACAGCAGATACTGGCCAAGAACGACAACCTGGCGGCGGAGAACCGTCGCTGGCTAGCCGACCGGCGCATCCGCGCGATCAACCTGATGAGCTCCCCCGGCGCCGGCAAGACCACCCTGCTGGAACGCACCCTGGCCGACCTGGCCGGCACGCTGCCCGTCGCGGTGCTGGAAGGAGACCAGGAGACGCTCCTGGACGCCGACCGGATCACGGCGGCCGGCGCCAGGGTGGTCCAGATCAACACCGGAGCCGGCTGCCATCTGGACGCTGAGATGGTGCGCCATGGGCTCGACACGCTCGATCCGCAGCCGGGCTCGCTGTTGTTTGTCGAGAACGTCGGCAACCTGGTCTGCCCAGCGCTGTTCGACCTGGGCGAGGCCGCCAAGGTCGTCATTGCTTCAACCACCGAAGGCGAGGACAAGCCGGTCAAGTACCCACACATGTTCGCCAGCGCTGACTTGGTACTGCTCAACAAGATCGATCTGTTGCCGTACCTGGTCTTCGACGTCACCCGCTGGCAAACGGCTGTGGGGCGGATCAACACCGGCGCCCAGGTGCTCCAGATCTCCGCCACTACCGGCGTCGGCCTGGACGACTGGTACCGCTGGCTGCGCGCTCTCGGCTGAGCGGAACATGTAGCTCGGCGATAGCTACCAAGATGGTGCTTCTTGCTATCGTAACGGCCCTGCTATGACCTTGGGGCTTTCGCCCGAGCTGGAAGCCAATCTTCGCATTGCCACCGAAGAAGATCATCGAAGGGTGCACCAGCCAGTAGCGAGCGATTGAGATCTACCTCGCGCTACGCGAAACCGCTGAGATCAAGGCGGACCCTACGACCTGCGTGCTCTTGCCGAGGCACGAGAGGGTGTCCGCGCCGGGTGACGTTGTGTACGGCACCGAGGCGGTGCGGCGAGGAACTCGCCGGCATCTACAGCGCTCGGCTTGCCCGGAGTTGGCGGGTTCTCTATGAGATCAACGAGACAACACCTCGTCATCGTGCTGGACACCAGTCACCGTTCCAGGGTGTACCGGCCTCGCTAAGAGTTCGCGCTCAATCACGAGGATGTCGTCGGGCGTGACAAGGGCAAATTCAGCTCACCGAAGTACTCGTCCAGCTGCGGGAGCACGGTCGTATTCAGGTAGCGAGCAGCCAGATCCGTCCGGCGCAGACCAGCGCGGCATCGTCGGCTCGCGCTGCCATGGCATGACACTACCGTGGCGCAAGTCAACACGAAAGGTTATTTAATGTGACCTAGGTCACATTTTCGCTTATCGATACTCTCGGGCCGTATCCAAATTCTGGCAATTGGGTGAAATACTCGAACTCGGATGAGTGATACGTCGCGGTCGAAGACGATCTGTGGCGGCACGAGAACATCGACAACCAGGAGACATCGATGTGGACACGCGGGACCGAACATCGGTGATCGAAACCCAAACCAACCGGACGCTAGCCCCCGGTGGAAAGCCACCGCTACCGCTGGCGGGTCTGTCTTTCACCAGCGGGGGCCTCAATGCTCGCAGTGGTCTCCACAGGGCGGAGCGAGTCATGGTGGGGCACCTGAAATCGCTCGGGGCAGCGCCAGCGGATGGTGGCCTGGTGTTGCCGCTGAACGCGGATATGCGGGCGAGCGTCTTCGGCGATGCGCTGAACGCGCGTTGTCAGCTGTCGGGATGGGGCGGACTCGGCCATGGGGTGTTCTCCGAGACCCTTGTGCAGGCTCGATGCGGGCTGATGGCCGTCCACGGCCGGGCCAACGGTGGACCGCGGCGGCTCGGTGTGGACTTCGCCATCGTTTCCGGCGCGATCGTGGCAGTGCAGGGCGTGTTGCGGTGCTGCTCGGGCAGCTTCGCGGCGTGCCGGTCAGGCGGGCCGAACTTAGCGTTGCGCAGGTCGCCCTACTGATGGTCGGCCAATATCTGGCGGGCGCGACCGCGGCGGAGGATCCGGAAACCATCGCCCCGATCCCGTTCGATGAGCATGGGTGTCCACCGTTCATCTCGGCCGACGGGGTGAGGTTCGAGGTCGAGGCCCTACACGCGGAGCCGTGGCGAGAGTTCTGGGCGGCCCTGGGCGCGGACCCACGCCAGGTGAGCGCGAGCTGGCTACCGTTCCTGCTGCCGGTATGCCCGAGCGGTGTCGCCGCTGGCAAGCGGCCTGCACGAGGCCGCAGGCAAAACAGAGTTCGCCCGGATCGACCACGTCGCGCGGTGTACCGGAATGAGCATCTGCCGGGTACGGTTCCTCAGCGAGTGCAGGAACGATCCGGACCTACGCAAACCGCCCTGGACGCTTACCCCGGTGAATCATCCGCCCAGGTCCGGACAGATCATTGACCGGTCCCGCACCTGGGGATCACCGGATTGCCTGTCGCTGACCGGGCTGTGCGTGGTCGAGTCCTGCCGTCGCGTACAGGGTCCTCTCGCCGGCCAGCTATTGTCCATGCTCGGCGCGACGGTGATCCGGATCGAGCCACCAGGCGGGGACCCGCTGCGGGGCATGCCGCCGATGGCTGGGACCTGCTCGGCGCGTTTCGTCGCGCTCAACCGAGGTAAGGACATCCGCGAGATCGATATCAAGTCGATCAGCGGACGCGCCGCGCTACGCGAGTTGGTCGAGCGGGCCGATGTGTTCATGCACAATTGGGCCCCCGGCAAAGCCGCCGCGCTCGGCTTGGACAGCGCGGATCTGACCTCGGTGAACCCCCGGCTGGTCTATGCCTACCTGTCGGGTTGGGGCGACGCGCTGGGCAGCAACCCGCCACTGGGCACCGATTTCATGGCGCAGGCCTACTCCGGTGTCGCCGACGTGGCCTGCGCCGGCCGACCGGGTGCGTCGCTGATGACGTTGCTGGATTTGCTCGGCGGTCTGCTGGCCACCGAGGCCGTACTGGCTGGGTTGATCGCCACACACCGCGGCGGCCAAGGCCAGATCGTGGGTACATCCCTGTTGTCGGCATCAGCGGTGTTGCTAGATGACGAGCTGCGCGCGCCACGCCGGATACGCGGCCGTGGCGCGGACCCGCTGGACGCCACGTTCAGCACCCCCGACGGTGTCTTGGCGATGTCCGCGTTCACCGCGACCTCAGTGCGGCGGCTGTATGAGGCGTTGGGGGTCGACCCATTCGACATGACCGCGGGGACCCTGCTGGACCAGGTCCGTCGGGTGCTGGCTACTCGACCCGCCGCCCACTGGGCCGCCCTGCTCGGCCATGCCGGGGTGCCTTGCGCGGTAGCACGCGCCGACCTCGCCGAGCTCGCCGCCGAGGAGCAGATCGCCACCGTGCTGAGCCGAGAACCCGGTTGCGCCGTCGTCACAAGCCCCTGGAGCTTCCAATGAGCAGCACCCAGACCTTCCACGACCTTGTTCCTTCGCAGCTGCGAGCTTCCTGGTCGGCTTCCGGTATCTATCCGGACGTGCCGGTGTTCCAGCTATTCGAACGCCACGCTCAGGCCGATCCTGACCGGATCGCGGTCATCGACGCCGACGGTCCGATCAGCTACGGCAACATGCGCGAACTGGCGCTTCGCCTCGCCGCCGGGCTGGTCCGACTGGGGATCTCCGAGGGTGACGTGATCGCTTGTCAGCTGCCAAACTCGCGCTATTCCTGCCTGGTCGACCTGGCCGTGGCCGCCATCGGCGCCATCGTGCTGCCGTTCCCGGTGGGTCGAGGCCATCGCGACATCCAGTCCTTGCTGGCCACTTCCCACGCCCGTGGAATCGTCATCACCGCCAAGCACTACGAGTTCGACGTGCTGGATGCGGTGCTGACGCTGCGGCCACAGCTGCCCGCGCTCAAGCACATTCTGCTGCAAGACGCAATTATTGAGCACCTCGCCGATCACCCGCTGGGCGCCCACCAACTACCCACTGTCGACCCGAACTCCGTAGTGCGGCTACTCGTCTCGTCCGGATCCGAAGCCGCTCCGAAGCTCGTCGCGTATTCACACAACGCCCTCGTCGGCGGGCGAGGTCAGTTCCTGGCCCGCCTCCAACGCCCCGGGCGGCCGATGCGCGCGATGTTCCTGGTCCCACTCGGCTCGTCGTTCGGCTCCTACGCCACGTTCGGGGTGTTGTGCACCCTTGGCGGCTCGTTGGTGCTGCCGCCCGAGTTCAGCGCCTCGGAAACGTTGTGGGCCGTCGAGCACCACCGCCCGACCCACCTGCTGGGAGTGTCGACAATGTTCCAGCGGCTGCTGGCTAGCCCGCTGCTGGCCGAAACGGACGTTTCCTCGCTCGACGCGGTGGTCAGTGGTGGCGCGATCATCGATCCGCCCACTGCGGCACGTTGCGCCAGCGAGCTGGGCTGTGCGTTCATCAGCCTGTACGGCTCCGCCGACGGGGTGAACTGCCACACCCTGCTCGACGACGACATCTCCGTCTCCCAGCACACTTTGGGCACCCCCAACCCGTCCGTCTGCGCCATCCGCATCGTGGACGAGAACGAGGCGGACCTCCCCACCGGTGAGCAAGGTGAGATTCTGGGTCGAGGGCCGATGTCCCCGCATTGCTACGTCAACGCCCCCGACCTCGACGCACAGCATCGCACCAGTGACGGTTGGGTACGCACCGGCGATCTCGGTTACCTCGACCAGGACGGACGGCTTCGGCTGGCCGGCCGCAAGAAGGACATCATCATTCGGGGTGGCGCCAACCTCAGCCCCTCGGAAGTCGAAGCCGCGATTGCCGAGCACCCCGAGGTAACCGGGGTAGTGTGCTTCGGGGTAGCCGACGCCGATCTGGGTCAGCGGCTGTGCGCCGGCGTGACCCTCACCCGGGCGCGGCCGCCGCTGACTCTGCCCAAGCTGGTAGAGTTTTTGCGCGCGAATGGCCTGGAAACCAGGAAGCTGCCTGAGTTCCTCGTCGTCTGCGAGGAGTTCCCGTTGACGCCGGCCGGCAAGGTAGACAAGCCCGCGCTGCTCGCTCAGCTAGCTGGCCAAGCTTGTTTTTCTCACCCACGCAGATAAGTTGCCAGAAGGATGTGTTCGCGCCGAGTTTCTTGATTCACATGTGACGATGAGGATTACGATGGCAACGCCGGTTCCCACGGCCAGCACCCCGAGCACCCCGAGCACCCCGCTGATCGTGATCGCGATCTTGATGACCGTCGCGATGGCCCTGCCGATGCTGGTGCTCTACACCATCGGGACCCTGGGTCCATCGATCGTGGCCGATCTGGGCATCGGCCGATCGGCGCTGGGAGCGTTGACCTCGGCTTGCTTCGGGGTCGCGGTGGTGCTGTCGCTATGGGCTGGCCAGCTGGTCGAGCTTATCGGCCCGCGCGCGGCGATCGGGTGGCTGTTCGTGGCGGTCGCGGTCTCGTTCGCCGTGATGGCGATGAGCAGGGGTTACGCCCTGCTCATCGTCGGTGTCGGGCTGTGCGGCTTCGCGCAAGCGCTGGCGAACCCGGCCACGAACAAGATGATCGCCGAACATGTGCCGGTGAAGCTGCGGGGGTCGGTGGTCGGGCTCAAACAGGCGGGGGTACAGATCGCCGCGCTCGCCGCGGGAACAGTCGTGGTGGCGGCAGCGGCTCGGTTCGGTTGGCGAGGCGCGCTCGCGTTGGTGGTGCCCTGCGCCCTTCTCGCCGGGCTGGCCGTGGCGCTTTTTCTTCCCTCCTCATCGCGAGAATGACTCACACCGGTTCGCTGGACACTGCCGGGCAGACCGACCGCCGCCCTGTGGAATCTGATGGCCTATCAATTCTTCCTCGGATCGTCGCTGGCGGCGCTTACGACATTTCTCCCGCTGTATGCCGAGCAGCGTTTGGGGGCCAGCGCCGGCCGCGCCGCGCTGCTCATCGCCGGATTTGGCGTGATGGGCATCATCGCTCGGTTGGTCTGGACCCCGGTAGCGGACCGGTTGTCCGACCTGACCACTCTCCTGATCGGGCTGGCCATCGGCGCCGGGATCAGTGCCGGTCTGATCTGGGCCAGCACCATCGCCGGTCTCACGCTGGCCTGGGTGGGAACGATCGGGCTAGGTGCCACCGGCGTTCCGGCCAACGCGGTGTCGATGCTGGCCGTCATCCGAGACCGAAGTTTCGGGGCGGTCGCGCACGCCTCGGCACTGGTATCGCTGGCGTTCTTCGCGGGATTCGCTGCCGCGCCACCGGTCATCGGGTGGGTCAGCGATCTCGGAGGCGGCTTCGCCGGCGGCTGGGTGCTCCTGGTCGCGACCGCGATCGCGGCGATCCTCACGGCCATCGCACTGCGCATCAAGCTGCATCGGCAACTGGCTCTCCGCAGCGGTGAATAGGGCGGCGCGGGTGGGTGCGGCGGCGGTGAGTTTCGCGGCGGTGAGCTGCCGCTTCGGGCAGGTCACCGTCGTCGACTCCGTGCGGCTGGATGTCGCCGCTGGTGAGCACGTCGCGATCACCGGAGCGAACGGTTCGGGCAAGACGACTCTGTTACGCGCCGCGCTCGGCTTACACCCGCTCGCGGCGGGAACGGTATCCGTAGGTGGGCAGCCAGCCCGCTGCGCCGCCGACTGGGTGCGCCGTCGCCGCGAGGTGGCGTGGGTGCCACAACGGTTGGCAACCGGGTTTTTCCCGCTCCTGGTGGAGGAACTGCTGGCCAGCGCGGGAGCCGGTGCCGATGCCGCATGCCATGCCGCGACCGAGCTCGGCATGGTGGAGCTGGGTGCTCGACCGCTGCACACGCTGTCCGGCGGCCAGCTGCAGCGCGCGTTCCTAGCCCGAGCAATGGGATGCATCGCGGCCGGCGCACGGGTGCTGTTCGCCGACGAACCGAGCGCGGCGCTGGACTTCGCTGGACAGGAACAGGTCGCTCGCCTGCTGGCCGGGCTACCGGTCACGGTGGTCGTGATCAGCCACGACCGGGCGGTGACCAGGGCATGCGACCGAGTCGCCGAGATGGCCGCCGGCCGGTTGCGGGTGGTGGCCTAGCCATGTACTCCCTCCTCGAGTTGCTGTCGTTGGCGGCCGTTAAACGCTCCGCGCTCGGCCTGCTGATCGGCGCGGCAAGCTTGCCCGTGGTAGGGGTGTTCATCGTCGGGTTGGACATCATTGCCGTGCGCTTCGCCGTCATGCACGTGGCTCTGCTCGGTATCGCGATCGGTTTGCTCACCGGGCTGGATCCGGTGCTGTGCGGCCTGGTGCTCTGTGGGCTGGCCGGTGCCGGAGTTGCTCCGCTGGCCCGGCGGCCGACCGGTCTAACCGGCGCGATGGGCTTGCTGATGACGTTCGCGATCGCCGGGGCGCTGCTAGTGCTCTCGGTGTCCGGGGTGAATGCCAGCGGTGCGTTCGCCCTGCTCTGGGGCTCGATTCTGGCAACTCGCGCCACCGACATCGTCATTCTGGCTGTGCTCGCGGTCGTGGTCCATGCCCTATTCTGGCGCAAGCGGCGCGAGCTCGGGCTCGTACTGTTCGACCGAGAGCTGGCGCTGTGCTCGGGAGTTGACGCCGACCGGATCATGTTCGTCTTGCTGGTGCTGACCGCGGTTGCCATCGGCGCGGCGATCCGGCTCACCGGTGCCCTGCTTGTTGTCGACGGGCTGACTCTGCTACCCGCGCTGGGCGCACGCAACATGGCTCGTTCGTTGCGGTCCATGGTCATCTGGGCGATCGTGCTTGGGCTGCTCGGCAACTCGGTCGGCTTCCTGGTGGCACTGGCCGCAGACCAGCCCCTGGGTCCGGTCCTGGTCCTGGTGTCCGGCGCGTTCACTCTGCTCACCTATCTCATCCCGGAAAGGGCTCGCGATGCGCTCACCTCGTCCCGGACTAGCCGCCGTCGTGCTGCTCCTGCTCGCCGCCCTGCTGTCAACCGCTTGCGGCAGCCCTGAGCAGCCCGCCCCGGCCAGCGGCCCATCCGGTGACTCGATCGTGGTGGCCTCGACCAGCTGGGCGGGAGCGTTCGCCGTTGCGGCCGGCGCGCGCAACGTGACCCTCGTGGCACCGGCCACGGTGCCGCACGCGCCCGACTACGATCCGAAACCCAACGACCTGGCCAAGGTCGCCACGGCGGACTTCGTGCTCTACGCGCCGTTCGACTCCTTCGCCCCCCGGTTGAAAGAGGCCGCCGGGGGACATGCGAAGTTGGTGGAGCTAAACCTGGAGAACACTCCACAGACCATCCACGCCGAGGTGACCACGCTCGGGCAGCTGTTCGGCACCCCCACGCAGGCCGCCCAGTGGCTAGCGGACTTCGATAAGCGCTACGCGGAGCTTCCCGCCGGGCTCAAATCCGCCCAACGACAACCGCCCCCGACCGCGGTGGCTCAGGTGTTCATGGCCTACTGGGGTCCGTTCGCCGGTCTCGCGGTCAAGGGCACTTACGGTCCAGAGCCGGTGACCGCCGGACAACTGGCCGCGCTCACCGCCGCGCATCCAACCGTGGTGATCGACAACGCGCACCAACCCACCAACCTTGACATTCCTGGCGCTCGTACGATCGCACTCATCAACTTCCCCGGAGCTGACCTTAATTTGATCTCGGTGTTCGAGGAGAACGCCCGCCGGCTGGGCACCGTGATCAGCGGCTGATCTGGCGCCAAGCCACGTGCCCGTCCGGACGGACTAGCACCGCGCCACCATCACCGATCCCGTATGCGGCCAGCGCACCGCGATCCAGCCGGTGCCGATGGACCGGTTCAGGCACCGGGAACCGGGCCGGGTCCCGATACCCAGGCCCGGTGAGCAGGGTGAACCACGGCCCGAACAAGTCAAGGGTCGAGCGTCCATCGGCCAGCCAGAGGTGCGGCGCGCGGCGACCAGGGGCCGCCTCCGGGCGGTAGGTGGCCACGCCCTCGGGTAGAGGCTCATCCTCGGCATGCACCGCCGCCGACCGGTAGGTGCCGCCCAGGACGAGGCCGTCGCTGGGCCGGGGGGTGATCTCGCCGCGACGTGTCACGCCGCTGGTGTGCTCGGCGCGGGCGGCCGCGAGCCGTTCGGCGCTCTCGGCGACGGTCACTGCGCCGATCGGGCGGCGTTCCTGCTCGTAGGTTTCTACGATGTCGTCTCCGGCTCGGCCGATTACGCACAGCGCCAGCTTCCATGCCAGGTTGTGCGCATCGGCCAGGCCCAGGTTCATCCCGAACCCCCCGAACGGGGTACATACGTGGGCCGCGTCACCCACGAGCAGCATTCGTCCCTCCCGGTAGCCGGAGGCTAACCACGCGACCGCTTCCCACCGCGACCAAGTCACTACCCGGAATGCGACATCGTCGCGCCCGAGCGCCGCACAAACCATCCGATCGCACCAGGCCGATGTCGGATCAATTCGCGAATCACCGGGCAACAGCACATTGACCAACCAGCGACGCTTGTTGTCGACCGTCAGAACGGTCGCGTGCACGTTGTCATTGCTGATCGTGTACACCAGACTGAGCCGGTCGCCGATCACCGGCCTGAGATCGGCGTCGATCAGGATGTTGATATTCGAGCAAGATACACTCAGCGCATCGGTCTGAATTCCGGCGAGTTGACGCACCCGGCTGCGTGCGCCGTCGGCCCCCACCAACCACGTCGCCCAGACCACGGTACTCGAAGTACTGCCGGTGCCCAACCGGACCCGAACGTGATCACCTCGCTGCTCGGCGTCCACCAACTCGGTGCCGAATCTGGCGTCGATCAGCGGATGCCTGCCGACCTGCCGACGTAACAGCGCCTCCAACCGATCCTGCGGACAACCCAATCCCGCCACCGGGCTCAGCACGTCTCCTCCTCGACCGGAGGATGAGCTACCGATCCGGCCGAACCGCGCGGCGGTGAGCGAGGGGCCAGCAAAGAAATGCGCCGTCTCGGTGCGCGGCAGGCTGATCTCGGTCACCTCGCGTTCCAGGCCAAGCTGACGCAGGATCTCCATCGACCGCGTACTGATCGCCCGCCCCCGGGGGAATTGAGCATGCAGCCGCTGGCGATCAACCAGCAAAACCGGTACCCGCCATGCGGCGAGCTCCCATGCCAACACCAGACCCACCGGCCCGGCACCGCAGATCACGACCGGTACCAACGATGCACCTCCGGCGGCCTGGCAAGCTACGGTGGTACCCATGGCGGCCCAGCCGAGCGACGCTGACTCGGCGCCCACGTCATGACGAGCAAGACATCGCACGGCTTGGCATCGCCCTAGCCAAAGACACCGCACACCGCTAAGCGGGTGTCAGCATATCGGCAGTTCCTGACCGAACACGGACTCGACGCCGACCTTTTGGTCGACGCTGTTCGGGGCCGCAAGCCCGACCATGCCAACGCTGGCGCAGTACGATCCGACGGGGCGGTTGTTTGAGTGCGTTGACGGTGACCTGGTCTTCTCAGCCTCGCGCACGATGCCGCTGGTTCGGTACGCGATCGGCGATCGGGGCGGACTGCTTGACACCCGCTCGGTGATCCAACTGTGCGCGCGGTACGGGTGGCAACCACCGGCCGGGTACGACGAGCTACCAATGGTCTACCTGTTCGGCCGGACCCTGTTCTCGGTCTCCTACCTCGGGGCGAACGTGTACCCAGAAAACGTCGCGCCCGTGCTGGAGCAGCCGGCGTTCGCCAACGCGGTGACCGGCAAGTTCGTGCTTCAGGTATGGGAAAAGGGCGAAGAGACGTACTTGTTTGTCCTGATTGAGCTGGTCCCGGAGTCCCGAACCGTCAGCCGGAAGCCGAATTGCCCAGCCAGCTGGCCGCTACGATCGGCCAGCGGCTGGCATCCGTCAACAGCGAGTATAAGAAGCATGTCTCCCCCGATCGGAGGAACCCGAGAGTGGAATTGTGGGTCTACCAAGACCCGAAATGGTTCCCGATCGGGGTGAAACACCGTTACACACGTGCAAGTTCGAGCTGAGTATGCCCATTGCGGAACGCGGAGGGCGTGACAGTTAGCGCGCCTGACTATAAGTGAGTATTACATCTATGGCGACTAGCGAGCGTTGACGCTTGGGGTAGATGACGCGAGTATTAACTTTATGGTCCTCATCGGCGGTAGTCACCAGTGACACTGGAGTACGTCATCCCGGCAGGCGACCGGGTGGCGTTCCTGGGCTGCCGGCGAGCCTGGGATCTAAGCGCCCGCGAACGTGGCAACCACCAAGCGGCGCGCGTCAAACTGCACGTCGACCCCGCAGCCGCGTTTCGCCAGGCGTTCACCGTCTACTACTTCCCCGGCATGTGGGACTGGCAACCGGCAATGGTGCTGCGGTTGGTGCGGATGGCCTACCTAGATGAGCTTACGGCGCAGCGGGAACGCTACCTGAGCGAGCACGGCCTCAAGCAGCTCAACTCGGAGCAAGAGCAAGAGTGGATTCGCGCGCGTGATCATGGGCTCGCGCTGCTGGAACGGTACTTCGAGTGGGCGCCGACGGTCGATAACCTGTCCCCGGTGCTGGTCGGCGCGGAGTTCGACGTCCAGATTCCCAACCCTGGCGAGCCCGATCGCAGCCTGGTCACCCCAGACGGCCGAGCGGTGCACTACCGCGGCCAGATCGACCTGCTGGTGATCGACGAATCGGACGGCTACTGGATGGTTGAGCACCGCATGGTGCATGGCCCGTTCCCCCCGACGGACTTGCTGCGACTGAGCGAGCGCTGCCTGTCCTGGTGTTGGGCCTGGGAGGCGTTCTACCCGGGAATGCGCATCGAGGGAACGGTGTTCAACGAGCTGCGTCATGACGGACCGACACCGGCCGGCGGGCCCGCCACTCCGATCCAGCGGGGCGCAGTGGCCCAGAACCGGGGAGCCTACCTACGCCCCTGGGGCCAACCCGAGCCCCACCCGGACGAAGTCGGCGAAGTCGACTTGACCGCGGCTGTGGCCGTCAACGGGCCGTTCCGCCGAGTCGTAGTGCCCAGGGCCCGAGCCGAAGTGGCCGAGTTCGGCACCCGGATCGCCGGCCAGGTAACTGAGATGATCACCCCCGGCATCCACTGCCACCCCACGCCGTCGATCGCGCGTTGCGCAGACTGTGAGTTCCGGACACCGTGCCAGACGATGAACGAAGGGCACGACCCGACTCTCATGCTGGCCTCCGAATACGTTCACCGCAGCCACGAACCCACACCTGGCCGCCTCGGTAGCGGCACCTGGTCAATCGGCCGGGGCGCCGCACCGCCGAAATTCGGTGGGCTGGAGCGCTAGCCGGGCGCGATTTCACTCGCCGACGGCGCGACTCACGCCGCTTCCAGCCAAGCCCTCGCCGCATCGCGGCGCTGATGGCCAGCTGGGCGCGCATCGACGTCCTCGTACTCGATGATCTCGGACCGCAGCCGCTGACCCCCGCCCAAGCCGCCGACCTGCAAACAGCCCCCGACAGCACCGACCCGCCGCGAGACCACCGGTGAGCACCACCCACATGCGCCTTGTTCGAGATATCTTCTACGGTATCGCGATATCGGAGGCCCCGTGGTCAGCGACAACCCTTACCCAAGCCCCGCCGAATCATTGCTCAAAGCCGTCGATGCCCTGCCTGCCCACGAACGCAACAGCGTGCTGATCTGGCTGCTCGGCCCTTCCCCGCGCACCTCGCGCGGGGCCTGGTGGCTGCGTTCCTACACCCAGGCACTGGCCCGCCCGCCTACCCGAGCTGCCGCCACGGATCCACGAATACATCACCGCCACACGCGACCGCGGCCTCGACACCGACGACGTGGCCGGCGAACAACTACAGGCCGTGCCCATCCGGCTGACCAGCCACCAACACAGCCGGTTGCGCCACTGGTGCGCCCAACACAACTTCACCATGGCCACCGTCATCCGAGGCCTAGTCGACCAGTTCCTGGACAGCCAAACACTCAACCGGCCATCACCCCAAGCCGACGACCCGCCCGAGCACAGCTAGACCAACCCACGCCATCAACCAACCAAGCCAAAGGAGGTGACCCAGGAGCCAAGCCGTCGCTGGCGCCCCGACCCACCTCCCCCCGCACCGCACCAAAACCGCCGGAACAACCGCTCCAAAACCTGCGGACAAGGTGCTCCATTTCGCCGGAATCCGCCCTCATCGAGGCCGTCCAAGCCCCGCTGGCGGGCGCTCAACCCGCCACACCTGATCGCACGTGCGCGCGACGGCGCCACCTTTCGAAGGCGGCACACCCATCGACCAACCCAGCGGCGTCGACCAACCCAGCGACGTCGACCAACCCGGCAAGCCAGCCGCCGGCATCCAGCTACCGATAGCCGCCTAAAAAATCTTCATCCACAGATCGTGGGCAATTGCTCATGCCGCGGGAGGTGTCGTTCGGTGGGGTTGTCGGTGGTCGTGGTTACTGTCGCCGCCGTGGTGTCGAGCTTGCATGAAATGTTGGTGGAGATGTTCCGGCATCGCCCGCAGCTAGCCGCGGAGCTACTCACGGGTGCGCTGGGAGTGGATCTCCCTGTGCACGAGCAGGTCCGTGTTGATACCGGGGAGTGCACCGATGTGATACCCACACAGTACCGGGCCGACGCGGTGGTGGTGCTGATGGCCGCTAACCAGCCAGTGCTGGCGGTGGTCGTGGAAGTGCAACTAGGCCGTGACGGAGACAAGCGATGGAGCTGGCCGGTCTATGTGGCCACACTACGGGCTCGACTGCGATGTCCCACGGCGCTGCTAGTGATCTGCGTCGACGCGACGGCCGCAACGTGGTGCGCGACCCCCATCGAACTGGGACCCGGCACGAAGCTGGTGCCATTCGTACTAGGACCAAACCAAGTGCCGGTACTGACCAATGCCAGCCAAGCCAAGCGAGTTCCTGAATTGGCGGTGCTATCGGCGTTAGCGCACGGAGCTGATCCAAACCACGGCGGTGTGCTGGATGCCCTGCTGGACGCGCTCACGGTTGTCGATGCACAACGCGCCGCGCTGTACTCTGACGTCGTATTCGCCGCACTGCCAGGAGCGGCGCGGGCCTACCTGGAGGCGCTGATGTCCACCGGAACCTATGAGTACCAAAGCGAGTTCGTACGCAAATACATCATCCAGGGCCGGGCCGAAGGCAAGGCCGAGGGCAAGGCGGAAGGCCGGGCCGAGGGCAAGGCCGAGGGCGTACTCACGTTTCTCGATGCCCGCGGTATCGGCGTACCCGAGGACGCGCGCACACGCATCACCAGCTGCTATGACCTCGACCAGCTCGATATCTGGATCCGCAGGGCGGCCACCGCCGATACCATAAATGATCTATTCGAGTGACAATCCGGGACAAACCAGAATTACGCTCGTCCGGTAGCGCCACACCGACACCTACACCCTTTTATATTGCCGATGACTAAGACGGCCGGGCGGCGCTGTGGGCCGCATCGCCGAGCAGTCCTGTTGCGTACAGGCGATCGGGCCTGTCGAAATGAGCGCCGTGCGTGGCATTCGGCCGTGTGGCCATTGAAAAATCGGAGTGGTCAAGGTCGACACTGGGTGCCCTATTCGATGATCTTGTCGAAGTAGGAGATGGCCAGCGCGGTGACCCCGAGTCCGACCAACGCGGCTTGGGGCACCGGTGTCTTAGCTGCCCAGGCCAAGGTTCCCGCTACTGCTCCCGCGAGGAGCGCCAAGAGCAGGATGAACATGGTTCGGATGGGCAACCGGATCTTGGGATTGCGACCAGGCATCGGGAAACTCCCCTCGTTAGGCCGTTCACGCGGTTGCAGGGGGCCCTGGTCCATCACCGACTCCTTCGATCAGCAACTCCTCTGCCGACGGTGATAGGGCACCGCCGCCTAACCTTCGCCTGTGACGTGCTTCACACGCAGAAGTTGGCGCGGTCCGCGTTGGAGCGCCCTAGAAGAGTGTCCGAACGGGATTGGGCTACACCCGGGAAAGAGGGCCATGTCGTGGACTCAGCTGCGCCTGGCATGGAACCCGACCCTTGGGCACCCTCGCTGGCACACCTCCAGCACCATGAGCGAAGGCGACGAGGTCGCGCGCCAACAGACCTGTGACGAGTGGCTTGCCCAGCGGTTCAAGGAGATCGACTACGACCTTGCGCATCCTGAGGCCCAGCTACTAGCGGATCACTTGCAGCAGCTCGGCATCGGGACGCTCGTGAATATGAACAAAAATCAGTCGATCTTCAGACGGTGTCGCTCGCTCACTCACGGCGCGTTACCGCCACCGCCTGACACCTGGCGGACCGAATCAAATCGGGTCATTATCGAAACGATCCGAACAGCAATTCCTCGATTTATCACAAAGAGCATGCGAGAATGGGATCCAAAGCGGGCGTCGCTCGCCACATTTTTTGTCAATTACTGTCTCATTGTATTCAAAACCATATATGAACGGTTCTGCGCGGAGGAAACGCCAGGCGAATGTGAGCGTCCCCGAGATAACGTGGTTGCGCTATTCGACTCCCGCTATAGTCATAGAGACGCGCAAGAGTATGTCCTAGCGCGCGCCGCGGTTCGAGAGATGGTGGCGCTCATCGGCAGTGCGACCTGCTGAAGCAATAACACTCGCAGAAACCGCCCTTGTCGGTGCACGAGGTCTGAAAAGTCCCCGCAACGTCTCCAGGTTCGATCCCAACCCGGTGGCCACCCGGGCGATCGCCCCACGCCCAGACTCGCGCTCACCCTCCAACTCACGCACCATGCGCTAGCTCTGGCTGATTGGCCCGCTCGGCGTCCAAACGCTCCAAGACCCAACGGCGCATCAACGCCGAAGGCTGCTCCCCGAAGGCCTCGGCCACCGCTCGCAACTCGGCCAGCCGTTCGGCCGGCATCCGTACCGTGTAAACGTGGCTGGTGTCGCCTACCCTGGTGCCCGCTGCATACGCCCCGGTGGTTCATCGCGACGCGCTTCGACCTCAGCGGCCTCTGCCGCTAAGCCCTCTCGGACATCAGCCATGGCTCCTCCTCGTAGAGCCCCCGCTTCCCGGTGCGTCGTGACCGTCCCGGTTGCGGGGTTCGATCGCGATTTCCTTTGCCGATAACGCGAGCTCAGGTAGCTGCGGCGGGCATGGCGCCGTCCACGGCGGCGGTGAAGCTCAAGATGGCTTTGGCGAGGGGCTCGACGATCGAGCTGACGAGCGCATGTCCCATGCCGGGGATGGTGGTCAAGCGGGCACCGCCGAGCACCGCGGCCAAGTGTGCTGAGTGTGGCGGTGGGTGGACTGGGTCTTCCGGGCCCTCGATCACCTGCGTTGGCACTCGAACGCGGGCGAGCTCGGGGGTGCGGTCCAGGCCGGACTGGTCGGCTCGAGCATGCGCGGTGGTGTAGCGGACAGTTCGGCTGTGATCGATGACCCGCTCCTCGAGCGCATGGAACTCCTCGGCATCGAACGGCAAGACCGCACCGTTGAGGATGCGCCAATTCTCCACCCGCCAGACGATCTCCTCGTCCCGGTCGCGTTCCTCGGCCAGATCCCGCCACCGGGCGAGGAGCTGAGGTTCCGGACCCGGCAACTCCACGTCGCTTCGACCATCCGGATCGGCGAGCCCGACGCCCAACGCGCACGTGCAGAGCACGCTGGCGCTATGCAACCGGTGCGGATAATCAAGCAGTAGCAGCTGCGCGAGCACGCCACCCATCGACAAGCCCACCACATGCGCGCGGTCGATCCGCAGAGCATCAAGCACGGTTACCGTATCCCGCGCCAGATCGCGCATCGCATAGGAATGCGCATCGAACGCCCAGGTCGAGCGACCGGTATCGCGATGGTCGTAACGAATGACCCGATGCTGGCCGGCGAGAAGATCGATCAAAGGCTCCGGCCAGGCGATGCCGCTATAGCTCGCCCCCATGATCAACAGCAGCGGCGTCTTGCCCGGGTTATCCCGGTCTTCAACCCAGAGCTGGTAATTGGGATCAACCCGCACCACACGTTCCACACAACGGAATGTAGATCGCCAGAAGCTTCGACGCTCCAGCTATCGTTGTGTGGCGTGCGCTTGGAAACGCTGCTCCCGCTAGGCACGGTCGACCCCGGTCCGGGGACACCGACGACTCCGTTGGATCTGACGTCGGTCGCCTCCTCGGCTGTTCTTCTGGAACAGGCCGGCTACAGCGGCCTGGTCGTGGAAGAATCCAAAGACGACCCGTTCACGGTCCTGGCCCTGGCCGCCACCGCAACCACAACGCTGCGGCTCGGCACGGCCGTAGCGATCGCATTCCCGCGCAGCCCGACCGTGATGGCACTGTCCGCGTGGACCCTGCAGAAGCTGTCCAACGGACGGTTCATCCTCGGCTTGGGTTCTCAGGTTCGGGGACATATCGAGCGTCACTATGGAGTTCCCTGGTCGGCGCCGGGGCCGTGGATGCGCGAGTACGTCCAGGCCGTGCGGGCGGTGTGGGACTGCTGGCAGAACGACGCCCCGCTTTCCTTCGCCGGGCGTCGCTACTCGCTGAACCTGATGGTGCCGCTGTTCAACGCTGGGCCTCTTCCGCACCCGTCGATACCGATCCACTTGGCGGCGGTGAACCCGGGGATGTGCTCAGTGGCCGGTGAGGTGGCTGATGGGGTTCGCCCGCACCCTGTGTGTACCCCGTCGTACATCGCCGAGATCATGCTGCCGGCCGTGCGTCGGGGCGCTTTTCGCGCGGGTCGGTCCCTGTCGGAGTTCCGGGTGTGCATGAAGCCGCTGGTGGCTTGTGCCCGTACCGGTGCCGAGCTGGAGTCGAAAGTACGCGACGCCCGGGCCCGGATCGCGTTCTACGCCTCGACGCCCGGTTACCGAGCGGCGTTCGAGCACCTCGGGCTGAGCTCGCTGGCCGACTCCGCCGCGGTGCTGTCCCGCGCCCAACGCTGGGAGGAATTGCCGCCGTTGATCAGCGACTCGGTGTTAGAGCAGTTCACCGTGATCGGCACCTACGACGAGATCGCGTCGAAGTTGCTGGACCGCTTCGGTGACGTGGTCACCGACATCGAGTTCTCCATCGTGGCCTCCTCCGACGAAGACCTGGTCACTCTCGCCGCGCTCGCCCACACCATCCAATCCCACGACGAAGCCGCGGCTCGCGCCACGATCACTGGTCAGCCACCTCACCCGGCGCGGGCCCGCTGAACATGCGGCAGGCCTGTGAACGATGGTCAGCGAGGCGACGGGATCTACCCAGACGCTCTCGGTGGGACCCGGATCTCGCACGGGGCGCCGGATCCGGCCAGACGCAGGTTGGTCGTGACCAACGAGCGGCCAAGCTCGTCGGCCAAGGTGACGTGGAGACCGTCCATTACGCGGATCCCCTCCCGGAGAGCGAATGCCCGACGGACCTGTTCGAGCTTGGGCACGATGAGACGCCGTGGGAGTGACAGTGCTTCATCCAAGGCAGATCGAGCCTGATCGGGAGTTAGCTGGCCCGTCCTGACCCAGCGGGAGACGGCGGACAGCACCTCGGCGGGCTGATGGGCGGGAGCTCGGGCTTCTCCTCCCTCACTGATCTGTTCCCACACCCAGCCGGCAGCCGGCTGATCGAGCACCAGATCGATCAGGGCCGATGCGTCCAGGACGATCACTCCCCGAACTCCGCGCGGACCTCGTCGAGCCGTAACATTGCCTGAAGCTCGGCCACAGCTCCGCCTTCGGAACTGGCCACGTTGCTCCAGGCGTCGGCGGATACGGGCGCCCGCGAGGTACGGTTTTGATCGTGCCTGAGTTCTCCCACGTCGACATGCTTGCCCCGGGCCCCGATTCCACCGAGTACCGTCGGCTCGAGCTGGGCGGCGTGACGCCGCTGCGGCTTGCTGGACGCGACTTTCTGGAGGTTGAGCCGTCCACTATCACCGGCCTGATCCGGGCGGCGGTGACCGACATCTCGCATCTGCTGCGGCCGTCGCACCTGGCCCAGCTGCGGGCGATCGTGGACGACCCCGAGGCCAGCGCCAACGACCGCTTCGTGGCCACCGACCTGCTGCGCAACGCTTGCGTCTCGGCCGGCGGGGTGCTGCCGATGTGCCAGGACACCGGAACCGCGATCGTGATCGGCAAACGTACCGAGGGCGTGTTGACCGGCGGTGGCGATGAGGAGGCGATCTCCCGGGGGGTGTTCGAGGCGTACCAGAAGCTGAACCTGCGTTACTCGCAGATGGCGCCGGTCACGTTCTGGGAGGAGCGCAACACCGGGACCAACCTGCCAGCCCAGATCGAGCTCTACCACCAAGCCGGCGACCAGCCGCGCTACGAATTCCTAGTGCTGGCCAAGGGCGGCGGCTCAGCGAACAAGACCTTCCTCTATCAGGAGACGAAGGCGGTGCTGAACCCGACCAAGCTGGCCAGGTTCCTGGACGAGAAGCTGCGCTCGCTGGGCACCTCGGCCTGCCCGCCCTACCATTTGGCCATCGTGGTCGGCGGGACGTCGGCGGAGTACACGCTGAAGGTGGCCAAGCTGGCCTCGACGCACTACCTGGACACGCTGCCCGCCACTGGATCGGGCACCGGCGCGGCCTTCCGGGACCGCGATCTCGAAGCCCAGGTGCTGAAGTTGACCCGCGACTTCGGCATCGGCGCCCAGTTCGGCGGTAAGTACTTCTGCCACGACGTGCGGGTGATCCGGCTGCCTCGGCACGGCGCCTCATGCCCGATCGGGGTGGCGGTGTCCTGCTCGGCCGACCGCCAGGCCAAAGCGAAGATCACCGCCGATGGGGTGTTCCTGGAGCAGCTGGAACGCGATCCGGCGCGGTTCCTGCCGGAGGTAACCGAGGACGATCTCGACACGTCCGGCGTCGTGCGGGTGGACCTGAACCGCCCGATGTCGCAGATCCGTGCCCAGCTGTCCACGCTACCGGTCAAAACCCGGCTGTCACTGACCGGGCCACTGGTGGTGGCCCGTGACATCGCGCACGCCAAGATCGCCGAGCGGCTCGACGCCGGTGAGCCGATGCCAGACTACCTGCGTGAGCACGCGGTGTACTACGCCGGCCCGGCCAAAACGCCCGCCGGGTACGCGTCCGGATCGTTCGGCCCCACCACCGCCGGACGGATGGACTCCTACGTGGCGCGATTCCAGGAAGCTGGTGGGTCGCTGGTGACGCTGGCCAAGGGCAACCGGTCGAAACAGGTCACCGAGGCGTGCCTGAAGTTCGGGGGTTTTTACCTGGGTTCGATCGGCGGGTCGGCGGCCAGGTTGGCATGGGACTGTATTCGCAAGGTCGAGGTGCTGGAGTACCCGGAGCTGGGGATGGAGGCCGTCTGGCGGATCGAGGTGGTGGACTTCCCGGCGTTCGTCGTGGTCGACGACAAGGGCAACGACTTCTTCGCCGCAACCAGCCAGCCGACGTTGCAGGTCAGCTTCCGCTGATCCAGCGCGAGCTCAACGCAACCGGCGGGGGCCGGTGTCATCGCGGGTGGGTGCCGGCCCGAGAGTGATCCGGGCGCTGGTCACCGACGCTTGCTTCGGCGCGGCCAGTACTGGGTCCAGCCGCAGCGAACGCACCTCGGGAAGATCCTCGACCAGGCAGCTGACCCTCAACGCCAGCTGCTCCAACGCGGCCAGATCGGCCGGCTGCGCCCCGCCGTAGCCAGACAGCAGCGGCGCGGCCCGTGGCGCGCGTATCAACCGCTCGGCATCTACGCTTGACAGCGGGATCACGTGGTAGGCGCGGTCGGCGAGCAGCTCGATCGCGATGCCGGAGAGCCCGAAGCTCAACAGCGAACCGAACGAGGGGTCGTCAATCACCTCGAACACGCACGACGACCCCTTGGGAGCCATCTGTTGCACGTAGATCTCCGGCTGCCCGGTGACCTCGACCAGTTCGGCGTAGGCCTGTTCCGCGGCGGCTGGCGAACCGACATCGAGCCGGATACCAATGAGATCCCGGGTTTGCCACCGCCGTCCGACGCCCTTGAGCGCGACCGGGAAGCCCAGTTCCTCGGCCGCCGCTCGCGCTGAAGACACCGAGTCAACCAAGCGGAACGCGGTCACCTCAATGCCGTAGCATGCCAGGAGCTCAGCGGTGACCTGATCGCTTAACTCCACGGGCGTCTGGGTGAAATGAGCGCGCACCAGGTCTTCGGCGCGTTCGCGGCGGATCCCGGACGGTCGGAGGTACTCACCGGGCGGATCCTCCCGCCAGCGGGCATACCGCAGCACCCGCGCGAGCGCGGCGACCGCCCGCTCGGGGCTGGGGTAGCTAGGCACCGAGCCCCGGACGGGCTCGCCCTCAGGGCCGCTGACCGCCAGCTCGGCAGGTATCCCCTCAACGGCGAGAAACGTGGTCACGACCGGTTTGGTTACTTCGGCCACCGCTGTGCGAAGGCTCGGGCGTACTCGGCGCCGGGGGTGGCCACTGGTGGGACAAACACTGCGACCAGCGCATCGCTGTCCGGCGCGTGCGCAGCGGACGACACCGCATCGGCGAACTTCTCTGGGGTCGCGGCGGTGCCGACGTCCAGCGGCGGCCCGGCGGGGCGTAAACCCTCGTCATGCAGTGCGTCGGTAACCAACATGCCCAGCGCGGTGGAGTTGCTGACCACCGCCACCCGAGGCCCTGTCGGCAGCGGTTGGTAGGCAAGCAGCAACGCGGTGTCGAACAGCTGCGCCAGCGTCTGGACCCGGATCACGCCGGCCTGTTCGAACAACGCCTGCACGCTGGCTTCGTCGACCGGTTCCGTGCTCATTCCAGCCCTCGCCTCGGCTGGCGGCGCGCTGAACCGTCCGCTCTTGACCGCCACGATCGGTTTGCGCCGAGCCAGTCGCCGGGCCAGCCGGGCGAATTTGCGCGGGTTGCCGAAGCTCTCCAGGTAGAGCAGCACCACGTCGGTAGCGGGGTCGGTCTGCCAGTACTGCAGCAGGTCGTTGCCGGACAGGTCGGCTCGGTTGCCGGCCGAAACGAAGGTGGACAGCCCCAGCCCCCGGTTCCTGAGCCAGCCAAGATCGCGATACCGAGAGCGCCGGATTGGCAGAAGAAGCCGACCCGGCCGGGCACTGGCAGGTCCGGGGCTAAAGTGGCGTTGAGTGTGACCTCGGGCGAGGTGTTGGCGACCCCGAGGGCGTTCGGCCCGATCACCCGCATGCCGTGTGCCCTGGCTTCATCGACCAGCCGGCGTTGGGCGCCGCGACCGGCTTCGTCGGCGTCGGCAAACCCTGAGCTCAACACCAGCAGCGCCTTGACGCCTTTGGCCAGACAGGAGTCCATCACGTTGTCGACGCTGGCCGCCGGCACCGCGACCACGGCGAGATCAACGTCGTCCGGGATCTCGACGACGCCGCGGTAAGCACGCACCCCACGCACCGAACGCACCGGCCTTTCCCCGGAGTTCCCCGAGTTCACCGGGTACACCGGCCCGGTGAAGTTGCCCCGCAACAGGTTCGCCAGCACCGCGTGCCCGATCTTGCGCGGATCGGTCGAGGCCCCGATCACCGCCACCGAACTCGGATGCAGCACATTGTGTACGCTGCGGGCTTCGGCGGCCTGCTCGCGGGCGTCGCGCACCGCCAGGGAGCGCTCGGTCGAGTCGACGTCCAACTCCAGGTGCACCACGCCCTCGGCGAACTCTCCCCGGACCTGGTAGCCGGCGTGCCGGAACACTCGCACCATTTGGCGGTTCTCGGCCAACACCTCGGCTTCGAACCGCTCGACCCCGTTCTCCTTGGCGGCCGCCGCGAGGTGCTCCAGCAGAATGCTGCCTAACCCCCGGCCTCGGTGGTCGTCTCGCACGACGAACGCCACCTCGGCGGCTGAGCTGGCGGCAAGCCGGACGTATCGACCCACCGCCACAATGTCATCGCCGAGGAACCCGACCAGCGCGACCGTGTCGTGGTGATCGACCACGGTGAACCGCCGAAGATCGGCTTCCGGGATTGTCGGGTAGGGAGAGAAGAACCGGAGATAACGGGTGCGCTCGGACAGCCGGGCGTGGAACGCCAGCAACGCGGCGGCGTCAGAGGGCTGGATTGGACGCAGGTGCACGACGCCGCCGTCCGAGGCCACCACGTCGGCTTCCCAGTGCCGTGGGCACTGCCCGTCTTGCCCGTCTTCTGGCATGGTCAGTCTCGCGGGTCGTGCGGGTCTAGGCCGTGCAGCGGGAAAACCGCGTTGCGGGTGGCCTCAATAGCATCGTCCACCCGGTCAGCGCCGGTGCCCCATGGCTGGTAACTGATCTCGCCATGCTCTCCCATCGTGGTCGGCAACGGTCGTCTGGTCAGCGTGGCGGCGTGCGCGGTCCAGATCGCCGGGATGGGCGTCTCCGGGTCGAGGTCGCGGTCGAGAACCGTGGCCAACAGATGCGTCCACGACCGGGGCACGACCCGGTACAGACCGTAACCGCCGCCGCCCAAAGCCAGCCATTTGCCTCCCGCCATGGTCTCGGCGAGCTCGCGCAGCACCAGGTAGATAGCTCGGTGGCCGTCGACCGTGAGGCTCAGCTCGGCCAGCGGGTCCTCCCGGTGGGTGTCCGCGCCGCATTGGGTGACCAGAATCGACGGCCGGAACCGCGCCAGCAGCGCGGGAACCACCGCGTGGAAGGCCCGCAGCCACGCCGCGTCAGCGATGCCCGGCGGCAGCGCCAGGTTGACCGCCGTGCCGGAGGCGTCACCCGACCCGACCTCGGTGGGCCACCCCGTCCCCGGCCACAGGGTCAGCGGGTGCTGGTGCACCGAGATGGTCAACACCCGCGGATCGCTGGCGAACGCGGCTTGTACCCCGTCGCCGTGGTGCACGTCGACATCGACATAGGCCACCCGCTCGAACCCGTGGTCCAGCAACCAGGAAATCGCCACCGCACAGTCGTTGTAGACGCAGAACCCGGACGCCCGTTTGGCCATCGCGTGGTGCAGCCCACCGGCGATGTTGATCGCCCGGTTGGCTCTGCCTTCGGCGATCTCCCGCGCGGCCAGCAGCGAGCCCCCGCACACCAGCGCGCTGGCCTCATGCATCCGGGGGAAAATCGGGTTGTCCTCGGTACCCAGGCCATGACCCTGCCAGTACGGCGCGTTAGGCGCGGCGCGCACCGCCGCCAGGTACGCCGAGCTGTGCACCCGCTCGATCTCGTGGTCGGGGGCTGGCCGCGGCGCCAACAATGGGACGCCCTCCAGCACGCCCAGGGCGGTAGCCAGCCGCACGGTGAGGTCGAGCCGGATCGGGTTGAGCGGGTGGGACTGGCTGAGCCGGTAGTCGAGGAAGTCCGGTGTCCAGATCACCGCTGGAGGCCGATCGCCGCCCGGAGTTCCCGAACCTGGCGCGTTCATCACCGCGCCGACCCGGCCCCAGGCCGCGCGCCAACCGCCACAACCGCCACCGGGCGGGCCGGATCGGCGCACCAGTTCGACCACGAACCGGCATACAACGCGGCCGGCCGTTCCGGCGTACGCACCCCGGCGTACTCCATGGCCAGCACCACCGAGCACGCGGTCACCCCGGACCCGCAATACGCGCCGACCGGCACGTCAGCGCTGACCCCGAGCCGCTCGAAGCGCGCCGCGAGCTCGCCGGCCGAGCGCCAATAGCCGTCCGGGCCCAGGTGGTCGCCGCTTGGCGCGTTGCGGGCCCCGGGAATGTGCCCAGCGCGGGGATCTATCGGCTCGGTCTCACCCCGGTAGCGAGCCGGGGCGCGGGCATCGAGCAGAACCCCGGAGTGGGCGACGTCGGCCGCGCCGTGCGCGTCGAGCACCGGCATCGCGCCCGGCCAGAGCCCGACCAGCCGCGCCGGGGGACGGTTCGGTTCGTCGGTGGTGACCGGATACCCCGCCGCTACCCAGGCCGCGTACCCACCGTCGAGTACCTTGACCTGGTCCGGCGGGAAACCCAGCCACCGCAGCAGCCACCACGCCCGAGCCGCCACCGACCCATCGGCGTCGTCGTAGGCGATCACCGCCGAGCGCGGCCCGACGCCGAGCCCGGCAAGGGTGTCAATGAGCCGGTCAGGCTCGGGCAAAGGATGGCGTCCGGCGTGGCCAGGCGGGTCGGCGAGCGCGGTGTCGAGGTCGACAAAGACCGCACCGGGCAGATGGCCCGCGCGATAGTCGGACAACGCTGACGGGCCAGTCAACCGCCAGCGCACGTCAAGCGGGACAGGTTGCTGCTCCACCGCGCGGTCGGCGCTTTCGGTGAATAGCTGGCTCACGGCGGCGGGTCGGATCAACGGTGACACGCCTTCCATCCTGCACCGCGAACGCGGCATCGACCGAGTCGACCACGATTGGGCGGACCCAGCCCATTACGTCGCCCAGCCGATACGATTAGCCCGGACGAAGGGGCGGCCAACGTGAACGACCTCATTGATACCACCGAGATGTACCTGCGGACCATCTACGAGTTGGAAGAAGAGGGCATCGTTCCGTTACGCGCTCGGATTGCCGAACGGCTCGCGCAGAGCGGGCCCACAGTGAGCCAGACGGTGGCCCGGATGGAGCGCGACGGGCTGTTGGTGGTGGCCGGCGACCGGCATCTTGAGCTCACCGATGCCGGGCGCAGCAGAGCCGTCGCCGTTATGCGCAAGCATCGGCTGGCCGAGCGGCTGCTGATCGACGTGATCGGCCTGGAGTGGGAACACGTGCATGCGGAGGCGTGTCGGTGGGAGCACGTCATGAGCGATGCGGTGGAGCGCAAGCTTGTCCGGCTGCTCGGGCATCCTACGGTTTCACCATACGGCAACCCGATTCCCGGTCTGGAGCAGCTCGAGCAGCCGGACTCCGACGCTGGTGAGGTGCCAATCCTGGAAATTGGGCTGCAGCGGCTCGATGAGTTCGCCCGCCGGGGCGGGGGGACGGCGGAGGTCCGCCGGATCGCTGAGCATGTCCAGGCTGACCCTGAGCTGATGACCGAACTCAAGATAGCCAGCATCGTGCCAGGCCAACCTATCCAGGTGAGCCCCATCCTCCGGTTCGGTGATGCCATCTCAGTGAGATCGGAGTCCGAAGCGGTCAGCTTGCAACCGTACATCGCGCACGCCGTCTTGGTTCGCGTCTGTTAAGGCCACGCCGAGCCCATCCGCGCCCCGCGCCCGATCGGTCGCCGCCTGCCGCTGGCATGGGACCGTGTGCGACGACCGAGAGCGAACGGCGAAAGGGGTAAAACGTGCGGTTGTTGGTGACGGGCGGAGCGGGCTACATCGGCAGTGTGTGCGCGGCACACCTGATCGAACAAGGTCACGACGTGGTCGTGATCGACGATCTGTCGACCGGGCATCGCGACGCGGTGCCCAGTGGCTGTGAGTTCGTCGAGGGCGACCTAGCTGAGTTGGCTGGCCCGACATTGGCCGGCGGCATCGACGGCGTGCTGCACTTCGCGGCAAAGTCCCTGGTGGGCGAGTCCGTGGAACACCCGGAGCGGTACTGGCATGGCAATGTGGTGACCACCTTGCGGTTGCTGGACGCGATGCGCGAACACCGCACACCCCGGTTGGTGTTTTCCTCCACCGCCGCCGTTTACGGTGAACCGGCCCGCACACCCATCACCGAAGACACCCCGCCGGTACCGACCAACCCCTACGGAGCCACCAAGCTGGCGATCGATCAGGCGATCTCCAGCTACGCCCGCGCGCACGGGCTGGCGGCGGTCAGCCTGCGGTATTTCAACGTGGCCGGCGCGCACGGGCGCTTCGGCG
>JAFASX010000052.1 GCA_019244295.1 Pseudonocardia sp.
GCTTCGTTGGATCAGATGGCGTACGGCCACTCGGTGAGTGCATAACCGCCGAACCACGCCGACGCCAGCGTGACGCCGGCCAGTATCCACATGGCGGTGGCGAGGCGTTGCCTGGCGAGTGCCGTCGCGACCGGCACCAACAGCGTCACCGCCGGCAGCAGCAGCCGGGCCTTGGAGTTCATCAGCCCGTTCGAGCCGAGGCCCATCGCCAGCACTCCAGCCGCGAAGACCACTATCGGCCACGGCAGTTCACCCCGAAGGGCTTGTCGAGCGCACACCACCAGCATCACTAGCGCTCCGGCCAGCACCACGACCGTGCCCACTTCGAGCACCGACCGGCCGCTGAGCAGCACCTGTTGGCTGAACCGGACCGTCGCGATACCTCCATCGAAATGGGAGTTCCATCCGCGCCGCTGTATGCCGAACCAGCCATCGACCGAACCGGTGCGCCACGCCACGTAAGCCAGGTAGCCGACCAGCCCGATCGGTGCGAGCGCACCGGCCGCCCACGGTCGCCAGCCATCTCGCCAAGACAGGGCGGCGATAACGAGCGCGCCGCCGACGGCGAGCAGTAACGCGGCCGAGGTCGGTCGCACGGTGCCGGCCAGCGCGGTGGTCAGGCCGGCCAGCAGCCACTGCCGCCGCAGCGTCGCCACCAGAGCCCACACGGCGCAGGCTCCGAACAGCGACTCGGAGTAGGTCATCGACCACACCACGCCCATCGGGGCGGCGGCGACCAACCCAACCAACAGCAGACCGGCTCGTCGGGACCCGCCGGGCACTAGCTCGCCGAGCTGGGCTAGCCCGTGTGCCATCACCAGGCCGGCCAGCAGCGACACCGTCAGCCCGGCCAGCAGCGGCTCGATACCGGCCAACAGCCGTATTGAGGCGACGGCGGCGGGATAGCCGGGGAAGAACGCCAGTGGGGTTTCGACGGCGCGCACGTTGGAGGCATCCACCAGGCCGGTCGGTGTATTGTCGTAACCACCGGCCGCGATGCCGAGCAGCCACTGCCCGTCCCAGGTGGACAGCGAGGTGCGCAGCCGCTGGCCGTGCGCCACGCTCAGCCACCTCAACATCAGCACGCCGACCGCCCGTACCGCCAGGAACACCAACGTCGGCGCTGCCGCCGACACAGCTAACCTTCGATGGGTGGCTTGGCTGAGCTTATTGTGACCTAGCGTCACAACAGGAAATCGGTAGGCTGAGTCGTCATACTTGCCTGCGGCAGCACCCACCCCAGCGGCTGGGTCACGGCGGTTAACGGACACGAGTCGCATCTGGAGGTGTCGGTCGGTGGCTCTTGTCGTGCAAAAGTACGGCGGTTCCTCACTGCGGGACACGGACCGGATCAAGCGGGTGGCGGAGCGGATTGTCCGCTGCCGCAAAGAGGGTAACGATGTCCTTGTGGTGGCCTCGGCGATGGGTGATACTACCGACGAGTTGATCGACATGGCCCTGCGGATCAGCCCGCAACCCCCGCCCCGCGAACTGGACATGTTGCTGACCGCTGGCGAGCGAATCTCCAATGCGTTGCTGGCGATGGCTATCCACGCTATCGGCGCCGAGGCCCGCTCATTCACCGGTTCCCAGGCTGGCATGATGACCACCTCCAAGCACGGTGACGCACGGATCACCGGGGTCAACCCCCGACGGCTGCGGGCCACGCTGGACGAAGGCGCGATCGTGCTGGTCGCCGGGTTCCAGGGAATGAGCGAGGACAGCAGGGACATCACCACGCTCGGCCGAGGCGGGTCGGACACCACCGCCGTCGCGCTCGCCGCCGCGCTGAACGCTGACGTGTGCGAGATTTACACCGACGTCGATGGCGTGTTCAGCGCTGACCCGCGCATCGTGTCCAACGCTAGGCACCTCGACACCATCACTTACGAGGAGATGCTCGAGATGGCGGCCTGCGGGGCGAAAGTTCTGCACCTGCGCGCGGTGGAGTATGCCCGCCGATACGGGGTTGCGCTGCGGGTGCGCTGCTCGTATAACGACAAGCCCGGGACATTGGTCGCCGGGTCGATCGAGGAGATTCCGTTGGAAAACCCGATCATCACCGGTGTCGCGCATGACCGGTCCGAAGGCAAGATCACTGTTACGGATGTGCCGGACGCCCCCGGCCACGCGGCGAAGATATTCCGAGCGGTGGCCGACGCCGAGATCAACATCGACATGGTGTTGCAGAACATCTCTCGGTATGCCGGCGGGCTCACCGACATCACCTTCACCCTGCCACACGCCGACGGCCCCAAGGCCGTCGCCGTGCTGGGAGAGATTAAGGATCAGGCGACCTTCGCCGAAGTGATCTATGATCCGGAGGTCGGCAAGGTCTCCCTGGTCGGGGCGGGCCTGCGCAATCATCCCGGGGTTACCGCTACCTTCTGCGAGGCGCTGGCGAAGGCCGGGATCAACATCGAGACGATGAACAGCTCGGAGATCCGGATCTCGGTCCTCTGCCGGGTCAGCCAGCTCGACGATGCGGTCCAAGCGCTGCACGATGCATTCGAGCTGGGCGGCGACGAGCCGGCGGTGGTGTACGCGGGTTCCGGGAGGTAGACGCATGGGGACGGTGCTGGCGATCGTGGGCGCCACCGGAGCGGTGGGCACCATGATGATTGACATCATCAACTCGCGGGACACCGTGCCGTGGTCGGACATCCGGCTGGTGGCCTCGGCCCGTTCGGCCGGCAGGGTACTGCGGGTACGCGGTGTGGACATCACCGTTCGTGAGCTCGCCGCCTCGGTATTCGATGGCGTCGACATCGCGTTGTTCGATGTGCCGGACGAGATCAGCGCGCGATGGGCGCCGGTCGCCGCTGGACGTGGCGCGATTGTGGTGGACAATTCCGGGGCGTTCCGGATGGACCCTGATGTCCCGTTGGTGGTCCCCGAAGTAAACGCGGCCGAGTTGGCGAAGCGACCGAAAGGAATCATTTCCAATCCGAACTGCACCACGTTGTCGATGATGGCCGCGATGGGTGCCCTGCACCGCGAGTTCGAGCTGTGCGCTCTGGTGGTGGCCTCCTACCAGGCCGCATCCGGGGCCGGCCAGCTCGGCGTTGATCGGCTTTACGCTGAGCTGGCCGCCGTGGCCGGCAAGCGGGTCGGGGTGCGTGGCGGCGATGTCGTGGCGGCGCTGGCCGAGGCCGGGCTGAGTGCCGATTCGCCGTTCCCGGCGCCGCTGGCCATGAACGTGGTGCCGTGGGCGGGCTCGATCAAGCCCGATGGCTGGTCGTCGGAAGAACTCAAGGTGCGCAACGAGTCGCGCAAGATTCTCGGCATCCCGGATCTGAAGGTATCCGCCACGTGCGTTCGGGTACCGGTGGTCACCACCCACGCGGTGGCTGTGCACGCTACCTTCGCGACCGAGGTGACGGTGGAAAAGGCCCGTGCGGTGCTGGCTGCGCAGCCCACGATCGTTGTGTGTGACGACCCCGTGGCTGGGCGGTGGCCGACGCCGGCGGAGGTTGTGGGTGGTGACCCGACCTGGGTCGGACGTATCCGACAGGCGTTGGATTTCCCGAACACGCTCGAGTTGTTCATCTGCGGGGACAACCTGCGCAAGGGCGCGGCGCTGAACACCTACGAGATTGCCGAAGCCGTCCGCGAGGAGGCCGCGCCGTGACCATCCACGAATTACTGTCCACCCGGCCCGAACGGGCTCCAGTCGACCCTGAGCTCGGCCACCTGCCAGCGGCAAAGCTGGCCATCGTGACCTGCATGGACGTCCGCATTGCGCCGCTGGGCGCGTTCGGGCTCAAACTCGGTGACGCGCACGTGATCAGGAACGCCGGCGCCGCCGTCACCGACGATGTGATCCGCTCGCTGGCCATTAGCCAGCGCAAACTAGACAGCCGGGTGGTGTTCCTGATGGCACACACCGGCTGCGGTATGGCCACGTTCACCGACGAGGCCTTCGTCGCCGAGCTAGCTAAAGACAGCGGGCACGAGCCGGCGTGGCGGCCGGCCACGTTCGTCGACCCCGCGGTGCACGTGCGGCGGGGCATGCATCGACTGCGGACCAACCCCTTCCTGCATGCCGAGATGGAGGTGCGTGGCTTCGTGATCGACCTCAAGACCGGCGCGGTCGACGAAGTCACCCCGTAGCCGCTGATCAGGGCAGCCCGCGTACCAGACGCAGGTCGACCTCGTGGCGGTACCAGGTCCAGCGGGTCACTGGCGTCGGGCGCGTCACCCCGTCACACGTCACCGCCGCCGACAGGCAGCCGATCTGCACCGCGCGACCGGTCGCGGTCCGCGACCGCAGCCCGAGCAGGCTAACCCGCTCCGCGCGCACCGCTACCCCGGTCTGGGCTGGCGTCACCACCAGTCGGTCGGCTTGTCCACGTAGCACAAGTTCGTCATCGCAGTAGATCACCCCGCGCACCGGCCGCAGCTCGCCTCGGCCGAGCAGCACCCCGCCGGCGTCGTCGCGCACCAGGGGCACCAGGTCGGGCTCGCCGTGGCTGGCCAACGCGGCGGCCGCGTCCGGAGCTACCGGCAGCCCCCAGGTAGCCGCCACCGCCGATCTGGGCTGTGCCGGGAGGTACCCCACGCTCAGCTCGGCCAGCCGCTCGGTACGCATCAACCGTAGGACGACCGCGGCTAGGTCGGCGTCGCTGCCCGCGATGATCAGTCGAGTAGAGCCGGACAGTGGGTCCAGCAACGGGTCCAGCCCGGCGCGCCCCAGCTGGACCGGCACGGCATGTTGGGTCGCGCGGGCCAGCGTGGTGGGCAGCTCGCCGACCCAGGATTGGCCGGTCAGTACAACGATCTCCATCGCGGGTGAGCGTCTCATATACTGTGGCGCTTGTGCGAGGCGGGCGGCCGGAAGGACTTCAGCTGGTTCGTGTCGGTGCGATGAGTTAGTCTCGGCCGGGCCTTGTGCGGCCCGGACGTGAGAGTTCCCGCATCAAGGCTGGAGTGAAAACTGACATGCCCGCGATCGTGTTGATCGGCGCCCAATGGGGCGACGAGGGCAAGGGCAAGGCGACCGACCTGCTCGGCGGTCAGGTCCAATGGGTCGTGCGCTATCAGGGTGGCAACAACGCCGGCCACACCGTGGTGCTGCCTGGTGGTGAGAACTTCGCGCTACACCTGATCCCGTCGGGCATCCTCACTCCTGGCGTGCGCAACGTGATCGGTAACGGCGTCGTGGTCGATCCGCGGGTGCTGCTGGAGGAGCTTTCGAAGCTGCAGGCCCGAAGGGTGAATACCGACAATCTGCTGGTGTCGGCCGACGCACACCTGATCATGCCGTACCACGTGGCCATCGACAAGGTCAGCGAGCGCTACCTGGGCAAAGCCAAGATCGGCACAACCGGCCGCGGTATTGGCCCCGCCTACCAGGACAAAGTCGCCCGGGTCGGCGTGCGGGTCGCCGATCTGTTGGACAGCAAGATCCTGCGGCAGAAGGTCGAGGCCGCTCTGGATTTCAAGAACCAGGTGCTGGTGAAGGTGTACAACCGGCGCGCTCTGGACGTCGAGGAGGTCATGGACACGGTGCTGGCCGCTGGCCGTAAGTTCGAACATCGGATCGCGGATACCCGGCTGATGCTCAACCAAGCCCTGGACGCTGGAGACACCGTGTTGTTGGAAGGCTCCCAGGGCACTCTGCTGGACGTAGACCATGGCACGTACCCGTTTGTCACCTCGTCCAACCCCACGGCGGGTGGCGCGGCGGTGGGTTCCGGGATCGGACCGACGCGCATCACCCGGGTGGTCGGCATCCTCAAGGCGTATACCACCCGGGTCGGTTCGGGTCCGTTCCCCACCGAGCTGCACGATGCGATGGGCGAGCACCTGCGCAAGACCGGCGGTGAGGTCGGGGTGACCACCGGGCGGGCTCGGCGGTGTGGTTGGTTCGACGCGGTGATCGCGCGGTATGCCACCCGGGTAAACGGGCTGACCGACTACTTCCTCACCAAGCTCGATGTGCTCTCCGGATTGGAACGGGTGCCGGTCTGCGTGGCGTACGAAGTCAACGGGCGGCGCTGCGACGACATGCCGATGACACAGTCCGACGTGCACCACGCCGTTCCGGTGTACGAAGAGTTGCCTGGCTGGTGGGAAGACATCTCCGCGTGCCGATCGTTCGAACAGCTGCCAGCCAACGCACGTGACTACGTCTCGCGGCTGGAGGAGATGATCGGCGCCCCGGTGTCGGCCATCGGGGTCGGACCGGGCCGCGACCAGACCATCGTGCGCTGAGCGCGCGTGCCTCCTGAGACGAAGAGCGAACCGGCGCGAACCGGGGTGCACACTTGGCTAGGCGGGCTCACAGGTCGGCCCGGGACAGCAAGGCCTCTTCTAGGTCGAGCTCGTGTAGTACGCGACGTAACACCTCATCGTCGATCAGGCCGTCGTTGCGGAACTGGATGAAGGTGTCCCGCTCCGCCGCCACCATCTCCCGGCGCAACCGCCGATAAGTGGCGCTTGGACCTTCACCGATCTCGGAGGCATCCCGTCCTAGCCGTTCCCACGAGCTGTTCGTCCGCATCTGGACCAGTCGCCTCAGTTTCTCCACCGAGCGCGGCTCAGCGGAACCGTCTCCGGCCAGCTCCTCCAGCCGGGCGACGGCCGCCGCGCCGGCCGCGTACTGGGCCTGCGCCTCGGCCAGTATGTCTTCCCTGGTCTCAACACCACGTACCCCCAGTAGGCGGATCAGCCAAGGCAACGTCAACCCGTGCAGCAGCAGCGTGCCCACCGTGACGAAAAAAGCTAAGAAGATCAGTTTTGCTCGGCCGGGCACGGCGTCCGGTATGGCGAAAGCGGCGGCCAGTGACATCGCCCCGCGCATGCCGACCCACGCGATCACCGTCGGCACCCGCCACGACGGGTAGGGATCACGGCGGCGTACGGCCGGAATCATCCGGGGCAGGTAAGCGGCCGGGAACGCCCACACCACCCTGGCCAGCATGGCAGTCGCCATGACGGCCAGCCCGACCAGCAACTGCGGCCCCACCGTGCCGACCTCGCGAACCACACTGGTCAGCTGCAAGCCGATCAAAGTGAACACGACCGACTCCAGCACCGTGTCCGAGGCCCGCCATACCGCGTCGTCCTGCAATCGGGTGGCGAAGCCGGACCGCGGGGCTTGGTGCCCGAGGTAGAGCCCGGCCACCGCCACCGCCAGCAGGCTCGAGACGCGCGCCTCCTCCGCGGCTAGGTACACCGTGAACGGCACCACCAGCCCGAAGGCGCTCTCGATCAACGGGTCGTGCAGGAGCAGCCGGATGCGGTGCACCAGCCAGGCCACCGCCAGCCCGATAGCCGCACCACCGACACTGGCCAGCAGGAACATCTCTGCCGCGCCTTGGAGGGAGATCCCGGTCGCGGTACCCGCCCCAGCGACCGCCACCCGGAACAGGGTCAGCGCGGTTGCGTCGTTGAGCAAGCCCTCGCCAGCGAGGATGGTCATCATCCGGCGGGGCAGCCCCAGCCGCCGTCCCACCGCGACCGCGGCAACCGCGTCCGGCGGAGCCACCACCGCGCCGAGCACCAGCGCGGACGCTATCCCCAGCCCGGGCATCAACCAGTGCGTCACCAGCCCGACGGCGCCCACTGTGAAGATCACCAGGCCGACGGCGAGCAGGAAGATCGGGCGCAGGTTGGCCCGGAAGCCCAGATACGACGATTCGAGCGCGGTCGAGTAGAGCAGCGGGGTCAGGACGAGCGGTAGCATCACATCCGGTTCGATCCGAAAGTCCGGCATCATCGGTACGAATGACGCCGCGATACCAGCCAGCACCAGCACCAGCGGGGCGGACGCCCCCATGCGCCGGCATAGCGCGGTGATCGCCAACGAACCGGTGACCAGTGCGATGAGAGGCAGTCCATTCACATCAGCAAGGATGACTGGTGAGCGGCGTCGGCGTCGCCAACCGAAGCTGTCCGGTCGCTGTTCCGCAATGGAGCGAACGGCGCTTTCACGCGGATTTAGCGTGCGAAAGTACCGTTCGCTACCGGAGTTCCGCCGCCCTGGAGGGAGAATGGTCGTGAGCTGCCCGCATACCCAACCCTTCGACGCCCCGCACTGGGTCGAGCCCAGCCCATCAAATACCAAGGGGTGCGAGGACTGTCTGGCAATGGGCGAAAACGTGTGGGCCCACCTGCGGATGTGCCTGAGCTGCGGGCACGTCGGCTGCTGTGACTCCAGCCCGCACCGGCACGCCGAGGCGCATGCCCGCGATGCCCGGCACCCGGTGGTGCGCTCGTTCGAGCCCGGTGAGTTCTGGCGCTGGTGCTACCTGGACGAGTGGCTGGTGTGATCTAGGTACTCGGCTCTGGCCGCCACCGCGGTGTCAGGGTGGTCGCTGAACACCGCGTCCACCCCCAGCTCAAAAAACCGGGCCAGCTCGCCGAACGCGTCGCCGTAGTCGTTCGGGTTGGTCCCCGAACGCAGTTCGGACGGCAGGTACTGGTTCTCATTGCGAAACGTGTAGGCGTGCACGGCCAGCCCGACGGCGTGTGCGTCGTCGCACAACGTGGTGGCCGTGCCGTCCGGGGTGATCACCAGGTCCTTGTCCGGCCCGATCGCGCGGGCGTAACAGGCGATCTCCGCCAGTCCGTCCGGGGTGAGCAGCTCGCGGTAGCCGCGCGGGTCGCCCTCGGCGGCCAGGTCCGCCGGCGCACCGTCGGCAGCAACCAGCTGCACCAGCGGCACCCGCAGCCGGGTGGCCATCTCCCGCAGATTGTTCACCTCGAACGACTGCACGAAGACCGGGGCGTCCGGCCGGTCCAGCCCGGCGGCCCGCAGTGCGCGTTCCAGCGGCGGTTCCAAAGCCAGCCCGAGGGCCGCGAAGTAGCTCGGATGCTTGGTCTCCGGGTACACCCCGACCACCCGGCCGAGCTCGCCGGACAGTCGGGCGGCCAACCGCAGGATCTCCTCGAGCGTCGGCACGCTGAACCGGCCGTCGTAACGGGTGTTGCGCTGGCGCACGTCAGGGATGCGCTCTCGGGCGCGCAGTGTGCGCAGCTCGGCGAGGGTGAAGTCGTGGACGAACCAGCCATGCATTCGCCGCCCGTCAACGATCTTGGTGCCGCGACGGTCGGCGAACTCGGGATGCTGGGCCACATCAGTCGTCTCGCTGATCTCCGGTTCGTGCCTGGCCACCAGCACCCCGTCAGCTGTGCTGACCAGGTCGGGCTCGATGAAGTCGGCGCCCATCCGAGCGGCCAGCTCGTAGGAGGCCAAGGTGTGCTCAGGGCGGTAGCCGGCGGCGCCCCGATGACCGATCACCAGCGGCCGAATGGGCAGTGCCGACACGGATGGGATAGTACCCCGCGACTTCGCATACCAGGATGTTCTTCGCACACCGTTAGCGGTGCGCGAAGAACAACGCCTGGCATGCGAAGTCATCGGGGGAGGGGCGACTAGGGGCCGCTGAACGGCACCGGGGCGGGCGCCTGTGCCGCTGGAACGCTGGACTCAAGATGGCACCGCTTGGGCCCTATCGACGTTGGCATATCGGCGTACCCGCCGCTGCACTGGAACGTCTTTCTAGGATCACCGGTCCGGTTCATCAGGATGTACGACTGGTAGTTCGGAATGAAACCGCTAGTCGTCATGCCGCCGAACGGCTCGCACTTGGTGTAGCCGAAGGCTCCCGGATATCCCGGCACGTCATTCACGTTGTCGCAGATGTAGGCGGGTCCGGTCGGCGGGGCTGAGGATGCTGGGGGAACGGCTAAGGCCACACCCGGGATAACGATGGTTAGCGAAGCCACGGCCACGCCAATGACCAGGAGAGTTTTCGAGGTCCGCATCTGAATGTTTCTTTCTGCCAGGTCAGGTTGGGGTGGTCAGTTCCCGGGGGACCCGGTCGCGGCGGGTGTGGCGAACGGGTTGACTCCGCCCGGGGGGGATCCGGAGGATCCGGGGGACGGGTCAGCCGCCACTGGCTCGGGTGCGACATCGCCAGGATCGCCTGGGTAGGTCGTCGCCGGTGGTGCGGGCGGCGCGGCGGGCGCGGGCGGCGCACTGGGCGCGGGCTGTCCGGGTACCGCCGGCACGGGTGCGGCCGGTGCCACCGGCCGCGCGGGCGTGCTGTCGAAGTTCAGTGCCTGCTCGGCCGGCGCTGTCGGAGCCTGGTCGGAGTGGGCCTTGGGCAGCTTGCCGGACTCCGGAACCAGCACGGTGTCGCCCTTGTTCAGCCCGGAGATCACCTGGCTGTTGTCGTCCCCGACCGCGCCCCGAGTGAACGCCTTCTTCTGGGGTGTGCCGTCCGGACCCGGAACCTGCACGAACGACTGGTCATTCTCCTCGGTCACCGCCGAGGTCGGTACCACCATCGCCTTGTTCAAGACCGTGGACGTGACCACCGAAACGTTGGCGGTCAACCCGGACTTGAGCTCCGGCGGAGCGTTGTTCAGCAGTACCGTGGCGTAGTAGGTCGGCACGCCGTTGGGGCCGGGAGTTCCGATCGGAGCGATGGAGGTCACCGTGCCGTCCGCATCCTTGCCGGGCAGCGCGTCGAAGCTGACCTTCGCGGCCGAGCCGGGGGTGATCTTGGCGGCGTCGACCTCGGGGTAGGCGGCCACGACCTGGAACGAGTTCAGGTCACTGAGCTGCAGGAATGTTTGGCCGCCTGGGAGGACCGCTTGCAGGCCCAGGTTCGGGGCCTGGCCCCCGGTGAGGTTCTTCTGGTCGGCCCCCGCCAGCGGTCCCACGGTCGGGATCTTCGCCAGGCTGCCCGGCGCCAGCGGGGTGTTCGGCGTGAGGTTGTTGCCACCGGCGCTAAACTCGCCGAGCGTGCCGGCGAGCGCGCTGATGGTGCCGTCCACCGGTGCGTAAATGTAGGAGTTGGCTAGCGAGCCCTGTGCGTTCGCCACGTTCACCAGCGCGTTCGCCACGAGGGCTCGCTGGGCCAGGATCTGGTTGGGGCGGTTCGTTATAGCGACGTTCCAGTTGTTGAACGCGGTGACCGCGGCCTGCCGCGCGGTCCGAAAGGTGGAAATCAGGACGCCACGGTCGACCCGGACGGCGTTCTTGGCGTTGATCAGGGTCGTCGTGTCGTTGAACCGCTTCAGATCCGCCGCGGCGACCGCGGCCTTGTCCGTATTGCACGTCGAGACCTGCAGGGGGGTCGGTATTGGAGTATCGGGTGTCCCATCCGGTCGGCACCCGTCGGCGGCCAGCTTCTGCTTAGCCTGGTCCTCGGCCTGAATGTCCAGGAAGACGATGTGCCGCTGGCGCGCCACGACGTCCCAGTCGGCTTTCTCCTTGAGCTTGATGTTCTGGAACGCCTGGTGGGCCACCGCCTCGGCCCTCACGAAGATCCGGTGCAGACCCTCAGGGTTCACGTCCCGGAGAATCAGGTCCAGCGCCGCCTGCTGCTGAGCCAGAATCTGCTGGGTCTGCAGCACCGCTCGCCGTAGCCCGCCGTTTTCCTCCTCGCCAAGTTTCTGACCCTTCTTGACCCTGTCGCCGATCTTCACGTCAACGACTCTGATGTTGTTGGCCGCTCGGAAGTTCAGGTTCGCCGTCTTCGCCGCGGACACTGAGCCCTTCCCGGTGACCATCCTCGACACCTGGCCTTCTTCGACCTTCGCCGTCAAGGTCATGGGCCATTCGGACGAGCCCTGCATCGCTACTACCGATGCCACCACTACCGCTGTGGCCAGCGGCAGTGACACGAAGGCCGCCCGTTTCACCGCCCACCGCTTCTCGGTACCTCGGAACACCTCGACCACCACTCTCTGATCGTCGAAACTCACCTGAGTGATCCTCAGGCTTACGACTGGTGCCAACGAGGCGCATGTGAACTAAGGGGGAAGGAGAAGATGATCAATTCGTGGACGACGAGCGAACTTCGGGCGGTAACGGCCCAGCGACGGCTGAAGCGAGCGAAACTGTCACGTTGCGTATAGAGGCCGCCGGAAAGGCACCCTGTCGTGCGGGCTCGAACGTGATTTGCGCTATCGCAATCATTGTAACCATAGCCCAGCAGCCTGCCGACTTCACGGGGGTCGTTGGTCTGGCCGGGCGAACAGCGCCGGGTCCGGGGCCCGTTCGCTACGCTTTGTGGGTGTGCGTGTCCTGGTGATCGGTTCCGGTGCTCGTGAGCACGCCCTGTTGCTGGCCATGGCACAGGATCCTTCGGTGACGGCCTTGGGCTGCGCGCCGGGTAACGCGGGTACTCGGGCACTGGCCGAGCGGCTCGGATTGGGCGATGTGGCCGACCCGACCGAGGTAGCCGAGTTGGCCCGAGGCTGGCGAGCGGACCTCGTGGTGATCGGGCCGGAGGTGCCGCTGGTGGCTGGGGCAGCCGATGCGGTACGGGCCATCGGCATCGCTTGCTTCGGCCCGAGCGCGGCGGCCGCGCGAATCGAGGGCTCCAAGGTGTTCGCCAAGGACGTGATGTCCGTCGCCGGCGTGCGGACCGCGCCTGCCGAAATGGTGGACGACCCCGCGCGTCTGGACGCCGTACTCGATCGATTCGGCCCGCCTTACGTGGTCAAGGACGATCGCTTGGCCGCGGGCAAGGGGGTGGTGGTCAGCACTGACCGGGAGGTTGCTAGGACGCACGCCATGACCCTGCTCGACGCCGGCCATCCGGCGCTGCTGGAGAGCTATCTGGACGGGCCGGAAGTGTCGTTGTTCTGTCTGGTGGACGGCCGCACCGTTCGTCCGCTATTACCAGCCCAAGACTTCAAACGGGTGGGCGACGACGACACCGGGCCCAACACCGGTGGGATGGGCGCATACGCGCCGTTGCCATGGGCCGGCCCGGACAACGGGGCGACGCTAGGGAACGACATAGTGAACAGCATCGTCGAGCCGGTGGTGACCGAGCTGGATGAGCGAGGCACGCCGTTTCGCGGGTTGCTCTACGCCGGTTTGGCGTTGACCGCCCAAGGGCCGGCGGTGGTTGAGTTCAACTGCCGCTTCGGCGACCCCGAGACTCAGGCGGTGCTGGCCTTGCTGCGCAGCCCGCTGGCTCGGCTGTTGTACGCCACCGCCAATGGTCAACTGGCGGCCGAGCCCCCGCTGGAGTGGGCTCCGGGGGCGGCGGTCGTCGTGGTGGTGGCGGCCGACGGCTATCCGGGTACCCCTCGGCTCGGTGATGTGATTATCGGTTCTGAGGCCGAGGGGGTGCTGCATGCCGGCACCCGGATGCGCGACGACGGCGCGGTGCTCAGTTCGGGCGGTCGGGTGCTTTCGGTGGTGGGCACCGGCGTCGACCTGGCCGCCGCGCGGAATGACGCTTACCGGCGGCTGGCCGGCATCCGATTGATCGGTTCGCACCACCGAAGTGATATTGCGCTACGAGCGGTGAAAGGCCTCGTCACGGTGCCCGTGACCGCTGGCTGATCCATCCGCCCCCGTGAAGCTCATGCCATCCGGCCATTCGCGGCCCGAGCCGAGCCCGGAACTGTCCGGCCCGAGCCCGCCGGCCGTATTCAGATCATCAGCCAGCGCCGCCAGCTGGCTGATTCGCGCTTCAACGCCCGGTGAGGCGGGTAGGCCAGCCAGGGTGGCCATCTCCCGCCAGCGATGTGCCACGTCGTTGCCGCGCAGCGCGGCTGCCCGAGCGGCCGTGCCCAGCAGACTGCTGTGCTCAGGATCGGCGAGGGCGGCTACCACCTCGCGCGGTAGCGCGGACGCGTTCACCGGAAACCGCAGCGGCATGGCGGGTGCCACATAATCGACGAACTGGCGCGAGTCCCGCGGCAGGTCGCCCACGAGTACACACCCAGCGGCCATGGCCTCGAAGAACCGAGTTCCCACCTCTCGATATCCGCCGCCGCGACCCCGGCCGTAGCGGCGGTAGTTGGTCAGGAACAGTCGCGACCGGCTCGCCATTGTGGTGAAGATCTTGCGGTGCTGGGCCAGCGAGGTCACCGCGCCGAGCTGGCCGATGTCCTGTCGGTAGTTGCCGCCATGCTCGGTTGCCCACTGCCGCAACAGCTGATCTTGCGCACGCGGAGCGGCGCCAGAGCTGAGTATGTCGATGGTGCGGTGCGCTGCCTGCGGCCACGCCGGAAACGCCAGTACGTCCAGCAGCGGTGGCACTACTTCGATGGTGCGCAGGCGAGCCGAGCTCAGGTGCCCTAACGGCGGCATTTCGCGGCTCGTGAACAGCGCATCCACCCGCTTGCGCAGCGTGGCGATCAGCTCGATGTAACGGCGTAGCTCCCACTCGGTGACGTTCTCCAAGTGCACCATCACGAGCTTGCCCAACTGATGCCACTCAGGCACCCCGACCAGCATCGAGGCATCGCGCAGGTCACGGGCCAGGACCACGAGCACGTCCGCCGGATCACCGCGTCCCTGGTGGTGTTCGATCCGGTAGGGCCGGACAACCCGGCTGGAGCTCAGCAACGCTCGGACCGAGGGGCGGGCGAGCGTGCCCCTGGCGAATCGGGGGGATGAGAGCACCACCCGATACATCTCGGCGGAGAGCGTCTCGACCAGCACGTCCTCAGCTTCCTGCAGGCCACCGAAGTCCTGGATCGGCCGGACATCACGCAGACTCAGGATAGCCACGCGAGGTCCCAGTGGCGGTGTTTGTGGCATCGAGCGCGGGCGTGGCGAAGGGCGCGGCCGTGGCGACGGACGCGGCCGAGGTGAGGGTCTCGGTCGGTCTGGGGGGGTGGCGCTGCTCGTCATGAACCGTGACACCTCCAGCTGTGGTCCAGGGCGGGTGTCAGTATGGCCCATCCCGCTAGTTCGACAGTGCGGGTACCGTCTCATCCGATGTCCACCGCGACCGTTGCCAAGACCGTGCTGCGAATTGGCGGGTTCCGCGTAGATCCGCCAGTCGTGCTCGCGCCGATGGCCGGCATCACCAACGTGGCTTTCCGGCGATTGTGTCGGGAGTGTGGCGCCGGGCTCTATGTCTGCGAGATGATCACATCGAGGGCGCTGGTGGAGCGTCAGCCCCGTACCATGTGCATGATCCGTTTCGACCCCGAAGAGCGGCCGCGCTCGCTGCAGCTCTACGGGGTCGACCCGGCTACCGTCGGCGCGGCGGTGCGCATGGTGGTGTCCGAGGACCTGGCCGACCATGTGGACCTCAATTTCGGTTGCCCAGTCCCCAAAGTCACCCGGCGTGGCGGGGGCGCCGCGCTGCCGTTCAAGCACCGGCTGTTCGAGCGGATTGTGCGCTCGGCCGTGCTCTCAGCGGGCAGCGGAGACCGCCAGTTGCCGGTTACGGTCAAGATGCGCATGGGCATCGACGACGCCCATCACACCTACCTGCGGGCCGGCCGGATTGCGGCTGATTGCGGGGTAGCGGCCGTCGCGCTGCATGCCCGCACGGCGGCGCAGCGCTACTCCGGTCGCGCCGACTGGTCGGCGGTGGCCCGGTTGCGTGACGCGTTGCCACCAGAGGTCCCGGTGCTGGGCAATGGTGACATCTTCCGCGCGCAGGACGCTGTGGCGATGATGAGCCGCACGGGCTGCGACGGAGTGGTCATCGGACGCGGTTGCTTGGGCCGGCCGTGGCTGTTCGCCGAGTTGGAGGCGGTGTTCGCGGGGCGCCCGGCACGGCCGGGGCCGAACCTGGGCAAGGTAGCTAACACGTTGGCTCGGCACGCCAGACTTTTATGTGATCACCTCGGCGTCGAACGCGGCATCCGGGATCTGCGCAAGCACATGGCCTGGTACCTGATGGGGTTCCCGGTGGGCTCGATGCTTCGTCGCCGGTTGGCCATGGTGAGCTCGCTGGGTGAGCTGGATGAGCTGCTCGGTGAGTTGGACGCGGACGCGCCGTTCCCGGTAGACGCCCAGGGCCCGCGCGGTCGGCAAGGTTCGCCGGGAAGAGTCAGCTTGCCGGAGGGCTGGCTGGACGACGCTGACGACGAGACAGTGCCTGGTGGGGCCGAGCTAGCTGACTCCGGAGGGTGATGGTCAGCTAACGCTTTCGCTCGCCGGGGCGAAATCCCTCGGACAAGGGGCGACAACAACGGCCCGTACCGGGTGTCGGCGCGGACCATTGCCGGAGGAGGTGGGACGAGACGTGACTGCGACGCAACGGGGCCGAACCACTGCCCGACCACCGATGGGCGCTGACCGAACAAACGATCCGGTACATACGAACGACCCGGAGTGGGTGGAGGGCTTGCCGGACGACCACCTCGGGCCGGCGCCAGAGACGGCCCAGTCGTACGTGCGCGCTGGCGAGAGGCTGGCCAGGCTCGGTTACTGGGAGGACGCTTACCGGCAGCTGCGGATCGCCGTGAGGTTGCTCGATGTCGGCGCCGAAGGCGCCTCGGGCGTGCGTGCCGAGTTGGAGCGGCTGCGCCGCGAGCACGCGATGGCCAGCGAGCAGGCTCTCCGCGACTGCTTGACCGCTAGTTACAACCGCCGCTATATGGATGACCGGCTCGGCAGTTTGCTCGACGACCCGGTGGTGGCGGCCGTCGGTATGGCTCTGGCCATGGTCGATATCGATCACTTCAAGCAGGTCAACGACCGCTACGGACATCCCTTCGGCGATCGGGTACTGCAGCGGGTAGTTGACGAGCTGCACAAAGACCTACCGGATGGAGCGTTCTGCGTGCGCTATGGCGGGGAGGAGTTCATGCTGGTGTTGCCCGGTTGCGGGGCGGCCGAAGCGGTCGCGGTGTGCGAGCGGGCCCGCATCCGAATCGACCGGCACAACTGGCTCGATCTTGACCCCGAGCTGCGGGTCACTGTCAGTGTCGGGGTGACGCATTCCATCGCCGCGCCACCGGACGTCGAACAGCTGCTGGTCAGCGCGGACATGTTGCTCTACGCGGCCAAGGGCTCGGGGCGCAACGCGGTGGCGTTCCTTGAGGAAAACGGTGCCGTGGCGTTGGCGGGGCCGGCCGGTGGCAGGCGCGACATCCCGCAGCCCAGCTCGTGGGCCGAGTAGCGGGCTGTATCGCCAACCCCGGTCAGGGCGGAGGTCACCTCCACAGTTACCATTCCGTGACACCCCAGCGTGCCGCCAGGAGGTGGTGTGGACGACGTCCCTGAGTCTGGGTTGGAGACCCCGTCTCGGCGTAGCAGGGACTCCGCCGGTGCGGCGGGCCTGAGCGTCGCCGATCTGCTGGCTCGGCATGGGGCTAGCGGTGGTGCATACGAGTCGCGTCGGGTGCGTGGCCACCGGCTGCTCGAAGAAGACGAAACCGCTCGGTTCCTTGTCCATTCTCGGCGCGCCGGCCGTGCCAGCGGAGCCACCCAGTACGCCGAGCCCGACGACTCACCTACCGAGGTGGTGCCGCGTGTCAAAACCAAGGGGGAAGAGCTCGCGGACGGGCTTGAGCTGCGCGCTCGCAAGATCGACGAGAGTTTGGTCCGGCTGACCGCGATCCACGCGGGGATGGGCGCGGAAATGACGGCGCGCGTCGGCCGATCCAGCCGGCTGTCGGCGTCGGAACCGACCGCCGTAGCGCTGACCGGGGCTGCCGAGCAGCCGCCGCTAGCCGGCGTACGGCGGTACTCGGCATTGGTCAGGACCGCCAAAGCGGCCGCGCTAGCCCTGGCCGTGCTGGTATTCGCCGCGACCGGGGTGGTGTGGGGCGCGCGGAGCGGGCTGGACAGCAAGCTTCCGACGGTGGCCGCGCTGGACCTGGACTCGGATTTGATCGTGGACAAGGCCGCTCAGCGTGGCGACGAGAATTTTTTGCTGGTCGGGGTAGACAGCCAAGTGGCCAAGGCGCCCGCTGGCGCGGTGAGTTCCGTTGCCGGCGCTCCGCCGGACACCATCATGGTGGCGCATATCCCAGCAGGGCACGATCGCGCGGTGTTGCTGGCCTTTCCCGGAGATCTTGAGGTAGACCGGCCCAACTGCGACCGGTGGGACCCGGGAACCGGGACTTACCCCGGCGGTACCGCTGTGGCGCAGGCCGGCGCGCGGCTGAGCACCGCGTTCGAGATCGGCGGCCCGCGCTGCGTGACGAAAGCGGTGCAGAAGCTGACCGGTCTGTCGATCAACCATTTCACCGCGATCGACATCGCTGGGCTGAAGGAGATGGTCGACGCCCTGGGCGGGGTGCCGATCTGCCTGACCCAGCCGGCACCTGAGCATGTGGCGGGCCCTGGTGGGCCGGCGGCGGCGGCGGCGACCAGCCGAGCCGTCCTGGTCGGCTACCAAGCCTTGGCCTACGTGCGAGACGAACAGGCGCGCGGAAACCCCGCCGCGAGCGATGAGCGAATCGAACATCAGCAGCGCTTCCTGTCGGCCTTGTTGCGCAGGGATATCTCCGATCGCGTGTTGTTCAGCCCGGCTGTACTGAGCGCTTTCATCACTGCGTTCAGCGAGCACACCCTCAGCGATCACGCGGGGTTGGCCGAGCTGACCCCCCTAGTCAACTCGTTGAGCACCCTCGACCCGGCGAAGCTGATTTTCGTGACCATCCCCGGCGGGAGTGGGTCGGTTAGCCGGAGCGGCCAGAGCGGCCAGAGCGGCCAAAGCGAGGGGGCGGCCCGCCGATACGACCCCGCCGAGTTGTTCGCCGCGATCAGGACGCACCAACCGCTGCCGGGAGAAGGGGCCGGCCTAGCGAACACCGACGTCAGCACCCGCGCCTCGGCAGTGGGGACACGGGATACTCTTATCGCACCCGGAGCGGTGACGCTGACGGTGCGTAACGGTTCCGTACGGCGGGCGCGATTGGCTAACGACGTGGCAGACAGCTTGCGTTCGGTTGGCTTCACGGTGTCCGGCGTTAGACCGGCCGCACCGACGGACGGTGGCCGTACTCTGATTCGGCATTCACCAGACCGTGCCGACCAGGCGGTCGCTGTGATGGCGGCGGTACCGGCGGCGATAAACGAGGACGTGCCGGGGTCGGCGGGGCTGCTCGAGCTCGTGGTCGGGGACTCTTTCGACGGTGTGGTGAAAGCCGCCGCGGCGGCTCCAGACAGCGGCACGCCGGCCGCTCAGGTCACGCTGCGTCCCGCCGATGGCGCCTGTCGATAAGAGGATCGTTCACCTTCCATTGTCATTTGCTTTCCGCCGCTGACCAGGCTCCGTGCGCCGCATATGCTTGGCCTATGCGCGAGGCATACCAGTCCAAGCTTGAGGAGCTCGCCGACGAGCTAGCGGACATGTGTGGTGTGGTCGGGACCGCGATGCGCAAGGCGACCCAGGCTCTGCTGGAGGCCAATCTTGCCCTGGCGCAGGAGGTCATCTCCGAGGCGACGCGGGTCGATGAGCTGCGCGACCGCGCCGAAAAAGATGCGTTCGCGCTGTTGGCCCTGCAGGCCCCGGTGGCGACCGACCTGCGGGTCGTCGTGTCGTCAATTCACGTCACCGGCGACCTCAAGCGGATGGGTGACCTCGCGCTGCACGTGGCCAGGGCGGCTCGGCGCCGGCATCCCGCGTCAGTCCTGCCGGAGGAGGTCAAACCGTACTTCGCTGAGATGGGTCGGGTGGCCTGCGCGCTGGCCGAGAAAGCGGCCGAAGTGATTCGCACCAGAGACGTCGCGCGGGCCAAGGAGCTGGACTCCGACGACGACGCAATGGATGACCTCCACCGGCACATGTTCACCATGTTGATGGGTCCGAAGTGGACGCACGGCGTCTCCGCGGCGGTCGATGCCACGCTGTTGGCCCGGTTCTACGAACGCTACGGCGACCATGCGGTCGCGGTGGCCCGCCGCACCATCTACGTGGTCACCGGCCACATGCCCACTCCGCTCGAGGTGTAGCCAGCCCATAGTCAGCATGGCCGCCGCGCTCGGCGCGGGCTCAGCCGAAGCGGCCGGTGATGTAGTCCTCGGTCGCCCGCTGGGTCGGGTTGGCGAAGATCTTTTGGGTTTGGTCGATCTCGACCAGCTGACCGGGTTCGCCGGTGGCGCGCAGGTTGAAGAACGCGGTCTGGTCGCTCACCCTGGCGGCCTGCTGCATGTTGTGGGTGACGATGACGATGGTGAAGTCCCTCTTCAGCTCCGAGATCAGGTCTTCGATGGCTAGCGTGGAGATCGGATCCAGCGCCGAGCACGGCTCGTCCATCAGCAGCACATCGGGCGCAACGGCCACCGCGCGGGCGATGCACAGCCGCTGCTGCTGACCGCCGGAGAGCCCACCGCCCGGCTTGTTCAGCCGGTCTCTGACCTCGTCCCACAGGTTTGCCGCGCGCAGCGCCTGCTCAGCGGTCTCATTCAGTTTGGCTTTGTTCTTGACGCCCTGCAATTTCAATCCGGCGACCACGTTGTCTCGGATCGACATGGTGGGGAACGGGTTCGGCCGTTGGAACACCATGCCGATGGTGCGGCGGACATCGACCGGGTCGACCCCTGGGCCGTAGACGTCCTCGCCGTCTAGTAGCACCCTGCCCTCGACCCTGGCGCCGGGGATGACCTCGTGCATTCGGTTGATGGTGCGCAGCACGGTTGATTTGCCACAGCCGGAAGGGCCGATGAACGCGGTGACGCTGTGCGGCGGCACCATGAGGCTGACGTCCGAGACAGCGTGAAAGTTGCCGTAGTAGATGTTGACGTGCTCGAGGTCCAGGCGTCTCGCCACGGGAATCCTACTTTGCCTTGATCGCCGAACGGCGGGCGACCACCGTGGCGAGGAGGTTGAACAGCGTGATCAGCAGTACCAGGGTCAGGGCGGCTCCCCACATTCTGTCCACGCCGGCGGGGGTGGGGTTGTTCCGCTCACTCACCATAACCAGCGGCAGCGCCGCCATGTTGCCCTCGAAGAGGTTGTAGTTGATGAACGGGGCGTAGCCGACCAGTACCAGCAGCGGCGCGGTCTCGCCCATCACCCTGGCCAGCGCCAGCATGATGCCGGTGACGATGCCGGACAGCGCGGTCGGAATCACGATCTTGACGATGGTCTTCCACTTGGGCACGCCCAGGGCGTAGGAGGCCTCGCGCAGGTCGTTCGGCACGATCCTGAGCATCTCTTCGGTCGTGCGCACGATGACCGGGACCATCAGCAGCACCAAGGCCAGCGAGACCGCGAAGCCGCTGCGCGGGAAGCCGAGAATGGTGATCCACAGTGCATAGACGAACAGCGCGGCCACGATGGAGGGCACCCCGGTGAGGATGTCGACCATGAACGTCGTGATTTTCTCCAGCCGGCTGCGCGCACCGTATTCCACCAGGTAGATCCCCACCATCAGCCCGATCGGGATGGAGAACACCGCGCACACCAGCGCCTGGGTCAACGTGCCGTAAATCGCGTGGTACACGCCGCCGCCGGCTTGGAAAGACAACAACCCGGACAGCGAGTGGGTCCACCAGGCGCTTGATGTAACCACCTTTACTCCGAATCGGAGCACTGTGTAGAGCACCCACAGCAGCGGGACGACGGCCAGCAAGAACGCCGCCGTGACCAAGGCGGTGGCCAACCTGTTACGCAACCGCCGCCCGGTACTGATCGGGCGAAACAGTGGGGAGGCCGCGGGTCGATCAAGAGTTCTGGTCATGTCATCGCTCCCCGGCGGCGATGGCGGCTCGAGCGGCGGCATTGACCACAAACGTGAGCACGAACAGCACCAGGCCGGCGGAGACGTACGCTCCGGCGAGCGTGGGGTTGTTGAACTCCGGTGCGGCTTGCGCGATCTTGCTGGCGAAGGTGGCGCCTCCGTCGAACAAGCTGCCGCTGAAGCTCAAGGCGGTGCCGCTCAAGATGATGTAGATCGCGATCGTCTCGCCGAGCGCCCGGCCAAGGCCAAGCATGGAACCGCTGACGTAGCCAGCGCGCCCGAACGGCAGCACGGTCGTGCGGATCACCTCCCAGCGGGTAGCGCCCAGGGCGAGTGCGCCTTCGATCTGCTCTCGCGGGGTGCGCTCGAAGACTTCTCGGCTGACCGCCGTGATGATCGGCAGAATCATCACGGCGAGCACGATGCCGGCGGTGAACAGGTTTCCGCCGCCCTGCAGGCTCGGCGCCCCCGCGCGGCGGCTGAACAGGAACAACCAGCCGAGGTGCGTGTTCAGCCAGGCAGCCACCGGATACAGCGCCGGGGCGAGCACGAAGATGCCCCACAGCCCAAACACGATGGATGGCACAGCGGCCAGCAGATCGACGACGTAGGCAAACGGCCGAGCCAACCGGGCGGGTGCGTACTGGGTGAGGAACAGCGCGATGCCCAGCGACACCGGCATCGCGATGATCAGGGCGAACAGCGACACTGTCACGGTGATCAGCAGCAGATCCAGGATGCCGAACCGGAGGTTGGTCAGCGAGTCGGTGTTCCACAGCCGGCTGGTCAGGAAGTTGACCTGGTCGACGCGAAGCGCCGGAACCGCCTGAAGCAGCAGGAACAGCCCGATGGCTGCGATGATGCCAACGATCAGGCCGCCGGAGGACACCGCGGCCGCCCGGAACAGTCGATCCCCCCGGCGCACGACCGGCTTACCGGGGGACGGTGGTTGGGCTCTTTCGGCCGGTGGCTGGCGGGCCGGCGACCCGCCCAGCGCACCAGCGGTGGTCGCGCTGGTGGCTGGGCGGTGGTCTGCGGTCGCGTCGGTCTGAGGGCCGGTGTGGTCACTCATGTTGAACTCCGCTGTGAAACTGTTGCCCGAGAACTCCTCGTCGCCGATGCGGGGCAGCGCGTCAAGAGATTGCCTTGATTGCCGTCAAGATCTTGTTCTGGAACGCCTGGGGAAGCGGTATGTACCCGATCGAGGACAGCTGATTCTGACCAGTGGTGGCCGCGGCGGTCAGGAACGCCTTGACCGCGGTTGCCGTGTCCGGGTCGTAGCCCTTGGAGCAGGCGAGTTCGTAGGTCGCCAGGACCAGCGGGTACGCGCCAGACGCGGACGAGGAGTAAATCGAGTTCAGGTCGAGCACCAGGTCGTTGCCCTCGCCCTTGATCGTCGCGCCGTCGATGGCCTTGCCGACCGACTCGTTGGTCAGCGCCACCGGGCCGGACCCGCTGTCGATCTTAGCGATAGTCAGCTTGTTCTGCTGGGAAAACGACCACTCGACGTACCCGATAGCGCCGTTGGTGGCCGAGACACCCTGGCCGACCCCTGGGTTGCCCTGCTTGCCCTCGCCGACCCCCCCGTTGAAGGTCTTGCCGGTGCCCTTGGTCCACACGCCCTTGGACGCGTCCTTGAGGTAGGTCTGGAAGTTGTCCGTGGTACCCGACTGGTCGGACCGGTACTGCACCGCGATCGGCGTGGCCGGCAGCGTGACACCGGAGTTCAGCGCGGCGATGGCCGGGTCGTTCCAAGTCTTGATCTGGCCACTGAAGATCTTGGCGATGGTCTCAGGGTTGAGGGTCAGGTCGTTGACCCCCTTCAGGTTGAACGCGACGGTGATGGGGCCGAACACCATCGGCAGGTCCCAAGCCGGGTTGTTCTTGCAGCGGTTCGCGGCGGCGGTGGTCTCACCCTTCGAGGGGTCCAGCGGCGAGTCGGTGCCACCGATGTCGACCAGACCAGCGGTGAACTGCTTGACCCCAGCGCCGGAGCCCGTACCGTTGTAGGCCAGGTTGTAGCCGGGGCAGGCCTGCTGGTAAGCCGCGATGAACGCGTCCATCGCGTTCTGCTGCGCCGTGGAGCCCTCCGCGGTGAGGCTCTTCTTGCCGCCGCAGCTCACGGCTGCCGCGCCACCAGAAGGGGCGCCCGGTGTGGTGGTGTTCACGTCGCTGCCACAGGCTGACAGCATCAATACGCTGGCTGCCGCCAGCGCGAGCACGGCGGTGTGCCGCTTGAGCTTCACGAAGCTCCTCCGTGGTTTTGATCATGTTGAGCGGCTCGGGGTGGCCGCTTCGGCGGTGACGTTAAACACGCTTGGTGCACGGGCTCCCCTGAGAAAGTGGACGCGAGGTGAATAGATCACTGATCATGAAGATTGTCATGTGCGTGTGATCTTGTCGTGTCCAGGTCGTCGCTGACTCCAACAGGTGAATAAAGATATGCTATGTCAGTGCCCCAGTGAGTGAAACCTAGGTTTCGGTACACGGTCACCGCAGGTGAGTTGTCGGCCTCGACGTAGAGCATGACCTCCCGCAGGCCGAGCCCACTTAAGTAACGTAGCCCGGCCAGGGTGAGCGCCGCGCCGAGGCGGCGACCCCGGGCCGCGGGGTCCACGCCGAGCACATATACCTCGCCGATCGGCTCGTGTTGATGCTCGCTGTCTCCATTGAGAGTGGGCACCGCGCCGTGCACCTTCGTCCAGTGGAAGCCAAGCAGCCGCTCGATGCCGTCCTCGGCCCGCTCGACCGCGAGCAGGAAGCCGGCCGGATCGAACCATGGTTCGGCTTCCCTGAGCTTGACCTGCTCGATATCCCAGCCACCCTGTTCGGGATGCCAGTCGAACGCGGCGTTGTTGACCCGCAGGAACGCCGGCTCGTCCTGGCCGACCACGAACGTGCGCAGCCGGACCCCCGCCGGCAGCTCGGTCGCCACATCACCGCAACCCAGCGGGGCGAGTAGGCTGCGCCGCATCTGCCACAGCGTGCGGACCCGCCGGAAACCCATCTTCTCCGCCAGTCGTACCGCGCCGGGGTGCTCGCCGTGCGCCCACAGTCGCAACCGCCCGCCGGGCGGTTCGACCCCCTGATGCTCACTGGTCCGCCCAAGCAGCGCGCGGACTAGCGCGGCGCCAATAGCGTGCCCGCGTGCGTCCGGGTGCACGGCTAGCTCGCCGGAACCGCCGGCGACTAGATCGGTGAGGTCGAGATGCGCGTAGCCGACAAGCGGCTGGTCTTCTCGCTGGTCATCACGCGCGAGCAGGTGAACCGCTCGAGGATCGCCGCCTTGGCGCAAGTGCAGCAGCACATGCTCCGATACCGGCGCGGTGCCGTCGGCCGAGGTAGCCGCGTCGAGCAGGGCTAGCACCTCGGCGGTCTCGGCCGCGCTGAGGCCGGAGCGCCAAACTAGGGCTGTCACCCCAGCAGACTATCGACCGTGGCCGGGTGCGGTGTCGGGTGCGCGGATGGAGCCGCCGAGGGTGATATCGGTCGTCGTGTGCGGCAGTCCGAAATCGCTGTGCTCCGCTCCGTCGAAGTCCGCGTCCGACCTGTCCGCGCATTCTCGGGCCTGGCCGAGCCCACCTCGCACCGGTCGAACGAACTTGTAACCGACGTTGCGCACGGTGCCGATCAACTGCTCGTGCTCGGGACCGAGCTTGGCGCGCAGCCGTCGCACGTGCACGTCAACAGTCCGGGTGCCGCCGAAGAAGTCGTAGCCCCATACCTCCTGCAGCAGCTGGGCACGGGTGAACACCCGCCCAGCGTGCTGAGCGAGGTACTTGAGCAGCTCGAACTCCTTGTAGGTCAATTCGAGTGCCCGTCCGCGCAGCCGTGCGGCGTAGGTAGCGTCGTCGATCACCAACTCGCCGAGGACGAGGGCACCGCTGCCGGAAGACGTCTCCGTGCCTGGCCGGGCTCGCAGCAAGCGCAGCCGAGCGTCGATCTCGGCCGGACCGGAACTGGGCAACAGTATGTCGTGTATTGTCCAATCCGAGGACACCGCCACCAGCCCGCCCTCGGTGAGTACCGCGATCACCGGCACTTCCATCCCGGTGGTACCCAGTAACCGACACAGGCCTCGAGCCGCAACCAAGTTGTAACGAGCATCGACCAATACTGCATCGTGTGGGCCCGCGTCCAACAGTGCGGCGACCTCAGGTGCCGCGGTCCGCACACCGTGCGGGAGCAGCGACAACGCGGGCAGTACCGATTCAGGATGCGGATCAGCGGTGAGCAGTAACAACTCCACGGTTGGCCTACCCTCCTGGACCCGGCGGTCATCAGAAACCCGGTAACGAGGAGGATACTCGCGTGGCCAGCTGCGGAAACCCCCGCGCGTCGCAGGTCACCCAGTGGATGACGCCCCTGGGAGATGCCAAATGAAGCGAATCGTGCTCACTTTGATCGTTGCGGTGGCTCTGTTGATCGCTGTCGACTGCGCGGCCGCGGCCACCGCTGAGTACCAGGTGTCGACTCGGATGCGTGAACAACTGGCCCTCGACCAGGATCCCGCGGTACGAGTGACCGGCTTCCCGTTTCTCACCCAAGCGTTGGCTGGTGACTACCGCAAGGTGGAGGTTTCCGCTGAGCGGGTGAACGTCGGTGTGTTGCACAACTTAATAATTCGCGCTGAGCTCTACCACGTACGGATGCCAGCTAAGGATGTGCTCAGCGGCAATGTGCACGGCCTGACTATTGACGAGGCCCAGGGAACGGTACTTGTCACGAAGGACGACCTCATCCGAGAGCTGCCGGGGGTGGCCAAGCTGCGCATCGAGCCGGTCGATGCCGGCACCCTCGACCAGGCCAAACAATATGCGGAGAACGCCGCGCCCGGTTCGTCGGTGTCCGATATCGACCCCGATTCGGCTGTGCGGTTGCTTGGCACCACGTCTGTGCTGGGTCAACGGCTCAACGTCTCGGTCATCGCGGTACTGCGGTTGATCGACGGCCAGATCCAGATCACCCCCAAGGACATCCGGGTGGGCACCGGAGGGGACGCCACTCGGCTGCCTCGGGTTGTGCAGAGCGGGTTGAGCTCGTTGTTCACGGTTCGGCTTAACCCAGGCGCGCTGCCGTTTTCCATCACCCCGACTTCGCTGCGAGCTGTGGACAATGCGCTGCAGGTTTCCGGGTCGGCGCGGGACATCGTCATCGGCGAACCGGCGAACGGCAAAAACGCCGGTCCCTAAACCTCGTCAACTCGGCTAGGCTGTGAAACGTGTACTGGCCGCTGACCCGACGACGCGCCGTTGATCTGTGCCGCGTGGACAGCTGCCTCTGTCTGCTTGGCTGAGCTGACGCCAGGCGCCTACCGCGATAGCGAGTCGCTGGCGTCGTAGTCGGCCGGCCTTGGCTTGCCTTTCGCCCGCGCGGCCGGCCCGATCATGTTCGCTGACTATTCACCCACACCCCAATTTAGTTTTGGACCGAACGAGTTCACACAAGGCAAGGAGCGATCGTATGAGCCGCCAGGACGTCTTAGTCTCCGCGGATTGGGCCGAACAGAACCTCGACACGGCCGGCGTGGTGTTCGTCGAGGTTGACGAGGACACGACCGCCTACGACGGGGGGCACATCCCGGGCGCGGTCCGCATCAACTGGAAGACCGAGCTGCAAGACCAGGTCATCCGTGACTTCGTGGACCGAGCCGCTTTCGGGAAGCTGATGTCCGAGAAGGGCATCGCCAACGAGGATACCGTGGTGCTCTACGGGGGCAACAACAACTGGTTCGCCGCGTATGCGTACTGGTATTTCAAGCTCTACGGGCACGACAAGGTCAAGCTGCTCGACGGTGGGCGCAAGAAGTGGGAGCTGGATGGCCGCCCGCTGACCAAGGACGTCGTGGAGCGCAAGCCGACCAGTTACACCGCGCACGAGCCCAACCGGGCGATCCGGGCGTTCCGCCAGGAGGTCATCGACGTGATCGGCACCAAGAACCTCGTTGACGTGCGCTCTCCCGACGAGTTTTCCGGCAAGATCCTGGCTCCGGCGCACCTGCCCCAAGAGCAGTCACAGCGGCCAGGGCATATTCCCGGCGCGATCAATGTGCCGTGGAGCAAAGCCGCTAACGAGGATGGCACGTTCCGTTCCGACGACGAGCTCGCCCAGCTGTATTCGGGCGCTGGACTCGACGGCTCCAAGCCGACCATCGTCTACTGCCGGATCGGTGAGCGCAGTAGCCACACCTGGTTCGTGCTGTACGAGCTGCTCGGGCACTCGGACGTGAAGAACTACGACGGCAGCTGGACCGAGTACGGCTCACTGGTTGGTGCTCCGATCGAGTTGGGAAGTGGTGCTTGATGTGCGGCGCGCCGAAGCAGACGGAGCAGCTGCCGCCGGGGATCGACTTGGCCAGGGAGACCGTGCTGATCGGCCGGGTGTTGGTCGGTGACCAGCCGGTCGGTGGCGCCTTCGTGCGGTTGCTCGACCGCACGGGTGAGTTCACCGCCGAGGTGGTCTCATCGGCCACCGGTGACTTCAGGTTCTTCGCTGGGCCTGGCAGCTGGACGCTGCGCGCGTTGTCCCGTGCCGGCACCGGCGAAACCCTGCTGACGGCGGCGAGCCCGGGGGTGCATCGCGCCGAGGTCTTCGTCAACTGAGGATCCATAGCGCTTGTGAGTGATGAGTATGGCTATGACCACACTCACCACTCACAGCCGCTACGCTGCGCAGCTGTGTCCTGGTTGTTCACCGGCCTGTTGCTGGCCGCTAGCGCTCACCTGCTTGTACTGGCCTCCGTACTGCTATACCGGCTGGCTGACCCCGGGCGGTGGTCATGACCGCGTTGCCTGAGCCCAGCCTCGCAGCCACCCTCAACATCGTTCCGTTCGCCGGGCTGCCCGCCTTGCCGATCGCCGCGGACACCGCGAACCTGCGGGAGGGCCCGGCTCTGCACCCGCTGTGCGCGCCGCTGTTGCCGCTGGTCGGAGTGTGGCGAGGCGAAGGTCAAGTGGCCTATCCCACCATTAAAGGGCCGCTGCACTTCGGTCAGCAGATCGTGTTCGCGCATGATGGTCGACCGTTCCTCAGCTACTCGGCGCAGGCCTGGCTGCTGGACGGCCCTGGTGGCGCGGTGGTCCGTCCAGCGGCCAGGGAGACCGGCTGGTGGCGGCCCAGGGATGACGGCGGTATCGAGGTACTGCTCGCCCACGCAACCGGAATCATGGAGATCTACTACGGTGAGCCGCGCGGACTGACGTCGTGGGAACTGGTCACGGACGCCGTGGTGCGCACTGAGTCGGCCAAGGAGGTCAACGCGGCACAGCGACTGTACGGCCTGGTCGAGGGTTCGGGAACGGGCACGGCGGCTGCCATTAAGGACCTGGCCTACGTCGACGAGCGGGCAATGGTCGGTCAGCCGCTGCAGGCCCACCTGTCGGCGCGGCTGCGGCGCATCGCCGGGTGACCGGTGGGCCATGCGTACGCTGCGTTACGGTCGGACCGGTGTGCTGCTCGAGCTCGACTCCAGCGCGGCGGTCACCGCCGCGTACCGCAGGTTGCGGGCGGCGTGTACGGGCGGCCGGCTGGCTGGCGTTGTCGAACTGGTGCCGGCGGCTCGCACCGTACTGGTCTCAGTGGCCATCGGCGCGTCGCCGCCCGTGGAGCGGCTGCGCGAGCTGCTCGCTGACCTGTCGACCGACGAGGAGCCGGTCACCGGCAGCGAGGCCCCGATGGTCACGCTGCCGGTGCGCTATGACGGCGAGGATCTGGCGCTGGTGGCGAGGACCGCCGGATGCGGCATCGACGATGTGGTCCGACTGCACAGCTCCGGCGAGTACACCGTGGCGTTTTGTGGCTTCGCGCCAGGGTTCGGTTATCTGGTCGGGTTGCCGCAACCGCTGCGGCAACCTCGGTTGGCCGATTCCCGGCCGTCGATCCCGGCCGGTTCGGTAGGTGTGGCTGGGGAGTTCACCGGGGTCTATCCACGGCGTTCCCCGGGTGGCTGGCGGCTCATTGGGCGCACTGAGCAGGTGATGTTCGACCCGTCGGCCGATCCACCGGCTCTGTTGACCCCTGGCTACCGGGTCCGCTTCGAGCCGCTGGTGTGAGGAGGGTGAGTACGCGGACGCTGACCGTGCTGCGCCCCGGCCCACTGGCCCTGGTCACCGACCTCGGTCGGCCGGGCCAGGCATACCTGGGGATACCCCGGGGCGGTGCGCTCGATCTACCGGCGTTTCGGCTGGCGAACCGGTTGGTAGGTAACCCTGAAGGATTGGCCGCGTTCGAGTTGCTGCTCGGTGGGTTTGAGCTACGCGCCGACACGGGCTGCACGGTGGCGGTGACTGGGCCGCCGACGGCGGTGACGGTCCTGCGTGAGGACGGAACGCGACGAGCGGTTGGCTCGCATCGCGCCGTGTATCTGTGGGCCGGTGACCGGTTGCTGGTGGCTGCCCCGGACAGCGGCCTGCGCAACTACGTCGGCTGCTCGGGCGGGCTGGATATACCGGCGGTGTTGGGTAGCCGGGCCGCTGACCTGCTTTCCGGGCTCGGCCCGCAACCCGTGCGCGCCGGCGAGCGGTTCCCGCTGGGCCCCGCGTCCGGTTCGCCGGCTGACGCCGCTCCGGTTCCGGTATCGGTCTCCCCGGACGAGTTGTCGGTCCCGGTGCTGCTTGGGCCCCGAGACGACTGGTTTGATCAGCCGGCCACCGCGCTGCGGGCCACGTGGTGGACGGTGGGTTCGGCGAGCAACCGGATCGGGTTGCGGCTGCGCGGACGTCCGCTGCGGCGGTGCCCGGACCGCGCCCAGGTGGAGTTGCCCAGCGAACCCATGCGCCCCGGCGCGGTGCAGGTGCCGCCGAGCGGCCAGCCGGTGATCTTTCTGGCTGACGGGCCGACGACCGGTGGGTATCCGGTCGTCGGCGTGGTCGACGAGCGGCAGCTGCCGGCGTTGGGTCAGGTCCGGCCGGGCTCGGCGTTGCGGCTGCTACCGGTCTGATCCCGCGGGACAGGGCGGCGACAAGGGCAACGGAACTGAGCCCCGGCGGGCTCCACCGGATCAGCGGGCGCCGGAACCGAATGCCGAGCGTCCTTCGTCGGAATCACCTCGGCCGGAGCTGGTGGTGGCCCCATTGCGCGCGCCCTGCTCACCCGTGACCCGGCCGGAGGGGACATCTTGCTCTGGGGCGCTTGAGCCAGCCGGGGTGGGACGAGGCCGAGGGGACGGGGTGGGCCGTGGTTTGGGTTGGGGGAGCGCCGGCCCTCCCTGCGCGGCACCTGCGCTCGACTTGCCAGACGGGGTCGGCTGGGGGGATGTGGAGGGCCTCGGCTGCGGCTGCCCGGCCGCCGCCGCTGGCCGGGCAGGTAGCAGCGTAGACCTCGGCACCGGCGGACCGGACGGCCGAACGCGCATAGGCAAGGGTGGGGCGGTCTCCGGCGCCTTGTCCTGCCGGGGCATAGCTTCCTGCCGGGGCATAGCTTCCTGCCGGGGCATAGCCTCGGTAGCCGAGGCGGTCGGCTGCGGTGTCGCGGCGGGGATAGCTGGGGCGGGTTTGGGACTTGCCGCCGCCGTAGCGGAGTCGGCGGGGCCCAAAAGCCCGTCCAACTGCGACCGTACTCGACCCAATTCGTTCAGCACTGCTTGCCGGCGTCGCTCCAGCTCTTCCAACCGGGCCCGGCTGGCCTGCTCCTCGGCGTGTGCATAAGCCTTGGCGTTGTTGCGTACCTCTTCAGCTTCTTCCTCGGCCGCCTGCAGGATGGACTGCAGTCGGGTGGCGAACGAGGAGATGACCTCCGGGGTGAGGCCGCTGGCACTCGACTCGATGCGGTGGTGCTCGGCCCGCTCGCTCAGACGAGACGAGCCGGCCGGGGCGAACAGCCCACCCGGCTGCTCGTGGACGCCGACCGGTTCCTGGGGGGCGCCGTTGGTGCCGGGTGAAGACCACGCCATAGATCCGCGCGCCTGCTCCAAATCGGTGCGTTGGCGCGCTATCGTGCGCTCCAGGGCGGCGATGTGCTCGTCTACCTGGTGTCGGTCGTAACCGCGCAGCACGATGTCGAAGCGGGACGGGCTCGCTTGATCCCCGCTTTTCGGGTGCCGGTCGGGGTTGTCGCCGTAGTCAGCGTTCATCGGTCACACCTCCGTGAGGCGACGGGCGGCCAGGCACCGGGCGGGCCGGGACCCTGGGCAGCGTCGAACCAAGGCTCAGCAGAACACTAGCCGAACGAAGCAAGGCACTGTACGCCCGTGTGGTCGTCACCCGCAACTGTAGCGCGGCGAGTGAAACTGTCCGCCGGGTGGGGCGAGCGGACTACCATCACGGGTGTGGAAACGCTGCGCAGCACCTTGCACGAGCGTGGGCTGCGGATGACACCGCAGCGGCAGCTGGTGCTGGATGCGGTGTGTGAGCTCGGGCACGCGACGCCTGAGCAGGTCTGCGTCGCTGTACAGCGGTTCGCTCCGGCGGTGAACATCACGACCGTCTACCGCACGCTTGATCTGCTTGAACGGCTTGGCATGGTCCGGCACACCCACCTCGGGCACGGGGCACCCAGCTACTCGGCGCACGACCACGAGCACGTTCACCTGGTGTGTCACGGGTGTGGCGCGGTCGCTGAGGCGCCCGCCGAGCTGCTCGGTGAGCTGGCTGACCGGCTGCGGGCCGCCTTCGAGTTCCGGCTCGACGCGACTCATGTGGCGCTGTCCGGAACGTGCGTTCAGTGCGGTGACCCGCAAAGCGGCGACCGACCGAGCGTCGCCAAGCGGACCGGTGACAGAGCAGACGGTGACAGAGCAGACGGTGACGAACACCGGAAAGGCGAACCAAGTCAATGAGTTCCCGGAGTTCCCGCAATCCGCTTCTGGCGTTGCCTGGTGCGGTGGCCGGCGTTGATGGTGCCCCGGACAGCGGTGTCGCCGCTCATCACGGCGATCCGCTGGCCGAGCAGCGGGCCATCGACCGCGGCGCCGCCGTGGTCGATCGCTCGCATCGCGAGCTGATCAGCGTCACCGGTGAGGATCGGCTGTCCTGGCTGCACCTGCTGCTCACTCAGCACGTCAGCGAACTGCCCGAGCGATCGGGCACCGAGGCGCTGGTCTTGGACCACAACGGGCGGGTGCAACACCACGCGGTGCTCTCACATGTCACCGACACGGTATGGCTGGATGTCGAGCCGGGCACCGGGGCAGCGTTGCTGGACTATCTGCGCTCGATGGTTTTTTGGTCCAGGGTCGAACCCCGATGGGCCACCGAGGAGCTCGCGGTGCTCAGCGTGGTCGGCCCAGAGGCCGAGGTGGTGCTCGCGGCGGCTGAGGTGACTCTGCCGGGCCAGCCTTATGCCTCGGTGCCGCTGGCGGGTGGTGGGCTGGTCCGACGGATGCCCTGGCCGGGGCAGGATGCCGCTGATCTGCTGGTGCCCCGGTCCGAGGTGCTCACCTGGTGGCGGCGGTTGCGCTCGGCTGGCGCGGCGGCCGCCGGAATGTTGGCGTTCGAGGCACTGCGCGTTGAGGCGCTGCGGCCTCGGTTGCGGATAGACACCGATGAGCGGACGATCCCGCATGAGGTGGGCTGGATTGGCTCCGCTGTGCACCTGGCCAAGGGTTGCTATCGGGGCCAGGAAACGGTGGCCAGGGTGGCCAATCTCGGCCGTCCGCCGCGTCGGCTGGTGCTGTTGCACCTTGCCGCCGGTGATGAGCCGTTCCCGGCCCCGGGCGATCCGGTGACCTTGGATGGATGCACGGTCGGGCGAGTAGGTACCGCCGCGCTGCACCACGAGCTGGGGGGTGTGGCGCTCGCGCTGGTCAAGCGATCGGTGCTGGCCGATGCCGAGCTGCTCGCCGGCGCATTGGGGGAGGGCGCCGCGCCGGCCACGATCGACCCTGACTCGATACGCGCGGATGACCAGGGGGAGCAACCCGGACGGGCCGCGCGGCTGCGCGCTGGACGGCTAGTCCCAGGATCGCGCCCTAGGACCGAAAAGCGTTAAACAGCCCACCCGAATAACCGCATTCTGGTTCCGGAGCGCGGCGGCAAGCGTCCACGATCGGGCGCACCAGCGGCCGGATGGGCGGCGCGGGGAGTCCACGTCGCACGGAAGCGCCCTGGCAGGGTACGGTAGACGGCAGGACATTCACTCAAGATGAACGGGGCCGCCGAGCACACCGGCCGCCCCTTCCCTGTTGTAAGGGGGACGAGCCATGGGGCGCGGCCGAGCCAAGGCCAAGCAGACGAAGGTGGCCCGCGAGCTCAAGTACAGCTCCCCAGGGATCGATGTTGACGCCCTGCAGCGTGAACTCGCCGGTGCCTCGCGGAAAGAGCCGGAGGACGAGTACGAAGAAGAGGACGAGTACCAGGAAGACGAGTACCGACGCTGAACCTGAGCATTCGGCTTGCGGCATTCGCTCGCACCCACACTGGTCACGGCAAGTTGTCACGCAGCTCCGCTGGCGGTCGACGTGGCCAGTGGTGGGTGCCCACGAGCCAGTGGCGGTAGCCGCTTAAGTGGCGTGGCTGGCGGCTCACGGGTCAAAAGCGGGGGTGCTCGCCTCGCAGCAGTACCCGAGCCGGGCCAGCGGTGATGCCGGCCTCTGGTACGTCCCGGGTGCGGTGTATATCGCCGAGCACCCAGGCTGGCATGTGCCGTGCGGTGAGCACCGCAAGTGCGCGGTCTACGTCATCCGCCGCTAGCACCGCCACCATGCCGACGCCCATGTTGAAGGTTTTCTCCATCTCGGGCCGCTCTACCCGGCCCCGGGCGGCGATCATCTTGAACACCGGTGCCGGGGTCCAGCTGCCCCGGTCGCATACCGCGACCAAGCCCTTGGGCAGCACCCTGGCCAGGTTGCGGAGCAACCCGCCACCGGTGATGTGGGCGAATGTGCGTACCTCGGTCTCGGCGGCGACAGCTAGACAGTCGGGCGCGTAGATCCGGGTCGGCTCAAGCAGCTCTTCGCCGAGGGTGCGGCCGAATTCCTCCACTTGGCCGGTCAGCGGCAGCCGAGCCAGCTCCAGCAGCACATGACGGGCCAGCGAGTAACCGTTGGCATGCAGCCCGGAGGAGCCCATCGCAATGACCACATCGCCTGGCCGTACCCGCTCTGGGCCGAGCAAGCGGTCAGCTTCCACGATGCCTACTCCGGAAGCCGACAGGTCATACTGTCCGGGCTGCATCAGCCCGGGGTGCTCGGCGGTCTCGCCGCCGAGCAACGCGCAGCCCGCCCGCCGGCAACCTTCCGCGATACCTTTGACGATCGCCGCTATCTGGTCTGGTACCAGCTTGCCTATGGCGATGTAGTCCTGCAGAAACAATGGTTCCGCGCCGCATACCACCAGGTCATCGACCACCATGGCGACCAGGTCTAACCCGATCGTGTGGTGGATATCCAACGCCTGAGCCACCGCGACCTTGGTGCCCACTCCATCGGTGGAAGCGGCCAACACAGGCTCGGTGTATCGGCCCGTCTTCAGTGCGAACAAGCCCGCGAAACCGCCGATCCCGCCCATCACCTCGGGCCTGGTAGCCGTCTGCGCCCATGGGCGCAGCCGTTCCACCGCAAGCTCGCCGGCCTCGATATCCACCCCGGCCGCCGCGTAGCTCGCCGAGGAGGGGGATGGGAACGGTGCGGCGCCGGGCTTGTCGGCGCTGGATGATTCGGACATGACGAAGCAGCTCCGCTGGGTCGATAGTGCGACGTTGCGAGGGTGTGCCGGCGGCCGAGGGTGCCGTGTTGACCCTCAGGGTTGGCGCATGGTGCCGGCATTGCCGTAGCCAGACGTGGCGGACTTGCCGATGGCGGTGGCTTCGGAAAGAATCTCTTCGAGCATGTGCTTGCCCAACTGCGCGTCGTCCGGCAGCGGTATGGGATAGTTGCCGTCGAAGCACGCGGTGCACAACCGGCTGCTTGGCTGTTCTGTCGCCTCGACCAGGCCTTGCTGCGAGACGTAACCCAGTGAGTCGGCGCCGATTGAGCGCCGTACGCCGTCCATATCCAGGCCACCGGCCAGGAGCTCGGCTCTGCTGGCGAAGTCGATGCCGTAAAAACATGGCCAGCGCACCGGCGGCGATGCGATTCGGACGTGCACCTCGACCGCCCCGGCCTCCCGCAGCATCCGAATCAGCGCGCGCTGGGTGTTGCCGCGCACGATCGAGTCGTCGACCACCACCAGCCGCTTGCCCCGGATCACCTCGCGCAGTGGGTTGAACTTGAGCCGGATGCCCAGCTCACGAATGGTCTGGCTGGGCTGAATGAACGTGCGCCCGACGTAGGCGTTCTTCACCAGGCCCTGGCCGTAGGGGATGCCGGAGCCCTGGGCATAGCCGATCGCGGCCGGTGTACCGGACTCAGGGACCGGAATCACCAGGTCGGCCGGCACCGGGTGCTCCCGCGCCAGCCGCCTGCCGATGGCGACCCTAGCGGCGTGCACAGAGCGGCCAGCAATGGTGGTGTCCGGTCGGGCCAGGTAGACGTACTCGAAGACGCAGCCTTTCGGCTCCGGCGCGGCGAACCGGGTGCTGCGCAACCCCTCGGTGTCAATGGCGAGCAGCTCGCCGGGCTCAACTTCGCGCACGAACGAAGCGCCGACAATGTCCAGCGCGGCGGTCTCGCTGGCCACCACCCAACCGCGCTCCAGTCGACCGAGTACCAGCGGCCGTATCCCGTGCGGGTCGCGCGCGGCATACAGGGTTTGCTCGTCAGCGAACACCAGCGAGAAGGCGCCAAGCAGGGTGGGGAGTAGCCGGATGGCCGCCTCCTCGAACCCGATATCGGCGGCGGTGGCCGCGAGTAACTCGCACACCAAATCCGAGTCGGTGCTCGGGGTGAGCCCGTTATCCCACCCCCGGCGGCCGGGTAACGAGTTGACTCGGTCGCGCAGCTCGGCGGTGTTGACCAGGTTGCCGTTGTGGCCGAGCGCTAGGCCACTGGAAGTGGCTGTGGTTCGGAAGGTCGGCTGGGCGTTTTCCCAGGTGGTTGATCCGGTGGTGGAGTATCGAGTATGCCCGACCGCCAGATGCCCACGAAGTGACCGAAGCGACTGTTCGTCGAACACTTGGCTGACCAGCCCGAGGTCTTTGAAGACCACCAGGCGCCGGCCGTCTCCGACCGCGATACCCGCGGCTTCTTGGCCCCGGTGTTGCAGGGCGAACAACCCGAAGTATGTGAGCTTTGCGACATCCTCGCCGGGCGCCCATACCCCGAAGACGCCGCATTCCTCGCGCGGGCCGGAGTCCTCGCAGTGATCGATCACGGTCGGTTCCAACGCGCACTCCCGCCAGGGTGGCTGTGTTCGTTACCGAACCTTGCAAATCCGAGTCTAGGTGATTGGGTCGGGGACTAACCTGGGCTAGCCGGCCAGAAGGCGGCCACGCGGCAACTCAAGCTGCCCCGCCGGTACCGCGTCGCCGAACCAAAGTCCTTGGCCCAGATCGCAGCCCTGGGCGGAGAGTTGGCGGGCCTGCGCGGCCGTCTCAACCCATTCGGCGGTTACCGTCAGCCCCAGCAGGTGGGCCAATGAGATGAGCGACCCGACGATTTTACCGGCGGGTGATTCGGCGGTGTCCGCGGCCCTGATGTCCCGGATGAAGGAACCGTCGATCTTCAGCCCATGCACCGGCAGCCGGCGCAGGTAGGACAGGTTCGAGTACCCGGTGCCGAAATCGTCGATGGCTAGCCGCACACCCATATCACGCAGCGCCCGCAGCACGTCCGGGGCACCTGACCGCTCGGTCAGCACGGCTCGCTCGGTAATCTCCAGCTGCAGTTGGCGCGGGTCCAGCCCGCTTGCGGCCAACGCCTGCGATACCTCGGTCAACCAGCCGCGCTCGGCCAGCTCGCGGGGCGCCACGTTTACGCTGACAAAGGGCGCCTCCCGGCCGAACTGATCGACCCAGGCACGAGCTTGTCGGCACGCCTCGGCGAGCACCCAACGTCCGAGCGGAATGATCGTGCCATCGCGTTCGGCGCACTCGATGAAGTGGGCCGGCCCGAGCAGCCCGTACCGGGGATGGCGCCAGCGAACCAAGGCCTCCACCCCGGTGAGCCTGCCGCTTCTCAGCTCTACCAATGGCTGGTAGTACAAGTGGAACTCTCTCCGGCCCACGGCGCCGATCACGCTAGCGGCCAGCGTGAAGCGGGCGATCTCACCGGCGTCGCGCTCCGGGTCGAAGACGGCCCACCGTCCGCCACCCTCGGCCTTGGCCCAGGTTCTGGCGGTGTCGGCGGCCCGCTGTAGCTCATCAGGCCACGTTTCGGTCACCGCTTGCTCGGCGATACCGAGGCTGGCCGTGATGGACAGCCGCTGCCGGCTGATCACGAACGGGACCTTCAGCCTGCTCAGCACTCGCTCGGCTAACTCGCGCAGGTAGGCCAGGCTCGGTGGGTCGACGGCTAAGATGGTGAATTGGTCGCCGCCGGTACGGGCTACCAGATGCTCACTAGCCGCCGACCGCAGCCGGCCGGCCACCGCCAACAGCAACCGGTCACCGATGTGTGGGCCGAGCGAGTCGTTGATCGAGCGGAAGTGGTCAAGGTCGAGTAGGCACAGCCCGACCCGTTTCACCGGTGAGTCAGCGGAGAACGCCCGACGTAGCTGATTTTCTACTGACAGGCGGTTGGGCAGGCGGGTGAGCCGGTCGTGAAACTCCTGATGGCGCAGCCGGACCCGCAACCGATGGCGTTCGGTGATGTCTTCGATGACCCCGACGACGTAGCTGGGCTCATGGCGGTCGGTGCGGACCAGCGAAGCAGTCAAATCGGTCCACAACACGGTGGCGTTGGGCCGGACGAACCGGACCTGGGCCCGGAATGAGTCACGCTGGCCGCTTGTGAGCTCGCCGAACCGACGGATGAAGGCCGGAGCGTCCTCGGGATGAACGTGGTCGGTAATCGGACGAGGCTCGATCAGTAGTCCCTGGCGTCCGAACATCCGCAGGATGGCCGGATTGACGTCCAGCACTCTGCCATGCAGATCGGCGATGGCGATGCCGACCGAGGTCTGGGCGAAGATCGATCGGAACCGCTCTTCGCTGGTGCGCAGCGCGGCCTCGGCTTCTCGGTGGGTCCGTAGCATCGCGCTGAGAAGCTCTTCAAGCTCCTGCTTCGCGGACTGTCTGGGCGCCTCGCCGTGGTGCACCTCGGCCGCCAATAGCTCGGCCAGTGTGGTGGTCAATGACGCCAGCTGATCGAATGTTCCGGGCGATCCGTTGGGCGACGGGTCGGTCTTGGCTAGAGTCGTGGCCCACTCAGGGGTGGGGCACTCGATAGCCAGTGCGCTATTCCGCTCGGGTTCACCGACTTCTCGCACTGCTTGCCCTCCCTTCGCCAGGTGCGGCCCGCTCGATGGATCAATCGTGGGGGTTGTGCAACCCGAACGCCACAGTTAGGAATCACCGGCCACTCTAATAGGCGAAAATACGTAACTATCAGCGTCAATGGTCAGTATTTCTTTTGCAAATATCCCACGATGGCATGATTCTATGATTACTTTACGTTTATGATCATGGCTTGTTGTGGGCCCGGGGTAGCCTTACCAACGGCAGCAACCCGCCGACTTCGCCAGCCCGGTGCCCGGACGTGCACACCACGCCCTCGGCCACCGCGCTGGACCACGTCAGCCGCCCGGTGGCCAGCGCGAGCCAGTGGCGGGCGTCGGTCTGCACCACGTGCGGCGGGGTGCCTCGGGTGTGGGTGCTCCCGGATAGGCACTGCACGGCGGCGAACGGTGGTACTCGCACCTCGACTGCCCGTCCTGGAGCCCGTTGAGCAAGCGCCCGCAGGGTGACCCGAACCGCCGCCGCAAGAACGGTCCTGGGCGGTTGGACGGGTGCCGCAACGACATCAGGGCCGGCGTCCAACCAGTCGAGCACCGGTTCCAGCACTGCGTGAATAGCGGCTTGGTCAAGAACGGGGCGAGTGGGCATGGCGCCAGTGTCTCGGATAGGGCGCCGAGGCCAATGGGCACCGAACGGGACACCACAGTGGTCCCTCCAGGACTGAACCAGAGTGGTGCGCCGTTCGGCGCGTTAGATAGCTGGACGATATGTGGTTCGCGCTAGCCACCGCCGCCGGTACGCGGGGTTGTTTGGGGGAGGATGATCGGCTGGCCCTCCGTGAGACCGGAAAGCACCTGTGTCCTGTCGTCGCCAACCATCCCAGCCTGGAACGGTGTTAGTACCGGCTTCCCGTCAGGTCCGGGCGTGTTCACGAAGGTGCGCCCGCCCTGCTTGATGACCGCGGCGTTGGGCACGCTGAGGACGTTGTCGAGATGGCTGGTCAGCACGTTTGCCTCGGTGGTTTGGCCATCGTGCAGCCGGGGGTCGGTCTCATTGATCACGATGGTGGCGTAGTAGTTGGTCACCCCGGAGATGGCCGTTCCGGACGGGGCGACGGTCAGCACGGTGCCTCGCCGGGTGAGGTCTGGCACGGCATCGAAGGTCAGATCGACCGGCATATTCGGGGCGACCTTGGAGGCGTCGGACTCTTCGAACGGCACCACGACCTGGAACGAGTGGACGTTGTTGAGCGTGAGGAACGAGCCGACGCCGGGTCGGGTGGGGTTGATGTTGCTCGCGGAAGAGCTCGCCGCGCTGGTGGCGGCCGCGCCGACGCCGGGAATGGAGGCGTCAGTGCCCGGGGCCAGCGGGGTCGTGCTTGTGGATGGCACCATGAACTCGCCTATCGTGCCGTTGATGGTTGAGACGGTGCCGGCGACCGGGGAATAGAGTACGGTGCTTTCCACATCTCTCTGGGCCCCAGCCACCTGGGCTCTGGCCCCGGCGACCAGGGCGGCCTGGGCGGCGATCAGCGAGGGACGGTCAAGCCGCGCGGATTCCAGGTTGTTTACAGCGGTGACCACATTCACCCTGGCCTGGTCAATGGAGATCTGGCCCTGGCTGCGGTCGACGTCCAGCGTGTGCTCCGCGGTGATCAGGGCCGTCTTGTCCTGCACCACTTGCCGGGCCGCGGCGCTCACGCACTGCTGGTTGCTAGCCGACCCTGAGGACGATTGCGTCAGGCCCATCAATGTCCGTTGTGGAGAGGTTGTAGTAGAGCCAGTAGTGCTAGTGCCAGTAGACCCGCCGGAGCAGTAGTTGGGGTTGTTGCGCGCCTGCTCGAGCTGACGCTCGTCGAAGTCCAATTGGAACCGGGCCGTGCGCACGGCCGCTTCGTCGCGCTCCACGATGTCGTGCACGTTTCTGATCGTGGCCTCCAGTACTCTGCGCGCCGCCTCAAGGGAACGCCGCGCGGCGTCCACCGGGTTGTCAAAAATGATCTTGTTGAGCTGGGCCTGCTGGTTGTTCAGGGTTGCTATCAGGTTGTTGAGTGTCTGCCGGAGGTAGAAGTCGTCCTCCCGAGCCAGCACCTGGCCTGGCCGTACCAGGTCACCGACCTTTACGTCGAGCTCTTTGAGCTGGGCGCCGTTCTTGAAGCCCAGGGTCTGCGAGGTGATCGCGGCCAAGGCCCCAGAACCGGTGACCTTGGTCGACACCGTTCCTCGTTCCACCCGCGCGGTTGGCTGCGGGGGTGGTGCGCCACCGCACCCGGTCACCACCGGCGCGACGAGCACTAACGACGCCGACAATGCCCCCACCGAGGCCCACCGCACCCTCGATTTGCCGAGGATCGTGGTGCGAGTCATGAACATCCTGCCTTTCACGGTGTACGACAAACGGTCTGTTACTGGTAGCGGAGCGCATCGATCGGCTGCAGCCGGGCGGCGCGGTTTGCTGGGTAGCCTCCGGCGATCAGGCCGATGGCCAGGCTGATCCCGAACGCGAGGAGCACCGAGAGCGCTGAGAGCTCGGGTGCCGGGAAGTTCGGCACCACGCCGGGCAGTATAGCGGCGGAGATCAACGTGACGGCAATTCCGAGGATGATCCCCACCAGGCCGCCCATCGCGGCAAGCAGGGTGGACTCGATCAGGAACTGCTTGAGGATGGCTCCGCGCGTCGCGCCGATGGCCTTGCGGATCCCGATCTCCCTGGTCCGCTCGGTGACCGAGACCAACATGATGTTGGCCACCCCGATCCCGCCAACGACCAGCGAGATTCCGGCCACCGCCACTGTGAACAAGGTCAGGAAGGTAAGGAACTGGTTGGCCTTGTCGAGCAGGCTGCTCAGCGCTTGGATATCGAAGTCTCGCTTGGCCGGGTCCTTAATATTGTGCCGGTCATCAAGGACGTTGGTTATTTCGTTCACCGCGGCCGGTACTGTCGCGGGACTGGTTGCCTTCAAAATGATCTGATTGACGGTGTCGGTACCGCCGAGCAGGTAGCTGCGGGCGGCACCGAGCGGCATAATCGCGATATCGTCCTGCTGGCCATTGCTCTTGATCACACCGATGATCTTGAAGGTAGTGCGGCTGATCCGGATCTGCCGCCCCAGGGCCGTCTGGGCGTCGCCGCCGAAGATGTTGGCCACTGGGGTCGGCCCGAGCACCACGACCTTAGCGTTGGCGCGCTCTTGCGCCTCGGTGAAGAAGCTACCGGCTATCAGCTCGCGGTTGTTCACCTCGAGGTACTGGCTGGTCGAGCCGGCGATCGAGGTGCGGAACTGGCCGTTCCCGCCTTGCAGCAGCGCGGTACCGGTGATTACCGGTGTGACGCTGACCAAATCCGGGGCTAGCGTTGGGTTGCGCAGCGCGGCGACGTCGGAATCGGTGAGGTCTTTCGCCGCGCCGCCGCCGGGCACGGTGCCCTGGCTCTTGCTCACCACGATCTGGGTGCTAAGCGCGCTGAAAGACTTGTTGAAGCCATTTTGGATGCCGTTTCCGAGTGCCACCAACACGATCACCGAAGAGACCCCGATGACGATGCCGAGTGTGGTCAGAGCGGAACGCAGCCGGTTGGCCCGCAGTCCGCGCAACGCGATACGCAGCGCTTCTTCAAGGTTCATCTGTGAGGCCTATGTTTCGTTGGCCGAGGCATCGGCGGCCTCGTATTGGCTGACCGGAATCGGAGCGTTGACATCGGTGCGGTTATGTTGGATCTTGTCGCTGACGATCTTTCCATCGCGCAGTCGGATCACGCGCTTGGCGAACCCGGCGACCTCGTGCTCATGGGTGATCAGCACGACGGTGCGGCCGGCGTCGTTGAGCCCGACCAGCAGTCGCATGATCTCCATGGTGGACGCGGTATCCAGGTTGCCGGTCGGCTCGTCGGCCAGCAGCATGGTTGGCTCGGTGACAATCGCCCTGGCGATCGCTACCCGTTGTTGCTGCCCGCCGGAGAGCTCGTTGGGCAGGTGCTTGATCCGGGCGGCCAGGCCGACCATCTCCAGTGCCTCGGTGGCTTTGCTGCGCCGGTCCTTCGCCCCAGCGTAGACCAGCGGGAGCTCCACGTTGCGCACCGCGCTGGTGCGGGGGATGAGGTTGAACGACTGAAAGACAAAACCGATCTTGTGGTTGCGAATCTCGGCCAGCCGGTTGTCCTTGAGCTGGCCGACGTCGATGCCGTCGAGGAGGTAGGTGCCCTCGGTGGGTACGTCCAGGCAGCCCAGGATGTTCATCATCGTGCTCTTGCCAGAACCGGACGGGCCCATAATGGCCACCAGCTCGCCATCCTCGATGGTGAGATTGATGTTGCTGAGGGCGCGCAGCTCGACGCTGCCCATCCGGTAGATCTTGGTGACGTTCTTCAGCTGGATCATCTTTCCCCCCGGGGTCGCGGATACTGTCCGCATCCCAGCATGTCAAGAAGCACTGTCACCTCGGCACGTCAATAAGTTGAACTTGGTGGGCCAAAAGTTCAGCTCTCGCCGCACCGCGAGCCCGGGTTGATCAACTCACCGGGAGAGGGAAGGTTGCGGTACCGCGGGTTACTTAAGCCGAAAGAAGTAACAGACCGCCGTTCAGGCTCCGAACAGTCCAGGCAGGCCGCTTTCCCAGGCCACCCGCAGCTGGTCAAGGCCCAGCACGCCGATACCTTCGATTAGCACACCTTCGGTCGGGTCGGTTACGTCACCTAGCTCAGTTACTGGGACGCCGGCACCGGCACAGTGGCAGATGAACGCCGGGACATCCGCCGCTGGCAGCGCCACCAGCGCCCGTGCGGACGACTCGGCGAACAGCGTGACGAACGGATCAGCCCCGTGCGGTAGCGCAACGTGTGCGCCGAGACCGCCGATCAGGCACGCCTCGACGATCGCCTGGGCCAGCCCGCCCTCGGAAAGATCGTGCGCACTGGCCAGCAGCCGCTGTTGCGCGGCGGTAATCAGCAGTGCGGCCAGCGCCCGCTCGGCGCTCAGGTCCACTGCCGGCGGGCGGCCGCCGAGGTGCTGATGGACCACGTGCGCCCATTCGCTGCCGTCCAGCTCATCGCGGGTATCCCCGAGCAGCAATATCCGGTCGCCTTCGGTTCGCCAGCCGGTGGATAGCCGCCAGCTCACGTCATCGATCACCCCGAGCACCCCGACCACCGGAGTGGGGTGGATCGCGACCGGCCCGGTCTGGTTGTAGAAGCTGACGTTGCCTCCGGTGACCGGGATGCCGAGGCTGGCGCAGCCGTCGGCCAGCCCCCGCACTGCTTGCTCGAACTGCCACATCACGCCAGGGTCCTCTGGGGAGCCGAAGTTCAGGCAGTCGGTGACCGCGATCGGCGCCGCGCCGCTGACCGCGACGTTGCGGTAGGCTTCGGCGAGCGCGAGCTGGGCCCCGAGGTATGGGTCGAGCGCGCAGAACCGGGCGTTGCAGTCCGTGGAGATCGCGAAGCCTCGGGTGCTTGATGCACCGCTGTCGATGGTCACTTCGTTGATCCGGAGCATGCCGGCGTCCGACGGCGGTGCGGACACGGTGTTGCCGCGCACGTAACGGTCGTACTGATCGGTGACCCAGGCCCGGCTGCACAGGTTAGGGCTGGCGACCATCCGCACGATGGTGTCCAGCAGCCCCCGCCCGGTCTTCGGGCGGGACAGGCGCGCTGTGGTGTCGGCGACCAGCGTATCTTGGTGGCCAGGGCGGGTGATCGCGCGCTGGTATACCGGGCCCTCGTCTGCCACCGTGCGTGGTGGCACGTCCACCACCGTCTGGCCGCGCCAGGTGATCACCAGTCGGTCATCGGCGGTGACTTCGCCGATGACCGCTGCCTGCACGTCCCACTTGGCGCAGATCCGCAGGAACGCGCCCAAGTTCTCCGGGGTGACCACCGCGCACATGCGTTCCTGCGACTCACTGGCCAGGATCTCCGCCGGAGTCATGTTCGCCGCGCGCAGCGGCACCGCGTCCAGCTCGATGCGCATGCCGCCGTCCCCGGCTGAGGCGAGCTCAGAGGTGGCGCAGGACAGCCCAGCTCCGCCCAGGTCCTGGATACCCACCACCAGCCTGGCCGCGTACAGCTCGAGGCAGCACTCGATGAGCAGCTTCTCCGTGAACGGGTCGCCGACCTGCACGGAAGGCAGTTTCTTGCGCCCGGAGCCGGATTCGTCCCCGGCAAAGGTCTCCGACGCCAGCACGGACACCCCGCCGATGCCGTCACGCCCAGTGCGGGCGCCGTACAAGACAATCTTGTTGCCGATTCCCGAGGCGTGGGCCAGGCGCAGGTCGCCGTGCCGGAGCACTCCCACGCATAGGGCGTTGACCAGCGGGTTTCCCGCGTACACGGGGTCGAATACCAGCTCCCCGGCGATGTTGGGAAGGCCGAGGCAGTTGCCGTAGAAGCTGATCCCGGAGACCACCCCGGGCAGTACCCTGGCGGTATCGGGGGCATCGGCCGGGCCGAAGCGCAGCGAATCGGCCACCGCGACCGGTCTGGCTCCCATGGCCATGATGTCACGCACGATGCCGCCGACGCCGGTCGCGGCGCCCTGGTGTGGTTCCACATAGGACGGGTGGTTGTGACTTTCTATCTTGAAGGTGACCGCGAGCTCCTCGCCGATGTCCACCACGCCGGCGTTCTCGCCGATACCGGCGAGCATCTTGGCCCGCATCTCGGGCGTGGTGGTCTGCGCGAAGTAGCGCAGGTGCACTTTGCTCGACTTGTACGAACAGTGCTCGCTCCACATCACGCTGTACATGGCGAGCTCGGCATCGGTGGGCCGGCGGTCCAGGATGTCCCGGATGCGCTGATACTCGTCGGGGCGCAAGCCCAGCTCCGCGTAGGGCTGCGGCTGGTCAGGCGTAGCGGTGGCGGCTGGGACGGAGTCGACTGGGGTCTCGATCACTGTCACCAGAGTAGCCGAGCACGTGAAAATGGATCGGCCTGCGCGCCCCTGTACTCGCGTCGTCTGTGAGATTAGCGTGAATTAAGTGGCCCAAACCCCCCGATCACGAGCGGTTCCGCTTCGACACCCAGCGGCGCAGGATGACCACCGCGTTGTGGCCGCCGAACGCGAATGAGTTGCTCATCGCCACATCGATCGTGTGCTCTTGCGGGGTGCCCGGGACGAAGTTCATTCCCGGGTCGAGCGGGCGCACACAGTTGATTGTCGGTGGGGCAACGCCGTCGCGAATCGCCAACCCGCAGACGATCAGTTCGACAGCCCCGCCAGCGCCGCTCATGTGCCCGGTCATGGATTTGGTCGAGCTCACCGGGATACGAGTGGCTCCCGCGCCGAGCACCTCGCGAATGCTGCGCACTTCGATCTCGTCCCCGAGTGGGGTGCCGGTGGCGTGGGCGTTCACGTAGTCGATGTGGTGCGGGCGCAGGCCCGCATCGTCCAGGGCCTGCCGCATCGCGGCTTTCTCACCGGTCCCGTCCGGGTGCGGCGCGGTCCAGTGGTACGCATCGGACGTGGCGCCGTAACCGACCACTTCGGCCAGGATCGGCGCGCCCCGATCCTGCGCGTGCTCGGCGTCCTCCAGGATCAGGACGCCCGCCCCCGCGCTCATCACGAAGCCGTCGCGGTCTTCGTCGAACGGGCGCGACGCAAGCTCCGGTTCGTCATTGCGGCTGGACAGCACCCGCGCGTTCCCGCTGCCGGCAAGGTCGACCCGGGTGAGGCAGTTCTCGGCGCCGCCGGCGATCGCCACGTCAACCACGCCGAACTGGATCCAGCGCGCGGCCTCGCCGACCGAGTCGGCGCCGGTCGCGCAGGCGGTGCTGATTGCCTTGGACGGCCCCCGCGCGCCGAAGTGCATGCTGATCTGTCCAGCCGCGTGGTCGATGGCGCCGGCGACCTGAGCGTACGGGCTGACCCCTCGCGGTCCCTTGGTGCGCAGCCGCTCGGCCACCGCGTGGTTGTAGTTGACCGGGCCGTAGCCACTGCCGATCAGCACGCCCACGCGGGGACCGAGCTGTTCGTCAACGACAAGTTTGGCCGACTCGACCGCCTCGAGCGCGGCGGCCATCGCATACTGCGAGTACGTGTCCATCTGACGGCTGGTCTTGCGCGGGATGTACCGATTGGGGTCGAATCCGCGCACCTCTCCGGCGATTCGAGTGTTCAGGTCCGTCACGTCGAAGGCCTGGACGGGCCTGATCCCGCTGCGCCCGGCCAGCATGGCCGACCAGGTCTCGTCCACGCCCAGACCGAGCGGCGTGATCGCGCCCCATCCGGTCACCGCCACCCGTCTGCGCAACGCGCGCAGCTGTGTCGTGATCACCGCTCGGCTCCTTTCCAGTTTCGGACCAGCTTCGATTCACATCGGAACTTTGAGTGAATTGGAATCCGCCGCCGACTCGGCTATTCCTGGCGGTTCGTCGGAAAGCGCCACCGGTACCCGAACTATCGCGATCCCGCCGCTTTGACAGTGCCGGGCGGCCGTGCGCAGTTCGGCCCTGAGCGCGGCGAGGTCGGTGACCACGCGGTCGCGCACGCCCTCGATCCCGCTGGTGGCCAAAGGCGGCCGGCTGTCATCGGCGAACAGCCCTGGGTAGCTGCCGGGGTGGTTGTGGTTGAGCTGCGACTGCAACCAGCCGTAGCCGCCGTTGCACAGCACGACGAACAGCACCCCAAGCCGCTCGCGAGCGAACGTCGCCAAGTCGCCGCCGAACAGCTCGAACGCCCCGTCACCGACGAACGCGACGACCAGCCGGTCGGGCGCGGCTACCGCGACCCCACCGGACGCGGCGGCGCCGAAGCCGAGGGGGGTCTGCTCAGAAGGCGCCACCACGCCGGCGCCCGAGCGCACCTGGTGAAACGGGAAGAGATAAGACCACATGTCCTGTAGCCCGTTCTCCTGGACCGTGATCCGATTCACGGGCAGCGTCGCGTCCATCGTGGCCAATACGGCGGCCACCCGGATTCGGCCATCGCGAGGTGGATCGACCGCAAGCAACCGCTTTGCTTCGTCGAACATCCGGGTACGAGCTTCGGCGATCTGACTAAACCAAGCGGTGTCTCGTTCCCGCTGTGGCAGCTCGGTGAGCCAAGCCCGCACGACCGCGAGGAGGTCACCGAGCACCCGCGGCCCTTCGTGGTCGGCGGAAAACTCCTCGGCCGCGATGTTGACCTGCACGACTGGCGGGGGCGCGGTTTCCCAGCCGAACCTGGCGGTCTCCTCCAGCCGGCTGCCGAGCGAGATCACCAGATCGAGCTCCCGCCAGATCCGCGCCGCATCCGGTCGCAGGTAAAGCCCGGCCAGCCCAAGGAACAACTCATGGTCCTCGTCTACCGCGCCTCGGCCCGAAGCGGTAGCGAACAGTGGCGCGCCGATATGTTCGGCGAAGCACTGCAGCACCCCGCCGTGGTTGCGGTGCCGGGCGCCGCCGCCGACCAATATCGCGCAGCGCCGGCTCGAGCGGATCAGCGCCAGCGCGTTGCTCGCCGGGTCACAGCGATACTCCACCGACTGCTCTAGACCAATCTGCCACGGTCGGTGTCGGTCGATCGGGGTAGTCGTCAGGTGGTCCGGCAGCTCAAGATACACCGGGCCCGCTGCGCCGTGCGCGGCGGTGGCCCATGCGGTCTCCAGCGCGGGGACGAGGCGGTCGGGATGATCGATTCGCTCCGCCCACTTGACCATCGGTCTGATGAAAGCCAGTTGGTCCAGTTCCTGAAACGCCCGGTGACCCCGCTGCGCCACCGCTGTACCGGCGGCCAGCACCATCAGCGGCACCGCGCCGCAGCGCGCCTCCAGAATCCCGGTCAGCGCGTTCGTCGTGGCTGGTCCCTTGCCGACGACGCAGACGCCTGGGCCACCGGACTGGGTGGCGAATCCGGTCGCCATGAAGGCGGCGTTGCGCTGGTCACGGCACAGCAGCAGCCGAACAGGGCCGCCACGCAGCGCGGACACCAAGTTCAGATCGTCGCCGGGCAGACCGAAGATCGTGTGCGTGCCGGTCGCCGCGATGAAGTCGACTACCGCCGGCCAGGCACCGGGATAACGGAATGTGTTCACCGGGCTACCGCCCGGTGGATCGGCATCAATGGCCCGGGCCGGCTCGACGCGGTCTGATAATCGTTTTCGGGCGGCAATTCCGGAGAATAGATTCTGCTCACCTCTGTCGCGCGCTTGTCGGGTGGGCTATTGAACACGGATGAACGAACAATTGCAAGTGAATAAGCGGCGGTGGGCAGGTTGATCTTCCGCCCCCTTTCGGACATTCGAACCGAACCAGTGGGTTGACGTGCCGCCTACTGCTCTCGGGCTTCGCGCGCTTACGCGTCTTTGCGCTTTCGAAAGTCGCATCACCGTGCGAAGGCCCAGGCCAACCTCCCGCAGGCATGAGGCTCGCACGTGGTTGGGCTGGGTGTCAATGGCGCTGGCTGGTAACTGGGAAAGTCATTGGATCGTGGGCAGCTGAGTGATCTCCTGGTAAACATGAAGGGTATTTACTGTGGCTTCGAGATCGTGGATTGCCGGGTGGTTTCCACTATTTTCGAGTGAACTGTCTATCGTTCGGCTGTAAGCATCAACGCCCGAGGTTCGGCACAGCGCCCCTACAGCTGTGCGGGGCGCCGTGAGCTGTGTGAGGCGCCATGAACCGTTCAGGCACGGATTGATCGACAGCCCAGCTCGGGCACGCCGAACGGGCGGCCGCCGCTTACTGCTCTTGGGCTCCGTGTATCTACGCGTCCCTGATGTTCGCACCTCTGTGCGATCGCCCAGGCCTATTTTCCTGCTTCCTGCGAGTCTCGAGGTTGCCATGTCGCCCAGTTGGGTGTCAACGGTTGCTGGTTGTAGTCATTTCGTTCACGCCGCGTGAGACCCAGTGTTGATAACATTTACGTAACAGTCGAAGAAAACTCCAAAAAAGAGTGACCGGTCGTCCTCTCGCCTGACGAGGATGTCGCCGCCCAGTTGTTTGGCTATAACTGGACTCGAAAGAGTTAATGCTGGTTGACGGGTCGCGAGTGCCGTGTTTGCATCGTACGCGTGGGCCTGCCGCCGGCCCTGCTGCTCGTCTGACCTGTCTCCTCACATCGATATCCGACTGCGCATGCGTGCGACGCCTGCGGCTCTCTGGCCATCGACAGGAGGACAGTTTTGACTCGTTCAAGCAGCATTCCTCGGTGCGCCCAGCTTGTGGTCTGCCCTCGTGCTAGAGGTGATCCCACCGCCTTACCCACGTTCGCTATCGGCAAACAGGCGACTTGGGCATACTCGCCCCGATCAGTGCCCGCGCACCGCAAGGACCGTTGGTTATCCAGCCCAGATAGCCGACGAGATTCGGTACACCTCGGGCTAACCGCCACCTCTGAAGAGAGCACAAGCACAATGGCGACCTCCCTCAGCAGCACGAAGGCGACGTCCATGCGTTCCCGCATGACCCGCACGACACGTGTCCGACGCCGGTCGATGAGTGATCACGCTCGGTTGGCTCGTCCAGGGTCGCCACCTGCTTAACCCGGACTACTTAACCCGGACTATAGGAGTTAGCGTGCAAAGCCTTCATCCAACGATCATCGACCACCAGGGCGTGTGGACCGAGGAGGCGTTGGGTTGTGCCGCGCTAGGCGTTGCCGACCGGCTCGTCCAGCTCGGACTGGAATCTGGTGACCGGGTCGCCCTAGTCGCCCCGAACTCGACCGGTTACGTGCTGGTGCTGCTGGCTCTCACGCACCTGGACGTTTCGCTGGTATTGCTCGACGAAGACCAAGCTACTTGCGACCGGGTCGAGGCCCTGCGCCGGGCTTCGGTCCGCTGGCTTATCCGGGAGGCTACCTGTGCGGTCGAGGTTGAGACGTCCGCCACCGTGCTAGACCTTGACGAGCTGGTACGGGCCACGCCTCGCCCCGCTGGCGCTGGCCAGATCGATCTCAGCCGCTGGTGGCAGCGGACGGACGCACTGATCATCTGGTCGTCCGGCACCACCACGGGACAACCGACCGCCGTGGTTCGTTCTGGGTCATCGCTGCGGGCCAATACCCGGCGTACTTACCGGCGCATGGGATATAACCGCTCGGACGTCTTGTTGCCGCTGCTGCCGTTCTCGCACCAATACGGTCTTTCGCTGCTGCTGTTGTGGTGGCAGATCCGGTGCTGCGTTGTTGTGCTGCCGTACCGCCGCCTCGACCACGCCATGGAAGCGATCACTCGGATTCAGGTCACGGTGGTTGATGGCGCGCCATCGACGTACGACAGTCTTTTGCGGATCATGCAGCAGCGGTCGGTGGGTCGCGCGGCGCTCGAATCAGTGCGTATGTGGTGTGTGGGCGGCGCGCCGCTAAGCTCGGCGCTGGCTGCTCGGTTCGCCGAAACGGTGGGCAAGCCGCTGCTCGACGGCTACGGCAGCAGCGAGGCGGGCAACATCGCGCTGGCCGGTCCGGAGTGCCCGCTGTTGTGTGGGCTGCCGCTGGACGGGATCGAGATCGATGTCGTTGGAGAAGACGACATGCCCCTGCCGGCTGGCGCTGTCGGTGAGCTGGTGGTGCGCACCCCCGACCTCATGGTCGGCACACTGGACGAGAACGGCGCGATCCAGACCGTGGACTGGTCGGTACACCGCACCAACGACATCGGCTACCTCGACCAGGATGGCAACCTGGCGGTGCTCGGCAGGCTCGGCGCCGTGCACCGACACGGCCACACGCTCTACCCCGATGTGATCTCGCGTAAAGCCGAGGCGTGCGGCGCCCCCGTTCGAGTCGTAGCGGTCGATGACGAAGGCTGCGGGTGCCAACTGGTCTTCGTGGTAGTCGACCCAAACCGTGGTGACTCGGCCACCTGGAAGCGGGCGATTCGCCCACATCTCGCCACTCATGAACAACCGAGCCGTGTCCTAGTCGTGCCTCGGCTGCCGCTCAACCGCAACGGAAAGGTAGACATGGCCGAGCTTTACCATCTGGTCGAACAATCTGATCGATCCATCTCGAGCAACGGCGGAATAGCGGTCGCGGAACGAAAAAACGATCACCTGAGTATTCCTCTCGCTGGCCGGATCCGGGAAATCGAGGCGGTGCATCGGCTTCTTACCGAGAACCGTCGCCGAGTCATGGACGTACTCACTGAGGTGAGCGGATACAAAACCGCCACGAACGAGCTCGACTCCTCCCTGCGTACCCTGCGCGGCGCGGCGGACGAGGTTCTCTCCTACCGGCCCACGACAGTCGGACACACCGCCGTCTTCATGCCGTCTAATATTCCGCTGTACGCCTATGTGCTCTATCTCCTGGTGCCCAGTCTGTACAGCGAACGGATCACCTTCCGGCCCTCGTCACACATCAATCAGCAGATTGTCCGCCTGCACGAGATGATTAATAGCGAGGTTCACTTACCAATCGAGCTGTCACCTAGTACACAGCGTGAATTCGTCGAAGGTCCGGTGCGGGCGGCTGATCTCGTGGTGTTCACCGGAACCTATGCCAATGCGGAAAAGATTCGCGTCCTACTAGGCCGCGAGCAGCTGTTCGTCTATCTCGGGCAGGGCATCAACCCCTTCGTCGTCGGACCTGGCGCGGATCTCGAGCGGACAGTGGCGGACCTGGTGGAGATCCGTATGCTCAACTCCGGACAGGATTGTTTCGGGCCTGATGTCATTTTCGTGCACCAATCGGTGAGCGAGGAGTTCCTCGCGTTGCTGACACAGCGACTCGACGGGTTACGCTTCGGTGGCAACACTGATCCGAACGCCGACTACGGCCCGATGCACTACGCCCAGGCCTTCGGGTTCGCCCTGGAGTACCTGCGTGGCAACGCCGAGCAAATCCAGTATGGTGGCAAGGCTGACCTGAAACACCGCCGCCTTCAGCCGACCGTGCTGTGTCGGGATATCGGGGAAAAGCTTAACTGCGAGGAGCTTTTCGCGCCGATCTTCAACGTGGTGCGGTTCAGCGCTACCGAACCGTTGCACCGAGTGCTGACTTCCCCCTTCTTCGAAGAGCGGGCAATGGGCGCGATGGTGTATGGCGATCTCCCCCAGACCGTGAGGGTGCTCGCCCGACGGCATGAGGTATGCCGCAACACCACGCTGCTGCGCGCCGACAACGGTAACGAGCCATTCGGCGGGCGCGGAATGATGGCCAACTACCTGTCGATTGGCGGCAAGCGCTCGGCGGAGCCCGTGCTGATCTCGAAAGCGATCGCCGATTACTTGCAACCCATCGACCGGCAGGCTCGCCGTTCCGGATGAGGCCGCTGCCCGGCCACCGGCTCACTGGCTCCGCTCGCGGGCAGTGGCGCTCGCGGGCAGTGGCCGAGCCGGTGTTGGTCACGGTGTCTGCCCCCGGTCGATTACGCCAGCCGACCGAGCGGCAATCGCGGCCTGCACACGCGAACGAACACCCAGTTTGGTGAGTACCCGGGATACGTGGGTTTTCGTGGTTGCCTCGGTGATCTTCAAAGAGGAGGAGATCTCGGCATTGGACATGCCGTGGCCGAGACACGCCAACACGTTCACCTCACGTGGCGTGAGGTGGTCCAACCGGGGCAGTTCTGGTGCTGGGGCCTCGGACACCGAAGCCAACCGAGAGATCAACCGTCGGGTAACCTCGGGCGCAAGCATGCCGTCGCCTCGGGCGACCGCGCGCACGGCGTCGAGCAGCTGCTCCGCGCTTGCCGATTTCAGGAGGAACCCGGCCGCCCCGGCGGCGAGTGCCCCGTCCACGTAGTCATCGAGATCGAACGTGGTGAGGACCAAGACATCGCAGATACCCCCGTTCACCAGGCGATGGGTTGCTTCTATGCCGTCGATACCCGGCATTCTGATATCCATGAGCACCAGGTCCGGTCGCAGCGAGGTGGCCATTCGCACAGCGGAGAGCCCGTCGCCCGATTCGCCGACCACGTCGATGTCAGGTGCCGAACCGAGGATCGTGACAAGTCCGGTCCGGATCGCAACGTGATCATCCGCCACGATGATCCGCACGCTCATGCTTTGCCCTTTGTTTCGATCGGGAGCGTGGCGTGCACGCTCCACCGCCCGTTTCGAATCCCGGCCCGAACTCGCCCGCCGATCGCCGCCGCGCGTTCGCGCAGCCCGAGCAGTCCGACCCCGCCACCCTCGCCGATTACGGCATGGTCGGGCAGCTCGTTCTCCACCTCTACCCGCAGCAGGCCACCGTCTCGGGCCAACGTCAGGTACACCGTGCTGCCCGGCGCATGCTTGGCCGCGTTGGTCAGTGACTCTTGCACGATGCGGTAGGCCGCTAGATCGACCGAGGCTGGGAGATCGTCACCCGGGGGTCGCTGGTCGAGCAGCACGATCTTCAGGCCATTGGCGTTTCCGGCGTCGAGCAGCGAGACGATATTGTCGTCGAGCCGATGCGGCGCGGTGCGCGGGTCGGCACTCGCCGCCGCGTCCGAACGCAACAGGTCGATCATCGTGCGCATCTCGGCTAGGGAAGCGATGCTGGTCCGCCTCACCGACTGGAGTATCTCGCGTAACCGCTCGTCGGCGCGAGTGGCAAGCATGGTGGTGAGCGCCGCCTCGGATTGAATAGCGATCGCGGAAAGCTGGCTGGCGATGACATCGTGCAGGTCGCGGGCCATTCGGGCGCGTTCGGCGGCAACGGCGGCCGCCCTGGCCAGTTCGGCTACCCGCTCGGACTGAGCCGCTCGCTGCCGCTCCAGCTCGGCCCGGTTCTGATACTGGCGTACCTCGTACGCCCACAGCATCGGTATGCCGAGTACCAACGCCACGTTGTAGACAACGCGTATCGTCACCACTGGGGTGCTCAGCAGCAGGCTGAGGATCGTGGCCAGCATCAGAACGGTGGCCGCGCATGTTGCCACCAGCAAGCTGGCCCGGGCCGAGCTGTAGCGCACCGCGCAGTACAGGAGATCGCAAAAGATGAGCATCACGCCCACGCCAGTGACCCCGACCACCAGTGGACCCAGCGCCACCACGAGCGCCCCGACCGCGAGGGCCGGTATCGGGCGAGTCCGGCGCTGAGTGCTGCCAAGGAACGCGACGGCGAGCGGGCCGAACTCCCACCAGCGATGGTGCCCGGTAAAGCTGGTCGGCCAGGTGACATGTGCTTCTGGTATGGCGACCAGCAACAGCACGCCGAGGATTAAGAAGCCCGTGGCGACGCCGAGGTCCGCCAGACGCGTATCGCGTTTCACTGGAATCGCAAAGCTTCGATGGGCCGTAGTCGCGCGGCGCGCATGGCTGGGTAGCCGCCGGCGACGAGCCCGATGAGCATGCTGACCGTCAAGGCGACCAAGACCGCCGGCACGGAAATTATCGGGGCGCCGAAATCGGGCGCCACTCGCGTCATGACAGCCGCTCCGATCAGGATGAAGGTAATGCCGAAAAACACACCGATCAGGCCGCCGGTTCCGGCGAGTATGGTCGACTCGATGAGGAACTGTTTCATGATCGCGGC
>JAFASX010000061.1 GCA_019244295.1 Pseudonocardia sp.
GGCGCGTTGGCCGGGCGTGATCGAGGCATACCGCGGCCGGATGCCGGTGGAACCGGACTGGACGGTGGTCACCCTCGGTGAAGGCGGAACACCGCTCCTGCCCGCTCCCTACCTGTCCGACCGGGTGGGTTGCGAGGTGTTCCTCAAGGTCGACGGGGCGAACCCGACCGGTTCGTTCAAGGACCGAGGGATGACCGTCGCGATCACGGTGGCGCTGGCTACTGGCACCCTCGGGGTGCTGTGCGCGTCCACCGGCAACACTTCGGCCTCGGCCGCCGCTTACGCCGCCCGCGCCGGGCTGACCTGTGCGGTCTTGGTGCCGGAAGGCAAGATCGCGCTCGGCAAGCTGGCCCAGGCGGTGGCGCACGGCGCGACGATCCTGCGGATCGACGGCAACTTTGATGACTGCCTTGAGCTGGCCCGCAAGACCACCGCCGACTACCCGGTGATCACCTTAGTCAACTCGGTGAACCCGGCCCGGATCGCCGGCCAGGCCAGCGCGGCCTACGAGATCTGCGATGAGCTTGGCCAGGCGCCGGATGTGCATTGCCTGCCGGTCGGCAACGCCGGCAACATCACCGCGTACTGGGCCGGTTACCGGGCGTACCGCGATGATCGCCTGATCGAGCGGTTGCCTCGGATGTTCGGGTTTCAGGCCGCCGGCGCGGCGCCGCTCGTGCACGGTGCCCCAGTGCGTTTCCCCGAGACGGTGGCCACCGCGATCCGGATCGGCGCGCCGGCCTCGTGGGCTGGCGCGGTCGCCGCCAGGGACGAGTCCGGCGGTGTGTTCGCGGCCGTCACCGACCAGGAAATCCTGTCCGCCTACCGGCTGCTTTCCACCCGCGAGGCGGTGTTTGCCGAGCCCGCCTCGGCGGCGAGTGTGGCGGGGTTGTTGCGGGTCAGCGAGTCGGGCCTGGTGCCACTAGGCGGTAGGGTGGTGTGTACGGTCACCGGGCACGGGCTCAAGGACCCAGACATCGCGCTGGACGCCCAGGGAAGCGGCCCGTCGAACCGCGCGGGACCGGATCCGATGGCCATCCCCGCTGACCCGGACGCGGTGGCCCGTGCGCTCGGGCTAACGTGAGCCACGCCCGTGAGGTCCTGGTCCGAGTGTCGGCGTCGTCGGCAAATCTGGGTCCCGGCTTTGACACGTTGGGCCTCGCGCTCGGGCTCCACGACGAGATCGAGGCGTCCGTCGCTGATGACGGTCTGGTCGTCGAGGTCAGCGGCGAAGGCACCGGCACCGTGCCCCTGGACGAGCGCCACCTCGTGGTGCGCGCGGTGCGGGCGGCCTGCCGCGCGTTCGGCGCTTCACTGCCCGGTCTACGGCTGCGGTGTCGCAACCGCATACCCCACGGCCGAGGCTTGGGCTCGTCGGCGGCTGCTTCGGTTGGTGGTGCGGTCGTGGCGGCCGCGTTGCTTGGCCGGGACATCGCCGAGGAACGTAGCGTTCTGTTACAGGTCGCGGCCGATTTGGAGGGGCATGCCGATAACGCGGCGGCCAGTCTGTTCGGCGGCTTAGTGGTTGTGTGGGGAAACCCGAGAAATTCACAGAACCGTGACGACCGGAGCGGGAATATCCACGAGGCCTTCGGCGCTGTACGGCTCGTACCACACTGGAGTTTGCGTCCGGTGGCCTTAGTGCCAGCGGAGCACTCGGCGACCGAAGTGGCTCGGCGGCTGCTCCCTGATCGGGTGGCGCTGACGGATGCGGTGTTCACCGCAAGCCGCGCGGCGCTGGCGGTATGCGCCCTCACCACGCGGCCCGACCTGCTGTTCGCCGCGACCGAGGATCGCTTGCATCAACCTTACCGACGTCAGGCATACCCGGCGTCGGCGGATCTGATGGATCGCCTACGCGCGAACGGCGTTCCGGCTACCATCTCCGGTGCCGGTCCGACAGTGCTTGCGTTACCCGATCAAGGTGAATTACCGTCAGGTCTGGTGGGGTCGGCGTTTACGGAACGTTCATTGGAGGTAGACTTAACGGGTGCCGTCGTCACGCACGGTTGAGACTGCGGTAGACGGCGCACCGCAACGCGTTATTGCCGGGTGGCGACCTTTTGTCTACGCTCGGTGCTGTACAACGACCCACGCCGATCTGCGTCGATATACTCCCAAAGCTGAAACCGGGTCTGATCTTTTCCCGTGATCAGTCCGCGTCCCGGCGCGGAAGGCTCCGGCATTTGATCTTCGTCCTGGTCGTTGTTCAGTGTGTGTCAGTGTGAGCGGGGCTCACCAGCTGCCCTCGCGCCTTGACACAAGTTGTCCTCCCGTCCGGGTCGGACGACACATCCCGCTGATCAGAGCATGTGCGCTGGTTGGTCAGGAAGGATTTTTGTGAGCGACACTGATACCCTTGGCACCGAGCAGCCGGCGCGAAACGCCGAGGTCATGGCCGGTGTGCCCATCGCCCCCGAGATGGATGTCGCGGACGCTGCCGCCCCCACGAACGGCGGCCCAGTGCGTAGGCGTGGCCTCACCGGAATGGTGCTGGCCGAGCTGCGTCAGCTCGCAGCTGAGTTGAACATCCCCGACATCGCTGCCATGCGCAAGGGCGAGCTCATCGCCGCGATCAAAGAGCGGCAGGGTGGCCGAGTGCCCCGTGAATCCGACGGTGGCGCCGCTGGTCAGCTCCAACTACCCGACAGCACTACCGACGAGACTACTGACGAGCCGCGGCCCGCCGCGGACACCAGCGTTTCGCCTGAGTCGGCCGTTGCCGTGCCCGCGCCGGCGGATACCGCGTCGGCGTCGCCTGACGCCGTGCCCGAGCCGGCGGACATGACGCCTAAGCCAACCGGCACGGTGCCCGAGTCAACTGACACGGCGTCTAAGCCAGCCGACACGGCGCCCGAGTCAACTGACACGGCGTCTAAGCCAACCGGCACGGTGCCCGAGTCAACGGACACGGCGCCCGAGCGAACCGATACGGCGTCCCAGTCAACTGACACGGCGCCTAAGCGAACCGATACGGCGTCCCAGTCAACGGACACGGCGCCTAAGCCAGCCGACACGGCGCCCGAGTCAACTGACACAGCGCCCGAACCGATCCGGAACGACTTATCCGATCCGGCTGGTCCCGGCGTGGTCGAGCCGAGCAGTGCCAACGTCAACAGGGCCGGTGACGGGGTCGATGTGGCCGCTGGGACAGTCGAATCAGCCCCCATCGAAGCGGTAGTCGCCGAGGCGCCGGTCCGTCCCCTTCGTCGACGCCGGGCTGCCTCCCGCGCCGCCGGTGCGCCGGACCAGCACCCCACCGTCGGAAGCCAGGCCGGTGCTGGCGACCTCCACCCGGCCGCCGGCATTCCCATCCACGACGATCAACGTCGAGACGCCGGAGATCAGGACCCCGGCGAACAGTACGCCGAGAGCAGATTCGTCAGCAGAGAGCCGCGCGAAAGCCGCGACAGTGGTAGCAGCCGGGATGTCGCCGGGAGCCGTCCACCCAGCCAACGCAACGGCCGGAGCAACGAGGGCCGCGACAGCAGAATCAGTGACAGCAGAATCAGTGACAGCAGAATCAGCGACAGCAGAATCAGCGACAGCCGGGTTACCGACAGCCGGGTTACCGACAGCCAAAACAATAACAACGACGGCGGGAGCGAAGACGACGACGATGGCGGCCGAGGCCGACGCGGACGGCGTTTCCGGGACCGCAACCGCCGTGGTCGAGACCGCAGGGAAGGCACGACCAACAGCGGGAGCACTGAGCTTGAGGTGCGTGACGACGACGTCCTGCTGCCGGTGGCCGGCATCCTTGACGTGCTCGACAACTACGCTTTCGTGCGCACGTCCGGTTACCTGTCTGGTCCCAACGACGTCTACGTGTCGTTGTCGATGGTGCGCCGCTATGGGTTGCGCCGGGGCGATGCGGTCACCGGTGTGGTGCGCCAGCCGCGCGATGGTGAACAACAGCGGCAGAAGTTCAACCCGTTGGTTCGGGTGGACTCCATCAACGGGTTGGACCTCGAGCAGGCTAAGGATCGCCCAGAGTTCACTAAGCTGACCCCGCTCTACCCCAATGAGCGGATGCGTTTGGAAACCGAGCCGCACAAGCTGACTACCCGGGTCATCGATCTGGTGATGCCCGTCGGCAAGGGCCAGCGAGCGCTGATCGTTTCTCCGCCGAAGGCTGGCAAGACGATGGTGCTTCAGGCCATCGCCAACGCCATTACCACGAACAACCCGGAATGCCACCTCATGGTGGTGCTCGTCGACGAGCGCCCTGAGGAAGTCACCGATATGCAGCGGTCGGTGAAGGGCGAGGTCATCGCCTCCACGTTCGATCGCCCGCCCACGGACCACACCACGGTGGCCGAGCTGTCCATCGAGCGCGCCAAGCGCCTGGTCGAGATGGGACACGACGTGGTTGTCCTGCTGGACTCGATCACCCGGTTGGGCCGAGCGTACAACCTCGCGGCACCGGCGTCCGGGCGGATTCTGTCCGGCGGTGTGGACTCCACGGCGCTCTATCCGCCGAAGCGGTTCCTCGGCGCCGCCCGCAACATCGAGGATGGCGGCTCGCTGACCATCTTCGCCACCGCGCTGGTCGAGACCGGGTCCACCATGGACACGGTGATCTTCGAGGAGTTCAAGGGCACCGGCAACGCCGAGCTGAAGCTGGACCGGAAACTCGCCGACAAGCGGACCTTCCCCGCTGTCGACATCGACGCCTCCAGCACCCGCAAGGAGGAGCTGCTGTTGGCTCCTGACGAGATGGCCGTGATGGTCAAGCTGCGCAGGGTGCTGTCCGCGTTGGACAGTCAGCAGGCCCTAGACCTGGTGCTCACCCAGCTGCGGAAGACCCGGACCAACATCGAGTTCCTGATGCAGGTGGCCAAGAGCACCCCGGGTTCGGATGACTGAGGGAACACCCGGTGGGCACCGGATGTTGCAGCCGGTGCCCGGCGGCGATCAGGCGAATGGCACACTGATCGAGGAGAAGTTCGGCTCCGGTTCACTTCCACCCGTGGTGGTGGGAGACCCGGCGGCCATGAGGAGAGGACTGCGCGTGAAGGCTGGCATCCACCCTGACTACGTCGAGACGCAGGTGATCTGCGGCTGCGGCTACTCGTTCACCACCCGGAGCACCAAGAAGAGTGGTTCGATCCACGTCGAAGTCTGTTCCAACTGCCACCCGTTCTACACCGGGAAGCAGAAGATCCTGGACACTGGCGGTCGGGTGGCTCGTTTCGAGAAGCGTTACGGCAAACGCACCAAGGTCGGCAAGTAGCTACCACCACGCCCGCTGTCGCATGTGGTCAAGACACGATGCGGCGGCGGGCGTTTCGCTGTGCGATGAGATGACCCGGAAGGAGGTACCGCGATGAGCAGTACGTCAACCACGCCCAACGCCGTGAGTCTGGCGGCGTTGCAGGCCGAGTACGTCGACTTGGCCAAGCGGCTGGCTGATCCCTCGGTCCACGCCGACGCCGCGACGGCACGCGCGCTCGGCCGTCGGTACGCCGAGATCGATCCGGTGGTACGCACCGCACGAGAGCTGGCCGCCGCCCGGGATGACCTGGCCACCGCCCGTGAGCTGGCCGCCGATGACGCGGGGTTCGCCGCCGAGGCCGAGGAGTTGACCGCGCGGGTCGGTGAGCTGGAACGAACGTTGGCCCAGCTGCTGATGCCGCGTGACCCGCACGACGCCGCCGACGTCGTGCTCGAGGTGAAAGCCGGCGCGGGCGGCGAGGAGTCCGCGCTGTTCGCCGGTGATCTGGTGCGGATGTACCAGCGATACGCCGAGCGCCGGGGGTGGCGCACTGAGCTGCTCGGCGGCACTGATTCCGACCTCGGCGGGTTCAAAGACGTCACCTTGTCGATCCGAGGCCGTGCTTCCGGCGGCCCGAACGGCGTCTGGTCGAGGTTGAAATATGAGGGCGGTGTGCACCGGGTGCAGCGAGTCCCGGTCACCGAGTCGCAGGGCCGGATCCACACCTCGGCGGCTGGGGTGCTGGTCTACCCGGAGGTGGAGGCGGCCGGTGATGTCACGATTGACGAGAAGGACCTACGGATCGACGTGTTTCGTTCGTCCGGCCACGGTGGACAGAGCGTGAACACCACTGACTCGGCGGTGCGGATCACCCACCTGCCCACCGGAGTCGTGGTGTCCTGCCAGAACGAGCGCTCCCAGCTGCAGAACCGAGCGCGTGCCATGGAGGTTCTGCGCTCGCGGCTGCAGGCGCTAGCCGACGAGGAAACGGCGGCCAAGGCATCAGCGGACCGCCGCTCCCAGGTACGCACGCTGGACCGTTCGGAACGCATCCGCACCTACAACTTCCCGGAGAACCGCATCTCTGACCACCGGGTGAACTACAAGGCGCATAACCTGGATGCCGTGCTGGACGGCGACCTGGACGAACTCGTCGACGCCCTGATCGCCGCCGAGCGGGCCGAGTCGCTCAGTAGCTGACTGGTGAACGCCCAGCTGGCCGGGGCCCTGTCATCGGCGGTCGCCCAGCTTGCCGTCGCGGGGGTACCCAGCCCTCGCGTCGACGCCGAGTTGCTGGCCGCGTACGTCATTGGCTTGTCCCGCTCTCGGTTGGCCGTTGCTGGCGCGTTCACCGCGGGTCAGCGCGACCGGTTTGCTGAGTTGGTGGCTCGCCGGGCCGCCAGGGTCCCGCTGCAGCACCTGCTGGGGAGCGCGCCGATGGGACCGATCGAGATCGCCGTCGGTCCCGGGGTGTTCGTTCCTCGGTTGGAGACCGAACTGTTGCTGGAGTGGGGGCTGACCGCGGTCGCGGGCTTGGCGACGCCGCTGGTGGTCGATCTGTGCACCGGTTCCGGAGCGCTGGCGGCGGCTGTCGCGGCCAGCCGGCCGGATGCGCGGGTGGCCGCCGTTGAGCTGGACCCGCGTGCGCTCACCTGGGCCAAGCGTAACCTTCCCGAACGGGTCAAGCTGCTGGCCGGCGATGTCACCGACCCAGGGTTGTTGCCCGAGCTGCACGGACGGGTGGATCTCGTACTGGCGAATCCGCCCTATGTACCGGAAGGCACTCGGGTTGCGCCCGAGGTGGGTCACGATCCGCGCCGCGCGGTGTTCGCCGGTCCGGATGGGCTAGGGGTGATCCGGCCGCTGGCGGCGCTGGCTGTTCGGTTGTTGGGTCCGGGCGGCTCATTAGCGATCGAACATGACGCCAGCCATGCCGAGGCGGCGCCCTTGGTGCTCGCCGGGCATCCCGAGCTGACCGACATCGTCGAACACCACGACCTCGCCGATCGGCCCCGTTTCGTCACGGCGCGACGGCTACCGGCGATGGCTACCGGCGCCGCCCGAGGCGGCACCGGCGATGGGCCCTAAGCTCGTAGTGCGTGAGCACCGATAACTGGTCGCGGTACCGACACCGACGTGGAGCGCGACGATGAGCACAAGCTACGACTGCTCGAAACCGGAGAGTCGGCGGGCCGGGCTGGCCGCGGCCGCCAGCTCCGTGCGGGCCGGGCAGCTCGTGGTTATGCCGACCGACACCGTGTACGGCGTGGGCTGTGATGCGTTCAACGCCGCCGCGGTCCGGGCCGTGCTGGCGGCGAAGGGCCGCACCTCGGCGATGCCGGCTGGCGTGTTAGTTGGCTCGTGGCGCACCATCGACGGCTTGGTCAGCGTGGTCCCCCGGGCCGCGAGGGAGCTCATCGAGGCATTCTGGCCAGGCGGGTTGTCGCTGGTGTTGCCGCATGCGCCGTCGCTGACCTGGGAGCTTGGCGATACGCGGGGCACCGTGATGTTGCGGATGCCGCTGCATCCGGTGGCGCTGGAATTGCTTCGCGACGTCGGCCCGATGGCGGTTTCCAGCGCGAACCGCTCTGGTTTACCCGCGGCGGCCACGATGGACGAGGCCAGGGTCCAGCTGGGTCAGGCGGTGGACGTGTACCTCGACGGCGGCCCCTCGGGGGAGCCGGTGGCCTCGACCATCGTCGATCTCACCGACGTGACACCGCGTATTCTGCGCGAGGGCGCGGTGTCGGCGTCGGCGGTCGCCGAGGTACTCGGCCGGCAGGTGCCGGTCGCCGGCTGAGCTCACGCGCGGTCAGCGGCGGTTCGGACCACCGCTGACCGGCGCCAGCGGTGCCACTGGTGCGGTGAGCGGGCTTGATGAACGAGTCCCGCACCTGGTCGACGCGGGCATGGGTATCGCAGGTATCGTCGGTTGTCGTGGTAGCGCAATTCTGGGGACCTGACTTCGACGAGCTACACCAGACCGATCCGGAGATCGCCGAGGTGGTGCTCGATGAGCTCGACCGGTTGCGCGGCGGGCTGCAGCTGATCGCCAGCGAGAACTTGACCAGCCCCGCCGTGCTTGCCGCGCTGGGCTCCACGCTGTCCAACAAGTACGCCGAGGGTTACCCGGGGCGGCGGTACTACGGCGGCTGTCAGGTGGTGGACCGGGCCGAAGAGATCGGTATCGCCCGCGCGCGTGAGCTGTTCGGCGCCGATCATGCCAACCTGCAGCCGCACTCGGGCGCGAGCGCGAACTTCGCGGTGTACGCGGCATTCGCCAAGCCAGGTGACACCGTGTTGGCGATGGATCTCAAGCAGGGGGGTCACCTGACCCATGGCTCGAAGGTTAGTTTTTCCGGCAAGTGGTTCAACGCGGTGCCCTACACGGTGCGCGAAGACACCGAGCTGATCGACTACGATCAGGTGCTCGACCTGGCTAAGCGGCATCACCCTAAGATCATCATTTGCGGGGCGACCGCCTATCCCCGGTTGATTGATTTCGAAGCGTTCCGGCGGATCGCCGACGAGGTCGGCGCCATCTTGCTGGTGGACGCGGCGCATTTCATCGGCTTGGTGGCCGGCAAGGCCATCCCGTCCCCGGTGCCGTTCGCCGACGTGGTGACCGCGACCACGCACAAAGTGCTGCGCGGCCCGCGCGGCGGCATGATTCTCTGCGCGGCGGAGCACGCTAAGGCGATCGACAAGGCGGTCTTCCCGTTCGCTCAGGGCGGTCCGCTGATGCACGCGGTGGCGGCCAAGGCGGTTGCCTTGAAGGAAGCGGCCTCGGCGGCGTACCAGGCCTATGCGGCCCAGGTGGTGGCCAACGCCGGCGCACTGACCAAAAGCCTGGAGGCCGAAGGCATGCGCGCGGTGTCCGGCGGCACCGATACCCACCTGGCGTTGCTGGACTTGCGGCCCATCGGGGTCACCGGTGCGCAAGCCGAGGCACGGTGCGACGCGGCCAGGATCGCCCTGAACAAGAACTCGATCCCCTACGATCCGGCGCCGCCGATGCGGCCGTCGGGCATCCGGGTCGGTTCCCCAAGTGTCACCACCCAGGGCATGACCGAGTCCGAGATGGCCGAGGTGGGCCGGTTGGTGGCCAGAGCGGTCAAAGCCCAGCATGGCACCGATGCTGGTGACCGCGAGCTGGCCTCGGTCGCTGATGAAGTAACGGCGCTGGTATCCCGGTTCCCGGCGTACCGACGCTAAGCGCGGGCGAGCGGGTGCGCACCGCCGACCTGGACATCCTCGGCATCCCCGGGCTGCCGGTGCGCGAGTACCTCCTGGTTGGGGTAACCGCCGCGGTCGTGACCTTCTTGCTGACTGGGTTGGTTCGCGTGCTCGCCCTCCGCCTCGGCGCCGTCGCCTGGCCTCGGGGGCGTGACGTGCACAGCACCCCGATGCCACGCTGGGGTGGTCTGGCGATGTTCGCCGGGGTACTCGGCGGGGTCACGGTGGCCGGTGAGCTGCCGGCGCTTCGCTTGGCGTTCAGCTACTCGTCCGAGGTAATCGGCGTGCTCGTGGCGGCCGGCCTGCTGGTGCTTGTCGGCGCGCTGGATGACCGTTTCGAGCTGGGCGCCATGACCAAGCTCGCCGGGCAGACCACATCGGCCGGGATACTGGTGCTCTTCGGGGTGCAGCTGGCCGTGGTGTGGGTGCCCTGGGGCGGCGGCGCCTATGTCTCGCTCAGCCAGGAGCAAGGCGTGTTGCTCACCGTGTTGCTCACCGTGGCGCTGGTCAATGGGCTGAACTTCGTCGACGGGTTGGACGGCCTGGCCGCCGGTATTGGCGTGGTGGCCGCTTCGGCCACCTGTGTGTTCTCTCTCGGCCTGCTGCACGAGGCGGGCAACGATCCGAGCGCGTACAGCCCGGCGCTGATCGCCGCCGCGCTGGCCGGGGCATGTCTGGGTTTCCTGCCGCACAACTTCAACCCGGCCCGGATTTTCATGGGTGACTCTGGGTCCATGCTGATCGGGGTCATGCTGGCGGCGGCGACCACCACGGCGTCCGGCCGGATACCGTTCGCCAGCACCGACGGCCGTGATGTGCTCGGCCTGCTCGCCCCGTTGATCGTGCTGCTGGCCGTGGCGTTCGTGCCGCTGCTTGACCTGCTGCTGGCCGTTGTGCGCCGCACCAGGGCCGGGGCCAGCCCGTTCTCGCCGGACAAGATGCACCTGCACCACCGGCTGCTGGAGATCGGACACTCGCACCGCCGCGCCGTGCTGCTGATCTACCTGTGGTCCGGGGTGCTGGCTTTCGGCGCGGTGACCTTGGCGCTGAGCGCGAACACCGCCGCGGTGCTGGTCGGCATCGGGTTCGGTCTCCTGCTGGCGATGATCGCCTCGGCGGTACCCCGCCGAGCGTGAGCCCCTGTACGGCCATGACGCCTGTACGGCCATGACGGTCGGGCGGCCGCCACTTACCGCGGTGTTGGAGCGCGGGTACGCCCGGTAAGTTAGGTCTAGCGGCGGGACCCACTCGCGGGATGACCGCCCAGGTCAGGGGGCACGCGGAAACCGAACGGCGCTGTGGTAGCGTCGCCTTAGCCTGGCCGGGCGGCGAGGTCTTTCTGTTACGTCAAAGTGTGGCGCACGGGAGGGCGGGGAACTACTCCCTGGGCCGCACCTGGAGGTAGGGCGTGTGAGCGGTTGCGATCGACCGGCCGTGCTGGCGCGCTGACGGGGGCGCGATGGCTGGTGATGGGCCCGAGCTCGGCGATTTGTTGGGCATGGGCGCGGCCATTGCGGGCTGCCTAGTTGTCGGTTTCGGCATCGGCTGGTTGGCCGACTCGCTTGCGGGTACCTTCCCGGTGCTCGTGCTGGTCGGCTTGCTCATGGGCGTGGTCGCGGCGTGCTTGTACGTGTACGGGCAGTTCAAGAAGTTCATGTGACGGGTAGCTGAGGTTACCCGTCGTAGCAGCCTTTGGTGAGGTGACAAAAAGGTGAGCCTCGAAGCGGCATCGGTCGAGCATGAGCGCGCCGTGCCTTGTCTGGTCCCGCGCACCAACCGAAGGACGCTGCGCCGCACACTAGTCTGGGCGGGCATTGCCGCGCTGCTTGGCTCCGCCGCCCTGGTTCTTACCGGTCACTGGCGGATGGCGTTGCTCGGCTGCCTGGGTATCGCGCTGGGCGCGGTCAACTCCTGGCAGGCCGCTCGCTCGGTGGCCCGTTTCTCCGATGGCGGGGCGTTCCGCAAGGCACGGTTCACCGCCTCGGTGTTCGGCCGCCTCGGTGTGATCACGGTCATCGCACTAGGCTGCGCAATAACGGTCCGGCCGGATGGGCTCGCGGTCTTCATGGGGCTCGCCGTTTTCCAACTTTTGACGATCATGAGCGCTTCGCTGCCGCTGGTCAAGGAGATCCGACAGCAATGATTAGTACGGCAACCAACGAACTAGCCAACCCAGCCAACCCAGCGGGCGGACTGGTGCTGGCCGCCGAGGAGATCAAGCCGGGCGAGCACTGGACGGCTGAACTGTTTGGCCTCACCTTCAATGTCGACACCATCCTCGGCACCCTCATCGCGGGCGCGATCGTCTGTGGCCTGGGGTTGTACATGGCCAGCCGGGCCACGGCCGGCCGGCCCAGCAAGCTGCAGCTGCTGTTCGAGATGCTGGTCAGCTGGGTACGCGAGCAAATCCAGGACGGGATGGGCGTGCGGGCGCCGCGCGGTGTCGTCGAGCTGTGCATGACCCTGTTCGTCTTCATCTTGATCGCGAATTGGCTGGCCGTGCTGCCGTCCGAGAACGTGATTCCCCCGCCGACCGCGGACGTGAACCTGGTGTACCCGATGGCGTTGCTCGTCATTGTCTGGGTGAACGTGGCCGGTATCCGGCACAAAGGCGCTAAGCACTACTTCGCGCACTTCACCGAGCCGTATGCGTTCCTGGCTCCGATCGAGGTCATCACCCAGTACTTCTCCCGGCCGGTGTCGTTGGCGCTTCGGCTGTTCGGCAACATCTTTGCTGGCGGGGTCATGATCGGGGTCATCGGCCAGCTGCCGTTCTACGTGCTCTGGTTGCCCAACATGGCCTGGAAGCTGTTCGACATGTTCATCGGCGCGATCCAGGCGTTGATCTTCACGTTGCTTGCCATCATCTACTTCAGCGAGGCGGTGGGCAGCGACGACGAGGCCGCCGCGCACTAACCGTTTTGCTTCGATCCCTAACACCGCGCTCCCCAACACTGCGCTCCCTAACACCGCGTGACCCAAGGAAAAAGAAAAAGAGGAGAGTCATGAGTCTGACCGCCCAGCTGCTCGCCGACGCCGGCGCTGACCACGCAGCAAAACTTTCCGGCGCGTTCATCGGCGGCGGTATCGCGCTGGCCGGCGGCGCTATCGGTGCCGCGATCGGTGACGGTCTGGCCGGTGCCGCCACCATCCAGGGCGTGGCTCGCCAGCCGGAGGCTCGGGGCCGCCTGAACACGATCATGTTCCTGATCGTCGGTCTGGTCGAGGGCATGTACTTCATCAACCTTGCGTTCATGGCGCTGTTCGTGTTCGTGCTCGGCGCACAGTGATCGATGTTGGCCTGGTGAACGTGGGGAGGGCGCTGATGTCAACCACCGTACTGGCGCAGGAGACGAACAACTTCCTGCTCCCGAACGCCACCTTCTTCGCCGAGCTGTTCGGCTTCCTGCTGATCCTGTTCGTGTTCTGGCGCTACATCATCCCGCCGTTGTCAAAGTCGCTGCGGGAACGCCAAGACATGGTGCAGAAGCAGGTCGAGGACGCCGAGGAGGCGCAGCGCAAGCTCAAACAAGCCGAGCAGCGTTACGACCAGGCGTTGGCCGAGGCTCGCACCGAAGCCGCGAAGATCCGGGATTCGGCGCGCGCGGACAGCGAACGGATCCGCGAGGAGTTGCGCGAGCAGGCCAAAGCCGAGGTGGAGCGAATCCGCCAGCGCGGCGAGGAACAGTTGGCCACCCAACGCGACCAGGTCGTTCGGCAGCTGCGCGGTGAGCTCGGCGGCTTGGCCCTGCAACTCGCCGAACGGCTGGTAGGCCAGCATCTCGCCAATGACGACCATCAGCGCGCCACGGTCGACGCGTTCCTGGCCGAGCTGGATGCCGCGCCTAGCGACAAAGCCGGGGAGCGGGCCAGTTCGGCCGCCGCTTCGAGGAGAGCCGGCTGATGGCGGTCGTGCTACCGGCCACCAGCCGCGAGTCGCTGGCGGAGGCGGAGACCCGGCTGGACAGCCGGGTCGATTCCGCTTCACTCGTCGAGCTGGGTGTGCTCGGTGAGCAGCTGTTCGCGGTCATGCGGCTGCTGCTCACCGAGATGACATTGCGCCGCTATCTCGCGGACTCCTCGGTCCCGGCGGCGCACCGGACCCAGCTGGCCGACCAGGTGTTCGCCCGCCAGCTCGGCCGTCCAGCGCTGGACACCATTTCCGATCTGGTGTCGGCTCGCTGGTCCCGGCCGAGTGACCTGGTGGAGGCGGTCGAGGTGCTGGCAAGGCGGGCCACGTTAGGGGTTGCCGAGAAGGACGGCACGCTGGCCGACGTTGAGGACGAGCTGTTCCGTTTCGGGCGGATTGTGGACCGCGAGTCTCAACTCGCCACACTGCTCGCCGACACCTCGGCCCCCGAGGACGCGCGGGTCGATCTGCTGAACACGGTGCTTGGGCAGAAGGTGCGCCCGGTCACCAAGATCCTGCTGACACAGATCGTGCGGGCTCCGCGTGGCCGTCACCTCGAGTGGGCGGCCGAGGAACTGTCCGAGCTGGCGGCTGCTCGCCGCGATCGCTACGTGGCGCACATCGCCACCCCGGTGGCGCTGACTCCCCGGCAGGAGCAGCAGCTCACCGCCTCCTTGAGCAGGCTGTACGGGCGGCCGATGTCGCTGCAGATCGAGCAGGACCCGTCGCTGCTCGGTGGCCTCGTCGTCCGGGTCGGCGGCGAAGTGATCGACGGCAGCGTGTCGGGCCGGATCAACGCGGCCAGACGCTCGCTGCCTCGGTGACCCGCCAGGTACTCCACTGACCCACAATGCGGACGCAGACTAAGGAACCACAGACATGGCAGAGCTGACGATCTCCTCGGACGAGATCAGGAGCGCGATCGCGAGCTACGTCTCGTCGTTGGAGACCGAGACCTCGCGAGAAGAGGTGGGTATCGTCGCCGACACCGGTGACGGGATTGCCCACGTCGAGGGCCTGCCCTCGACAATGACTAACGAGCTGCTCGAGTTCTCCGGCGGCGTGCTCGGTGTGGCGCTGAACCTGGACGTGCGCCAAATCGGTGCCGTCATCCTCGGCCCTTACAGCGGCATCGAGGAAGGCCAGCAGGTCAAGCGGACCGGTGAGGTGCTTTCGGTGCCGGTCGGCGACGGCTTCCTCGGCCGGGTGGTCGACCCGCTGGGCGCCCCGATCGACGGCCTCGGTGAGATCGTCAAGGAAACCGACCGCATCCTGGAGCTGCAGGCCGCCTCGGTAGTGCAGCGCCAGTCGGTGCGCGAGCCACTGCAGACCGGTATCAAGGCCATCGACTCGATGACGCCGATCGGCCGGGGTCAGCGTCAGCTGATCATCGGTGACCGCAAGACCGGCAAGACCGCCGTCTGCGTCGACACGATCATCAACCAGAAGCAAAACTGGGCCAGCGGCGACCCGAAGAAGCAGGTCCGCTGCATTTACGTGGCGATAGGGCAGAAGGGCTCCACGATCGCCGGTGTCCGACAGTCGCTGGAAGACGCTGGCGCGATGGAGTACACCACGATCGTCGCTTCCCCGGCGTCCGACCCGGCTGGGTTCAAGTGGCTCGCCCCGTACACCGGTTCGGCGATCGGCCAGCACTGGATGTACCAGGGCAAGCACGTTCTGATCATTTTCGACGATCTGACCAAGCAAGCTGAGGCCTACCGGGCGATCTCGCTACTGCTTCGCCGCCCGCCTGGCCGCGAGGCTTACCCGGGCGACGTCTTCTACCTGCACTCACGGTTGCTGGAGCGCTGCGCGAAGCTGTCGGACGATCTCGGCGGTGGCTCGCTGACTGGGCTGCCGATCATCGAAACCAAGGCCAACGACGTGTCAGCGTACATTCCGACCAACGTCATCTCCATCACCGACGGCCAGTGCTTCCTGGAGGCCGACCTGTTCAACCAGGGTGTTCGGCCGGCGATCAACGTCGGTATCTCGGTGTCTCGGGTCGGTGGCTCCGCCCAGATCAAAGCGATGAAGACGGTGTCCGGCTCGCTGCGGCTGGACCTATCGCAGTACCGCGAGTTGGAGGCGTTCGCGGCGTTCGGATCCGACCTGGACGCCGCGTCAGCCGCCGCGCTGAATCGGGGCAGCCGGCTGGTGGAGTTGCTTAAGCAAGGCCAGTACTCCCCGTTCCCGGTCGAGGAGCAGGTGGTCTCTATCTTCCTGGGCACTCGCGGTCACCTGGACTCGGTGCCGGTCGCCGACATCAGCCGCTTTGAGCGGGAGTTCCTTGACTACATGCGGCGCAACGAGGCCGGCGTGCTCACCGAGATCCGGGACACCGGCAAGCTCTCCGACGACTGCGGGCAGCGTCTGGTGGACGCGGTGAATGAGTTCAAGAGGAGCTACACCGCGTCTGATGGCTCCTCGGTGGTGCCAAAGGAACAGCAGGCCAACGCGATGGACGAGTCGGAAACCACCCGGGAGTCGGTGAAGGTGAACAAGCCAGCGCCGGCCGGTGCGCGCTGACGGGTGGGCGAGAGATAAATGGCGGCACAGCTGAGGGTCCTGCGGCGGCGGATCCGCTCGACGCAGTCGATCAAAAAGATCACCCGGGCGATGGAGCTCATCGCCACCTCCCGGATCGCCAAGGCACGTGCCCGGGTGGCGGCAGCCAGGCCCTACGCCGAGGAGATGACCCGGGTACTGACCGAGCTGGCCAGCAACTCCGCGCTCGACCACCCATTGCTGGTCGAGCGGGAGCACCCGCGCCGGGCGGCGGTCCTGGTGGTCACCAGCGACCGAGGGCAATGCGGCGGCTACAACGCAAACGTGCTCAAGGCCGCTCGGGAGTTGGAGGCCTTGCTGACCGGGCAGGGCAAACAGGTCGTGCGGTACGTCATCGGACGCAAGGGCTTGAGCTACTTCCGGTTCCGCAAGAAGGCGGTCGAGGCGTCCTGGACCGGTTTCTCCGAGCAGCCCGCCTACTCCAACGCCAAGGAAGCGGCAGAGGCTCTGGTGGCCGCGTTCATGGCTGGCGGGGACGAGGACAGTGGCGAGGTTTCCGGGGTCGACGAACTGCACCTGGTCTACACCGAGTTCAAGAACATGGTGACCCAGCAGCCTCGGGCTCGTCGGATGGCGCCCATGGAGATCGAGTACACCGAGGAAGGGCATGCTGGCTCTGGTTCTGGCTCTGAACGGGCGTACGCATTCGAGCCAGATGCGGATACGCTATTTGCTGCGCTGTTGCCGAAGTACGTCAGTTCGCGGTTGTTCGCGGCGTTGCTGGACTCCGCGGCGTCAGAGTCGGCGGCTCGCCAGCGGGCGATGAAGGCCGCAACGGACAATGCAAACGACCTCATCAAGAGCTTGACCCTGGAAGCCAACCAGGCCCGCCAGGCTCAGATCACCCAGGAGATCAGCGAGATCGTCGGTGGCGCCGATGCACTCGTTGCCGTAGGAAGTGAGAACTGAAAGATGACTGTTACAACAGACAGCCCAGCTGCCGCTTCCGATGGCAACACGGCGACCAGGATGGGTCGAGTGGTCAGGGTGACCGGGCCCGTCGTGGACGTCGAGTTTCCGCGTAACAGTGTGCCGGAACTGTACAACGCGTTGACCGTGAACGTGACCCTCGCCGGACAGACCAGGAAGCTGACTCTGGAGGTTGCTCAGCACCTGGGAGACAACCAGGTCAGGGCCATCTCGATGCAGCCGACCGACGGGCTGGTCCGCGCCGCCCCGGTGACCGACTCTGGTGGGCCGATCTCAGTACCGGTCGGTGACCAGGTCAAGGGCCACGTGTTCAACGTGCTGGGTGACTGCCTGGACGACCCGAGCTTCAAGGCCACCGGGGAACTGTGGGGCATCCACCGCAAGGCTCCGCCGTTCGACCAGCTCGAGGGCAAGACCGAGATGCTGGAGACCGGCATCAAGGTCATTCACCTGCTCACTCCGTACGTCCAGGGCGGCAAGATCGGCCTGTTCGGCGGTGCTGGCGTGGGTAAGACGGTGCTCATCCAGGAGATGATCACCCGGGTGGCCAAGAACTTCGGTGGTACTTCAGTGTTCGCCGGGGTGGGTGAGCGCACCCGTGAGGGCAACGATCTGTTTGTCGAGATGACCGAGTCTGGGGTCATCAAGGACACCGCACTGGTGTTCGGACAGATGGACGAGCCGCCCGGTACTCGTATGCGGGTCGGGCTGTCCGCGCTGACCATGGCGGAGTACTTCCGCGATGTGCAGAACCAGGACGTGTTGTTGTTCATCGACAACATCTTCCGATTCACCCAGGCCGGCTCCGAAGTGTCCACGCTGCTTGGCCGGATGCCTTCGGCGGTGGGTTACCAGCCGACCCTGGCTGATGAGATGGGCCAGCTGCAGGAGCGGATCACTTCCACCCGGGGTCGGTCCATCACCTCGATGCAGGCCATCTACGTGCCGGCGGACGACTACACCGACCCCGCTCCAGCCACCACGTTCGCCCACCTGGACGCGACGACCGAGCTTTCCCGGCCGATCTCGCAGAAGGGGATCTATCCCGCTGTTGATCCGTTGACGTCAACCTCGCGGATCCTTGACCCGCAGTACATCGGTGACGAGCACTTCCGGGTTGCCAACGAGGTCAAGCGGATCCTGCAGAAATACAACGACCTGCAGGACATCATCGCCATCCTGGGTATCGACGAGCTGTCCGAAGAGGACAAGCAGCTGGTTGGCCGGGCGCGGCGGATTGAGCGGTTCCTATCGCAGAACCTGATCGTGGCCGAGCAGTTCACCGGCCAGCCAGGCTCCACGGTTGAGCTCAAGGAGACTATCGAGGCGTTCGACAAGATCGTCAAGGGTGACTTCGATGACGTCCCCGAGCAGGCGTTCTTCCTCTGCGGAGGTCTCGACGACCTGGAGCGCAACCGAAAGAAACTGGCGGCCTAGCGCTCGCCACTCACGGGCACACCGAAGGAGTGCATTCAATGGCGGAGATGACCGTTGAGCTGGTGGCTGTCGAGCGTCGGTTGTGGTCAGGGAAGGCATCATTCGTCTTCGCCAGGACCACCGAGGGCGAGATCGGCGTGCTGCCTGGCCATGAGCCGACGTTGGCCCAGTTGGAGCAGGCTGGGCTGGTACGGATCGATTCCACGGATGGTGAGTCGGTCACTGCCGCCGTATACGGCGGTTTCTTGTCGGTCACACCTGAGGGTGTGACCGTGCTTGCGGAGAACGCTGAGCTGTCGGGTGAGATCGACGTTGAACGGGCGCGGGCGGCGGCGGCGAAGGCCGACGTCTCCACGGAGGAAGGCGCGGCGGCTAAGGCCCGCGCCGAGACACGGCTGAAGGTCGCCAGCTCGGCGAGCTGAGGCTGGGCAATCCCGAGCGGTGGGGCGGACAGCGGCGGGGCAGATAAGATAATGGGTGTCGGTGAAGTCGTCGGTGTCGTCCTGCTGCTCGGATTTGTTTGCTTGTGTTGGCTGGTGTTCCGCCGGTTCCGGCTGGTCCGAGCGGGCGGGGTGGAGGTCGCGTTACGCCGGTACCGAGCGTCAGCCCCACACTCGACCCGTGGCTGGAACATTGGGGTGCTGCGCTATCAAGGCGATCAAGGCGCCTGGTTCAGAGTGATCGGGCTGAGCCGTGGCCCGGAAGTACGGCTGAACCGGCTGGTCCTGGAGATCACCGATCGTCGCCGTCCCGGGCCGTCGGAGGAGGCCGTGATACCACCGGACGCGACGGTGCTGCGCTGCCGTGATGACGGTCGCATTTACGAGCTCGCGATGACCCCCGACGTACTCACCGGATTTCTCTCCTGGTTGGAATCGACGTTGCCTGGGCGGTTCGGCGACCTCCGAGCGTCGTGATCAGCCTCACGTGATCAGGCTCACGTGATCAGTCTCAGGGGTGCTGGTCCGTGCGGTTACCGCCCGGCCGCCATTTGACGTCGCCGCCGGGATTGGCCACCCGACCCAGGATGAACAGCAAGTCAGACAGTCGGTTCAGATACTTCGCGGTGAGCGGGTTGGTGCGCTCGGGGTCTTTTTCCAGCAGGGCCCAGGTGGATCGCTCAGCCCGGCGGGCGACCGTGCGGGCCACGTGCAGGTAGGCGGCTGCCGGGGTACCCCCCGGCAGGATGAACGAGTCCAGCTTGGTCAAGGACGCGTTGAATTCGTCGCAGGCCGCTTCCAACCGCTGGACGTAGTCTTCGGAGATCCGAAGCGGTGGATATTTGGGCTCGGGGACGATGGGTGTGCACAGGTCGGCGCCGACGTCGAACAGGTCATTCTGTACCGCGCGCAGCACCGTCGCCACATCCTCGGCTGGTGTCGCGGTGGCCAGTACTACGCCGATCGCGGCGTTGCACTCGTCCACGTCCGCGTAGGCGACGAGCCGGACATCAGTCTTCGGTACGCGGGAGAAGTCGCCAAGACCGGTGGTGCCGTCGTCACCAGTGCGGGTGTAGATCCTGGTCAGGTGCACAGCCATGCAAAGCACTCTACGGATGAGGACGGCCGGAGTGTGGCGCGATACCAGACCGGGTGAGTGAGCGTGCAGGGTGTGGGGCGCACGATCGAGATCGGCCCCCAGGAGATAGCGTGAGAAGCCGTGGCGGAGCACTTTCGGGTGAAGGGTGGGGCACGGCTAGCCGGCGAGGTCGAAGTCGTCGGCGCGAAGAACAGCGTGCTCAAATTGATGGCGGCGGCTCTGCTCGCGGAGGGTACGACGACCCTGGCCAACTGCCCAGAGATCCTGGACGTGCCGTTGATGGCCGACGTCCTGCGCAGTCTCGGCTGCCACGTCGAGGTGGTCGGCGCGACTGTGCGGATCAACACGCCGGCTAAGCTGAATGACCAGGCGGACTACCGCTCGGTCTCCCGGCTGCGCGCCTCGGTGTGTGTGCTGGGGCCTTTGGTGGCTCGGTGCCGCCGGGCGGTCGTGCCGTTGCCCGGTGGGGACGCGATCGGCTCTCGGCCGCTGGATATGCACGCGAACGGGCTACGCAAGCTGGGTGCGCACACCGAGATCAGCCACGGCCGGGTGGTGGCGCGCGCGGAGAACTTGCGCGGCGCGCAGATCTGGCTGGACTTCCCGAGCGTCGGCGCCACCGAGAACATCTTGATGGCCGCCGTACTCGCCGAGGGCACCACTTTGCTCGACAACGCCGCGCGGGAGCCGGAGATTGTCGATCTGTGCACCATGCTGCAGCGGATGGGCGCCAAGATCGAGGGCAGTGGTTCGTCCACCTTGACGGTGCACGGCGTCACGTCGCTGCAGCCCGCCGAACATCGGGTCATCGGTGATCGCATCGTCGGTGCCACCTGGGCGTTCGCTGCGGTCATGACCCGGGGTGAGATCACCGTGCGCGGGGTGAACCCGCACCACATCGACCTGGTGTTGGACAAGCTGCGCTCCGCCGGCGCGGAGACCAGCACCTGGCTGGACGGCTTCTCGGTGGAGATGCGAGGTCGGCCGACCGCGGTTGATTTCGTGACGTTGCCCTACCCAGGGTTCGCCACGGATCTGCAACCCATGGCGATCGCGCTGTCCGCCGTGGCCGACGGCACGTCGATGATCACAGAGAACGTGTTCGAGGCGCGGTTCCGGTTCGTCGACGAGATGGTCCGGCTCGGCGCGGACGCCCGCACCGACGGACACCACGCGGTGGTCCGGGGGGTGCAGCGACTCTCCAGCGCCCCAGTGTGGGCGTCGGACATCCGGGCTGGTGCCGGGCTGGTGTTGGCTGGGCTGTGCGCGGAGGGTACCACCGAGGTGTGGGACGTCCACCACATTGACCGCGGTTACCCCCGCTTCGTGGAGAATCTGCGTTCGCTGGGCGCGGACGTGGCGCGGGTATCCGCCGAGCCCGAGCGCTGACGGCTGACATTCGTATCGAACAGGCGGCCAAGAAAGATCCGCCGCGCGGTGCGTTCAACGCGGCGGCGGCGTACTGCCGGAGCAAGGGTGACCGGCGCCGAAGAGGATCAGCGGACCGCGAAGAGGATCAGCGGACCGCGGCGGTGTGAGCAGGGGAACGTCCCACGGGCGTTACTGGCACGTAGGATCGGGTAGTTCACCGTCGAGCGGAGGTAGCCGGTGCCGTATCCGACCGACCGCGAGGCCGACCGTCCCTGGGTGATGCGAACCTACGCCGGCCACTCGTCGGCGGCCGCGTCAAACGCGCTATACCGGCGGAATCTGGCTAAGGGCCAGACCGGCCTTTCGGTGGCGTTCGACCTGCCCACCCAGACCGGCTATGACCCGGACCATGAGCTGGCTCGTGGCGAGGTCGGCAAGGTCGGCGTGCCGATCAGCCACATCGGCGACATGCGCCAGCTGTTCGAAGCGATCCCGTTGGTCGAAGCTAACACGTCGATGACGATCAACGCGCCGGCCATGTGGTTGCTGGCCCTGTACATCGCGGTGGCCGAGGAGCAAGCCCGGGAACAAGCCCAGGAACAAGCCGCGGCGCGGAAAGTCGACCCGGCTGAGATCCGAAGCCGGTTGGCGGGCACGACGCAGAACGACATCGTCAAGGAGTACCTGTCCCGGGGTACCTACGCGTTCCCGCCGGAGCCCAGCCTGCGGCTGGCCAGCGACCTGGTGACCTGGACGGTGACGAACGTCCCGCGCTGGAATCCGATCAACATCTGCCCATACCACCTGCAGGAGGCCGGGGCCACCCCGGTGCAGGAGATCGCGTACTCGCTGGCCACCGCGATCGCCGTGCTGGACACCGTGCGTGCCTCTGGCCAGGTGCCGCCGGAGAAGTTCGGCGAGGTGGTGGGGCGGATCTCGTTCTTCGTCAACGCCGGGCTGCGGTTTGTCGAGGAAATGTGCAAGATGCGGGCGTTCGTCGCGCTCTGGGACGAGATCACCCGCGAACGCTACGGCATCGAGGACCCCAAGCGGCGACGGTTCAGGTACGGGGTGCAGGTCAACTCGCTGGGGTTGACCGAGGCGCAGCCGGAGAACAACGTCCAGCGCATCGTGCTGGAAATGCTTGCGGTGACGCTCTCGCGTGACGCCAGGGCCCGGTCGATCCAGCTACCGGCGTGGAACGAAGCGCTCGGCCTGCCTCGACCATGGGATCAGCAGTGGGCGCTGCGGATGCAGCAGGTCTTGGCGTTCGAGACCGATCTGTTGGAGTACGAGGACCTGTTCGCCGGCAGCCGGGTCGTCGAGGCCAAGGTCGACGAGCTGGTCGACGGGGCTCGCGCGGAGATCGACCGGGTGCTGGGCATGGGTGGGGCCGTGGCCGCCGTTGAGTCCGGCTACATAAAGGGCCAGTTGGTGTCTTCGCTGGCGCGGCGGCGCCAGCGCATCGAATCCGGCGACGACGTCGTGGTCGGAGTGAACCGTTTCGAAACCACCGAGCCCAGTCCACTGCAGGCCGAGGGCGCGAAAGCGATTGAGACGGTCAACCCGGCCGTGGAACAGGCGGCGATCGACTCCGTTCGGCGCTGGCGGGCCTCCCGCGATGAGGCGGCCGTCGAGAACGCGCTGGTTGGGCTGCGGGATGCCGCCAAGACCGACGTGAACCTGATGGAAGCCACGCTCGCTTGCGCGCGGGCCGGGGTGACCACTGGCGAGTGGGCGGGAGCGCTGCGCGCGGTGTTCGGCGAGTACCGGGCGCCGACCGGGGTCGGGGCGGCCACCGGTGGCGGTGAGGCGTCGGCGCGGCTGGCCGCCGTGCGCGAGCGGGTACGCGCGACCGGCGAGGAACTGGGCACCCGACTGCGCATGCTGGTGGGCAAACCAGGGCTGGACGGGCACTCCAACGGCGCGGAGCAGATCGCCGTGCGTGCCCGCGACGCCGGGTTCGAGGTCGTCTACCAGGGCATTCGGCTTACCCCAGCGCAGATCGTGGCGGCCGCCGTGCAGGAGGGCGTGCACCTGGTGGGGTTGTCGGTGCTGTCTGGCTCGCACCTGTCGGTGGTGCCGGACGTGCTGCGCGGTCTGCGCGAGGCCGGCGCCGACGACATACCGGTGATCGTCGGCGGGATCATCCCGGCCGCTGACGAAGCCGCCCTGCGCGAAGCCGGCGTGGCAGCCGTCTTCACCCCCAAAAGCTACGAGCTGACCGAGATCATGGACCAGATCGTCAATCTGATTCGCCGCTCGAACGGCCTACCCGCCGAGTAACGCGTGGTTATTTGAGTTTGGCCACGGCCGTGGTGGTGAGCTGAGTGACCTCGGCGCAGAGCTGATCGTCGGGCTGTCGGCCGTCCACCTTGGCCTCCGCCATTTCGGTGGCGGTGTCGGTCGCCCTAGCCGGAGGGCTGAGCACCCGTGAGTAGAAGGTGCAGGGTGGCTTCAGGGCCGCCCAAGTGGGCTATACCCCAGGTACATTCCCAGTTGGCGTAGCCGGGGTATCGTGCGGTGCGGTCGAGGGCGGGTACTGATGCGCGGGTGGTTGGGTCGAGCAGGGCGCAGGAGATCGTTATTAGCGATCTGCCAGTTGGCGGTGCGGTCGGCTCGGTAAGTAATCCCTTGCCGGGCAAGAGTGTTGACCGCGACGGCGGTACCGACCTCGGTGATCGCGCATAGGCCAGAGCTCGGGGGGCCGAAACTCTTGACCAAGATTTGGGTCCGGTCAGCAAGCACTACGTCGTCTAGTGTCTCGTAATTGAAACTCCTCGCTAGCGGTTGTCGTTACTGCCGAGTAGTTTCTTGAATTGTTGGTGCATGACTCGAACTTTGGTGATGATCTCGTCTGACGTGGCGGTCCAGGTGAAGGGTTTCGCGTTCTGGTTCCAGTGTGTGATGTAGTCGTTGATTGTGTCGATGAGCAGCCGGACCGATTTGAAGGTTCCTCGCCTGATTGACTGCTTGGTGATGATGCCGAACCAGATCTCCACCTGGTTGAGCCAAGAGCTACCCGTCGGGGTGAAGTGAAAAGCGACCTTCGGGTGCTTAGTGAGCCATTCGTTGACGGTGTCTC
>JAFASX010000106.1 GCA_019244295.1 Pseudonocardia sp.
TAGGAGTCGGCGCGCGGTACTGCTGCCAGCCGAAACCACCCAGCGCGGCCGACGCGATCACCCCAGCACCCACCGCGGTCACGGCGGACGGACGGCTCTCCCCGAGCGTGATCACAGCCTCGGTCGATGCGCACAGCCCGACGGTGACTAACCCGACGGCCAGGAAGTTGAGCGGCCGGGTGTCGGGGTCACAGGATTCGGGCACCAGACACACGATTCCCATCACGGCGGCGACCACGATCGGCAGGTTGATTAGGAACACCCCCGCCCAACTCCACCACGACACAATCAGCCCGCCCAGCACGGGGCCGATCGCCAGTGCCCCAGATGCCACAGCGAACCAGATCGCGAACGCTCTGGGCCGCTGCGCGGCGGGGAACACCTGCACCACCACCGCCAGGGTCGCCGGCAACACTAGCGCTCCGCCCGCTCCCATCACCGCACGCATCGCGACCAGCCACCACACCGACCAGGACAGCGCGGCCAACCCCGAGCCGATACCGAACACCACCAACCCCGCCAACATCACACGCCTGCGTCCGAACCGGTCTGAAGCAATGCCCGCTGGAATCAGCAAGCCGGCAAAGACCACCGTGTAGGCATCGAGCACCGCTTGCAGCCGCCGGTGCCCGCCTCGAATACCCGAGCGATAGATGGCAATGCCACATTGAGCACCGTGTTGTCTACCACGATCACTAACAAGGCGGTGTACAGGGCAAACAAGATTGTCCAACGTCGCGGATGGCCTTGACCGACCTGCTCGTTCTCGCCCACCCATGCGTCCTTCCTGGAGACTTTCCGAAGACGGATCGACCTCCAGCATTCATCGACCAGGCTCCACCCTGAAAACGGTTTTCAGCCCCCAGCGCAACTTCAGCCATGGGCGAACGCAGCGAGACGGCTCCGTCCTCTGTCTGCGCCCCACCGGGTGAACTAGCGCCGCGCGGTACGGCCGAGCAGGAGGAACTCGGAGTTGGGACGGAGCGCGGTCAGGTGCGCGAGCCGGTTGGACATAGCGAACAGCGCCGTGATTGCGCCCACGTCCCAGATTTCCTCGTCGGTGAGGCCGGCGTCCCTCACGGCGTCCAGGTCTTCCTCCCGTAGGGTCGCCGCGTCTGTGGTCAGCTGTAGCGCCAGGTCCACGATGGCGCGCTGTCTCGGCTCGAGCGCCACGCCGTAGGGGTTGGTCGCTACGTGGTCGGCCAGCTCGGGGTCCTTGCTGCGGATGCGCAAGATTGCCCCGTGCGCCACCACACAGTAGGTGCAGTGGTTGGCGCCCGAGGTGGCCACCACGATCAGCTCGCGCTCAGCGGCGGACAGCGTTGGTGAGCCGTCGTCCGCCGGGGTCATCAGCGCGTCGTGGTAGTCCATGAACGCGCGCAACTCGGCCGGCCGGCGTGCCAGTGCACGGAACACGTTCGGCACAAATCCGGACTTCTCCGCGATGGCCTGGATGCGAACCCGCAGGTCCTCGGGTAGGTTGGCAGGCTCGACCACGCCGAACCGGCTGATCGGGCGCTCGGGCTCTGGCGTCTTCATGGCCTGGATACTGCCAGTTCGCAGCCAGCTGGCGGAGCGTCCCGCGCTACAACGATGATCGCGGCGCTGTCGCGCGCGCTGCAAGACAGCGGTCACTCGACGGACGGGCTAGACATCGGCATAATCCAGAGGTCGGCATAATGGAACCAGCAGCGCTGCTCGCGGGTCGCGGGAAACACCTCATGCAGCGCGCCCCCCAACCCCAGCGCGCCGTCCCCAACCGCGAGCACCGGGGCGCGCATCCCCCGCCGGGCGCAGTCCCGCAACAAATCAGCCTAGTACTACAGCGCTAGATCATTAGCAGGTCATCAGTGCCTGTTTTCGGAGTCGGTGTTGGATGTGCGCTCGGCGGGCTTGGGTTTGGCGTCGTCGGCGCCAGGTTGACCAGCGCAGGCCGTGGTTGATGGTCTGGGTGTCACAGTGTTTGAGAGACAGTCGACGGATTTCGGCGAGGGTGAGTGTGATGAGACGTCGACGGGGCGGGTTGTCTGATTGTCGGGTTGTGTGGTTGTTGTTCGGCTTGTGTGTGGACCCCTTTTTTGGCTTTATGAGCGGTAATGGCGAGGAAGGTGTGGGCGAGCATGGCCAGGGTGATGTGTCGGTGCCAGGCGTTCCAGGTGCGGACTTGGTAGTTGTCCAGCCCCGACTTCGTTTTTTGCGGATCCGAAGCATTCCTCAATGGGCCAGCGGGCCCCGGCCACGTTGACCAGTTCTCCGAAGCTGGCGTGGTGCGGATTGTAGCAGCGGTAGAACGCGAGTTCGCCGTTGTCGATGTTGCGTCGGATCATGAGTGACGGTCGGGTTCGCTCGAGTCGAGCAGCGCCCAGTCGTAGACTCGGAAACCTTTCGATCCGATCCCGCACGCGCGGCGTTGCCAGGTGTTCCTGTCGATCCGTGTCGCGATGTCGTCGATCCGACCTTTCCGTCCTTTCGTGTCGGTGAACTGGTGTTTTTCGGTACCGCCATCACATACGGGATACGGTTATCTTGAAGAAAGTCACACAGGCCGGGGTTCTGCCCGAATTCCTCGTCCGCGGTGAACCAGCTGAACAAGACTCCGGCGGCCCGGACCCGTTTGATCATGTCATGACCTGCGCCGTCCTGGTCGCGAACGCGAGGTCGGAGGGCACACCAGCGGCCGCGCGGCGGATCAGATCGGCCATCCACGACTTCTCCGGCATATACAATCGTCGATCAATAAGTACCCGATCCTGACCGGAGGTCACATAGGCCAGAAACGTGGCGATCTGACAGTTGTCCACCCGCCCCAGGGTCCCCGAGTACTGCCGCTGAACCCCCACCGATTTAGTTCCTTATGCCGAGCCCAGGGTTATGCCGAGTATGGCGGTGAAGATGCTGGTCAATGGGATTTCGGCTGCTGGGTAGTGGGCATAATCCGGCGGTCACCTCCTTCATCGTGGTCGGGCTCGCCGATGCGTCTACGTCTGGTCGGCGAAGACTCCGGTCACCGCGACGGGCTCCTTGCTGCGATTCCTGCGCGTAAGGCATGATCTCGGCTCCGCTCATGGGTGCGCTCCCGGCGATAGCCAGCTGGAGGCCGTCCGTTTGCCGCACCCAGCAGACGGAGAACACCGGATTACAAGCTCGGATTATGCCGACCGCTCACGCGCCTCAATCGCCGCTGACCAGCACGTCCACCCCCGCCGCTCGGCATAATCCGGTGGTCGGCATAAGGAACATAATGCCGATGTCGGCATTACTGGCCCTTTTTCGCGAAACCAGTCGGATCGGCGACCAGGATCGCGTTCGGGTCCGCCAGATGCTCCATCGCGTACTGACGATTCACAGCCAGCAACGCGTCCGCGTCCCACGGGGACAGGTTCAACAGCCGTTCTTGTTTATCCACAGGTTTCCAGTATTGCTCTCTCGTGATGGTAGTCAATTTACCCTTACGAAATGAAGATCATGATTTGACCAGCTGTTATGTGAGCCGGGCCGGGTAAACGAATTTCCATTACGAGACACTAGGGGCCGTAGAAAGTCCGAATCATTCGGACTGGCCTAATTCACATTGGCGGACGTATCATTATACTGAACGGCATATCCTAGCACGCCGACGCGGGTTCGCGTGAAGGAAGTCCAGCGATAACCAGGTGGAAGACACTCCCAGCCGGATTCCTGCTGTGACGAACCGGTGACGAGCGTGCTCTCGACCTCGATTCGGTCAATGGTCTGGCTAACCAGAAATGGCGCAACCATGTCGGGAGGACCGAGGAGCAGCAGGGAGCGCACACCTCCCGTGTACAACGCCTCCAGAGTTGATTTTGGGTCGTATGGTGGCCGCAAACCTGGCAGACTCATCACGTCCGGTCGGTGGGCGCCCGCTCTCCCCTCCTCCAAGAATCCGGACAGATCTAACACTGCGTCGAATTGGTGGCGACGTTCGCATAGCAAGGCGCTATCAGCGGACGAGATGCCGCTCGCTGACAATCGATAAGCCAAGGTGGTAAACGGGCGGCGAGCTTCGAGGGCATCCAGCCAAGGCCCAACTACCAGACGTGCCTCATTGGCGAGTACGCCAACCTCGACATTGACGCCTGCTCGGCGCAGCAATGCGATTCCTCCCTCACCGCGAGATGTGGGGTCGATAAGAGCCACCGCGACATTGGCGACCTGAGCGTCTATGAGTGCCTGGTGGCATGCCGGAGTCCTGCCAACATGATTGCAAGGTTCGAGCGTGACGACAGCAGTACCACCACGCGCGCGGGCGCCCGCGGCGCGGAGAGCATGCGCTTCCGCATGCGATTCTCCTTTGCGCTCGTGATATCCCTCTCCCACGATGACACCGTTGCTGTCGAGAATAACGCAACCGACAGGTGGATTGGGGCTTGTGCTCCCCAGACCGTGTGCTGACAAGAGAATTGCTCGGCGCATGGCATCCGTGATCACTGAGCTAGGCACTAAGACAGCTCTCGGTCGGCCAGTTCTTCCAGGAGAGAACGCACAGAATGATCGTTTCTGTACGGTCGCAGAGACATGGCCACCCGACTGATCTCTTCCGTGATTCTAGCTGAACCCGTGGCCTGCGCCGCTCGGAGTGATTTAATAGCCAAGCCTGCCGCTTGGGCCGGCTGGTCCGCGGCAGCGTACGCGACGGCCATGCCGCTTAGAGCCGCTGCTCGGTCACGTTGGTAGACCGCTGGCAATCCAGGTAGAGCTTGCTCATAAACAGAGATCGCCCGTTTCGCCTGACCAAGATTCACCAGAGCCGCGGCTCTGTTTACCTCGATATAGCTTGCTGTGCAAAAAGATCCATGGCCTTCGCGTGCATCTCCCACAGTGTCAACGGTGGCCCACGCATGAGCTTCCTCCAGTAGCCGCTGAGCGGCCCTCTCTTCGCCATTCATTGCATGTCCGCGAGCCTCTTGCACGCGAATTGCGGCTCGCATGGGTGAGGGTAGCCGATTCTCATCCCGGCGGGCGACCTGGGCAAGCTTAATTGCTTGAACCACATCATCGATCTGGCTGGCCAACTGGCTGCGTCGGAAGAGAGTCCACGACTGCATTTTGAGGTCATCAGCCTCGTAGGCCCACTCTAGAGATCGGCTAGTCCAGTAGCGCGCATGGAGCGGTTCACCGGAGTCTTCGTATAGCCAAGCGGCGGACTCCGCGTACTGGGAGCCGAGCCGGACAACACGGTTTCGCAGCGATTTTAGATCCATACTCAGTAGGGCTTCGATCACCCTTAGCTGATTCAGTACACCGTCGAGGGCGAACCTCGGACCCAAGAGGTTGTCAGTCCTCACAAGCCAGTGCCATTGTTCGCGCAGATGCTCGAAAATCTCCTCGACCTGCGTTGTTGAATAGCCTGGGAGTCTGTCGACCGGCGCTGCCAAGACCTGCTCGGACGCGTCGAAAACCCGTGCCTTGGCCTGTTCCAGCTCGGTGAGATCAAGGTCGAGTACGCGTGCCAGGTAGGGCAACCAGAAGGCGCGGGGAGTCCGGTCCCCACGCTCCCAGCGAGATACATAGTGCCGGTCTAACGTTGGGCGCCCGGACGCCTCGACGAGCGCAGCCGCGAGGCGTGCTTGCGACCAGCCGCGGCGTCTCCGCGCTGCTGTGATCTTGGCTCCGAAACTGCTCACGGCCGTTGGCCCCTCCGCATGCCCGTCCTGGCCCACATTATGGTCCACACTACGGGCACTCCCTGAGACTAATCACGAGCGATGGACTACGTGCATGCGCTCAAAAAGAGCTGGTGACCACCTCTCCCTCTGGGAGTTCCTGACCTTCTACCTAACCAAGTGGCGCGGCGATCGCGCCATGCGACGGGCACGGCGCCGTAGCTGACCTGTGCGCTATTTGCCCAGCTCAACAGCCATATCCCACTCCACTGGCACTGGTCCGAAAGTGTGGGGCGGATGAGCTGGCCTGTAAGCCGGATCCTGTTCCCGGGTGCCTTGCGGCGGCCCGTTCGGCGGCCATCCATCTAGGCCCGCCGTCGCCGACGGGCTCTGTGCGGTCTACCCGCAGACATCGGACGGGCCGCCCTCGAACGCCTGCTGTCTGACCTTGCTCCAGGTGGGGTTTACCGAGCCACCCCGGTCACCCGGGGTGCTGGTGGTCTCTTACACCACCGTTTCACCCTTACCTCCGGCGTTGGTGCGCCAGAGGCGGTCTGTTTTCTGTGGCACTGTCCCTCGGGTCGCCCCGGGGTGCCGTTAGCAACCACCCTGCCCTACGGAGTCCGGACTTTCCTCGGCGGCGGGCACGAATACACCTCGCCGACGCGGCCGCCCGGCCAACTCGTCCGCTTCTGGAAGTATAGGCGCCACCGGCAAAGCACCCCTCCAGCCAGCCACTCGGGCGAGCCTGCGCCAAGACGTCCGGGACATGGTGCCGAAAAATTGTCGGTCCCCGATGCCACACCAGGCTCGTGGAAGAGCCGATCGATCAACCGGGTTTGTGACCTACCGAACCGCGCGTCCGCCGAAGCCGAGCCAGCGGACCAGCGTTGAGCCCTGATCGACTCACGAGAACCGCAGATTCACCCCCCGCACCGAAGCTCCTCCATCAGGGTAAAACTCCGCGATCGACAATGACGCTAAGTCCAGGTGCAGGCGGAATAGCAGTGAAGGACCGGTGTCCAGCGCCAGTCTCAGCACTACCTTGATCGGCGTGACATGGCTGACCAGCAACACGGTCTGTCCCGGGTACCCGATGACCAATTCGTCGAGCAGCTTGCCTACCCGCAGACCGACATCGGCGAAGCTCTCCCCGCCCGGCGCTGGCACGGTGTCATCGCCGAGCCAACGCTGGTGCAGCGCTGGGTCACGCGCGCGGGCCTCGGCGAAGGTAAGCCCTTCCCAATCGCCGAAGTCGGTCTCCACAAGGCTATCGTGGAGTTGTATCGGCACGTCGAGAGCATGCGCCACCGGTTCGGCGGTCTGGCGGGCCCGACGAAGCGGCGAGCAGAGCGCGGCTACCACCGAGTCGCAGCCCTCGATCCCGCGGATTCCCTTGGCCACCGCATCGACCTGGGCACGCCCTAGCTTGGTCAGCTCCGGGTCGCCACGCCCTGAGTATCGGCGCTGCGCGGACATCACGGTCTGACCATGGCGCAGCAACAACAACCGGGTCGGCTGACCAGCCTGACCTGTCCAGAGCCCCGAAGCCGGTGCCTCCGAGCTCACCGAGCGGCCTGAGCGTCCATCGCCAGGTTGGCTAACCGGTCGGCGCGCTTATTCCGTTCCCGGGGAACCCAACCAAAACGCACCGAGCCCAGCTGGCGAACCAGCCCAGCCGCCTCGCGCGCGAGCGGCTGCATGGCCGGATGCTTGACCTTCCATCGCCCGGACATCTGCTCCACCACCAGCTTGGAGTCCATCCTGACTTCGACGTCAGTGCCGCCCAACTCGATCGCAGCCCGCAGCCCAGCAATCAATCCCCGGTACTCCGCGACGTTGTTGGTGGCTATCCCGAGACCCTCGGAACGCTCAGCGAGAACCTCACCGCTTTCCGCATCAAGCACCACGGCCCCGTACCCCGCCGGACCGGGATTGCCCCGCGACCCTCCATCGGCTTCTACCAGCAGCCTCATATTCCTGACTCCGCGGTCCGAACCATGATCACTCCACATTCCTCGTGCCTGAGCACGGCATCCGGCGCCGCTGTCTTGACATGGCTGAGCTCCGCACGATCCAGCTCGAGCTGGCAGGCGCCGCAGCGCCCGGCCCGCAGCGCCGCCGCGCCGATGCCGCCCTGCTCACGCAGCTTGTCATAGAGCGCCAGCAAGTCGGCGGGTAACTCACTAACGATCAAAGCCCGGTCCCGACGACGACCAGCCTCGGCCGCATCCAGATCCGCCAACACCGCCTCCCGACGCGCGGTCACCTCAGCAAGCACCCGCTCAGCGGCGGCCAGCTCGGTTTTCGCATTGTCCAGGTTTGCCTCGACAGCCTCGCGCCGCTCCATAACCTCCAGCAGCTCATCCTCCAACACACTCTGACGCCGGGCCAGGGTGTCCAGCTCATGCTGCAAGTCAGCCGCCTGTTTCGCGGATACTTTGGGGCTGGAAAGCAAGCCTCGGTCCCGAGTGGCTCGGGCGCGCACCCCATCGACATCGCGCTCCAGGCGGCGAATGTCCCGGTCCAGATCGCCGGCCGCAGACTCGATAGCCACCACCGCGTCTCGGCGACCCTGCACCTCGCGCTCCGCCTGGGTGATCTCGGCGAACTCAGGCATGGCGCGCCGGCGGTGGTTGATTCGGCTGAGTTCGGTATCGGCTTCGGCGAGCTCAAGTAGCCGTTGTTGCGCGACGGGTTCAGCGATCACTCTCGGGTCCTCCCTGTGGAACTGCCGCCTGCGCTGGCCCCGACGGTCCACGGGTCGGTGCGCCGACACGAGACGGAAGCCACGACCGTACTCCCAAACGCGGCAGAGATCACGCCGGCGGCCTGGGCACACCACGGGTACTCGGATGCCCAATGCGCCACATCGATCAATGCTGGGGTCGATCGGCCCGGCGGTGTGCCGGCCACCAGATGTTCGCTGGCCGGATGATGGCGCAGGTCGGCGGTCAGATATGCGTCGACCTCGGCTGAGCAGGCCGCGTCCAACACCGAGTCACCTGCCCCGCCGCAGACCGCGACACGACGCACCGGCCGCTGTGGGTCCCCAGCCGCCCGCACTCCCCATACGGTGGCCGGCAGCGCGCTTGCCACGCGACGAGTGAACGCGGCCAATGGCTCGGACTGGGCCAGCTCACCGACCCGGCCCAGTCCGACCCGGCCAGGGAGATCGGCTAGCTCAAGCACGCCGAACGCAGGCTCCTCATACGGGTGAGCGGCGCGCAACGCCTCGACGACCTCCCGCCGACGGCTTCGCGGCAGCACGAGCTCCAATCGGGTCTCCGCGACCCGTTCCAGCTCACCGACGCGGCCAATGGCCGGTCGGGCTCCGTCGCGCGGCAAGAACTGACCAGTACCCTCGGTGCTCCAGCAACAGTGGCTGTAATCGCCGATCCGACCCGCCCCGGCCTCGGCCAGCGCGTCGAGTACCTTCGCCGCCGGGTCACCGACCGGCACGAAGGTCACAATCTTGTCAAGCCGCTCGGTGTGGCGTGGCCGCAGCGGACCGGTCACAGCCAGCCCGAGCGCGGCCGCGAGCGCGTCGGACACTCCGGGATCGGCGGAATCGGCGTTGGTATGCGCGGTGAGCAGCCCCACCTCAGCCCGGATGAGCCGATGCACCAGCCGACCCTTGGGGTGATCAGCCGGCACCCCATGTACCCCGCGCAGCAACAGCGGATGGTGGGTCACCAACAGCTGCGCGGACGCTTCCACCGCCTCCTCGACGACCTCCGGTACCGGGTCGACCGCCACCAACACTCGGTGCACCAACTCGTCGGGGTCGCCACAGACCAGCCCGACCGCGTCCCACGACTCCGCCAGCCCTGGTGGGTAGGCCGCTTCCAAGGCGGCGACCACGTCCCCTAGCCGGGCCGTCATCCGCTTGATCCTGCTCGCATACCCGCACCGTAGTGCGGGGCACCGACAGCTTTACACAATACCTCGACCAGTATCCGAGCCTGCCATGGTGGACGAACCGCTATCCGCAGATGATCGGCGGTCAGGCCGGGGAAGGTGTCGGCGCGGCGGACCGCGATACCGCTGGCGCGCAGCGATGCCCGTACCGCCGGCCCGTCCGGAACCCGCAGCAGCAGAAACGGCGCGGCCGCCGGCAATTGCACCGTCACTCCAGGCAGTTCAGCAAGTGCCTCTACCAACCACCGACGATGAGCCACCAGCTCGGCCGCGCCAACCGCCGCCTCGGCTACCGCCACCGGAGCGCAGCATGCCGCCACCGCCTCCAGCACCAGGGTGCCAACCGGCCATCGGGGGCGGCTTTTGGCTAAGCGGCTCAACAGCTCAGGCTCGCCAAGGGCGTACCCGGCACGCAAACCAGGCAACGCCCAGGTCTTGGTCAAGCTACGCAGCACCAGCAGCCCCGGGGTACGCCGGTCGGCGGCCACCGACTCGGGTTCACCGGGCAGCGAGTCGGCAAACGCTTCGTCCACCACCAGCACGCGCCCGGGGCGGGCCAGCGCGCGCACCGCGTCAGCCGGGTGCAGCACCGAGGTGGGGTTCGTAGGGTTGCCGATTACCACCAGGTCAGCGGCTTCGGGAACGGCGTCGGTCCGTAACTGGTAGCCGTCAGCCTCGAGGGTCAGCGCTCGATGCACCGGTACCCCGGCGGTACGCAGTGCCACTTCTGGCTCCGTGAAACCGGGATGTACG
>JAFASX010000002.1 GCA_019244295.1 Pseudonocardia sp.
GGGCGGGTCGGAAATACCTGGCGGTTGAGGAGCACATTGCTAGCCGGCTCGACGCGCTGTCTGACGAGGATGGCACCGGTCACCTCGCCGCGGTGCGGATTTTCCGCCGGCCGGAACCCGTCTACGCAGGCGGAGAGTAACGTCACAATTATCAGTCGGAAGGATCGGGAAACGATGGACGTGCAGGCAATCGATCGCGGTTACCAGCAGCTGGAAAGCCAGAGCCAGCAGACAATCCAAGCACTGTCCGCGCTGAGCCAGAAACTGCAAAACGCGGTACAGAGGGGTGATCAGAATGCCCGCGAGTGGCAGCTGGACCTGCGAGAGATCGCATTGCGGATTCAGCAGGAGCAGAATCAGATGACATCGCTGCTGCAAGCTATCCACGGGTTTGTGGCCAATCAAGCGCAGCAGCAGGCGTTCTCGGCCGCGCCACCGGCTTACCCAGAGCCCCAGTATCCGCAGGCTCAGTACCCGCGGCCCTCCTACCAGCAAACGCAGTATGCCCAACCGCCGCAGGGCGGCGCCGGCGGTGGCCTCCTCAATAATTTCCTGACCGGTAATTTCGGCCGCGCCATTGTCCAAGGCGCGGGTTTTGGTATCGGCGATGACCTGATCAATCGGCTTTTCGAGGGCGCGGCCGGGCGGCACGGTGGCGGTCGCCGGTGGGGCTGAGTCGCTGGCGGTCAGTCGCATTGTGTCACCCAGGGTCATCACGAGGAGGGATGGACCCCACGGTGATCTCACGCTGACCAGCGATCACGAGGGCGGGCGGCGTGGCTGAACTGGTTGCGGGGCGAGCCGGGCGGAGTAGATGGAGTAACCGTCGATCCATCGGGCTATGGCGGTCGCCATGACGGTTGCGAAAGCCATCGGGACGGTCAATCCGAAGCCGCGGTGGCTCAGCTCCAGCATCAGTGCCAGGCCGGCGAGCGGGGCCTGCATCCCGGCGCCCATCATCGCCGCCGCGCCGATTATCGCGTAGGCCCCGACCGGGGTCCCGGGCCAGAGCAACGACCACGCCGAACCCAGGAAGGCGCCCAGCACCGCGCCGATGGACAGCGTTGGGGTGAACAGCCCGCCGGAGACGCCGCTGCCCAGACACAGGCAGGTAACCAGCGGTTTGAGCACGAAGAGCGTGGCGAACAGCAGCATCGGTCCGGTGCCGAGAAAGGCCTGCTCGGCCATGTCCTTGCCGTTGCCGTACAGCTGTGGGTACCGCAGCCCGATCCCTGCCAGCACGGTGAACGCGGCCAACGGCGCGACCAAAGCCGGCCACCCGCTCGGTCTGAAATGCGAGACCCAGCCGACCATGCGCACGAAACCGACCGCGATCACCCCGATCAGCGGGCCGGCCAGCACCGCCCAACCCAGCTGCGCCGGGTGGAACCCGTAGTCGGGGACGCTCGGGTAGGTCTGCTGCGTCGGCAGGTAAAGCCACGCCACGAGCGTGGCGACCGATGAGCATCCCACAGCCGGAAGGATCACCGGCAACCGTACCGTGCCCACCAGCACCTCCGCGGTGAACAGCGCCCCACCCAGCGGAACGTTGTACACGCACGCCAACCCGGCGCCGGCGCCACACGCGACGAGCAGCCGCCGCTGCGGCACCGACAAACCTGACCACCGTGCCAGCAGGCTTGCGCATACCCCGCCCATCAGTTTCGGCGCCGCCTCGCGGCCAAGGGAGGCACCCAATCCCACCACGATCTCCGACAGCACCGACGTCCCAGCGCTGCGACTGAATGAGAGTGAGCCATCACCAGTCCAGATGGCGTCGTCGACGTCCGAGCGTCCCGGCACGTAGCGGCACAGCACGAACCAACCGAGTCCGCCGATCACACCCGCGATCAACAATGGCACGACTCGCCCCCACGCTGAGGCCCTGATCACCGCATCCTGGAAGTTGCCCCACCCCGCACCGGGCCCGAACCCCAGATCGGACACCGTAAACAACAGCATCATCAGCAGGACTCCGAACAAGCCCGCACCGACGCCGGTCAGCACGATCACCAACCAGAACCTGAGCGTGAGCGGAACGTCTTCGTCGCCGGTCACGTTCGGCTGCTCGGTCGCCCCCCGACCGGATCTGATCCGGCGACGAAGCAGCGGCTGCGGGCGCCGCAGCCGCTCGCTCGGACGCCGGGCGGTCACCGCCGTACTCTCATACGAACAAGTGTCGTGGATGAGCCGCTGACCAGCATGACGGATCGGGCGGCCATACCAACGCCGTCCGCGTGGTGGCCCGTACCGATCCCAGCAGCCTCTACCTGTGCGCCAGCCCGATCTCGTCGTGATCGTCGATATCGGTGCTGCTCTGAACGGTACGATAAGTACGTGAGTGTCGCCGAGGACCGTTACCCGGAGTTGCACCGCCTCATCGACCGGCTCAGCGCGACCCAGGCCGATGAGCTGCGCCGGCATGCGCTGCGCCTGCTCACCTCGACCGAGGAGCACCGGCCGCACCGGCTGAGCTTCACCGGCATCGGGACCAGTCCCAATCCCCATCTGGGGGCGGAGGCCAAACAGATCATCCGCACGGAATTGCGGGGAACCGGTACGTGATCCTGGTCGATACCGGTCCGGTGGTGGCCGCCTTGGTCCCGACCGATGCTGACCATCGTCGCTGCGTGGACTTCTTCGACCACTACCGGGGTGATCTGCTGATCAGCCCCTATGTCGTGCACGAGGTCTGCTACCTCATCGAGCGCGACATGGGTCCGAAGGTGGAGGCGGTCTTCATTCGGTCGCTGGCCCGGCGGGAGATGATCCAAGTGGAAATCACCTCCGTGGACCTCGCCCGTATCGCCGAGCTGATCGGCATCTACGCCGACTTCCCGCTGGGCACAGCCGATGCCTCGATCGTCGCTCTCGCCGAACGCATGGCCGTCTCTGAGATCGCCACGTTGAACCACCGCCACTTCCGCGCTGTCCGGCCTCGCCATCTCGGCGCGTTTCGGCTGCTACCCGAAGGCTTCTGACGGGAGCACTGCCGCGCGGCCGCTCTCACCGAGAGGCTCGTCACCCGATGGTGGACCCAGGTGAGTTTGTCTACCACGGTGTGTAGGTAATGGGCGAAGGGCTCGCTCGTGAGACCGCCTGGTTCGTCGGCCCACGAGATGATCGGCAGACCGAGGTCGAGCGGCTGGAACACCATCCGCCGCTTGGCGTGCTCCGCGACGGCGAACGCGATCAACGCATCGGCATCGTCATCGGACGGCCGGATGTGGGTGAGCCGGCACGACAGGCAGAGCCCGCCCCGGGGGCGATGTAAGTCTGGCGCGGCATCATCTTCTTCGGCGCCCAGGTCGGTGTCTGAGTCTGAGTCGGTGTCACCGGCCGCACCGTAAGCACACGCTGTTCTCGAAGAACACGAGCCAGTAGCACCGTGGGCAGCTGAACACAAGTACCAAAGTTTTTATACCTGGCGGTGCTGGAGCTACTTGCGGGCAGGTCACGGTTCGGACACGGATGCTTCGTTATCAGAGGAGCTCTCGGCGTCTTCGGGGACGATGCCGTCCTCGCTGACCGGTATGACGTCGACGCTTACTCGCAGGTCCTGACGGTCTCCCTGGGTGAAGATCACGCCTTTGACGGGTGGCACGTCGGTGTAGTCGCGTCCCCACGCCGTCGTCACGTAGTGGTCGTCCACCAGTTGGTCGTTGGTCGGGTCCATGTCCACCCAGCCGGTGCCGGGCAGGAACACCGAGAACCACGCATGTGAGACGTCGACCCCAACCAACCGGGGCTTCCCGGGCGGTGGCCGGGTTTCCAGGTACCCGCTGACGTACCGAGCGGCCAGCCCCAGCGAGCGCAGGCAGCCGATCGCGAGGTGTGCGAAGTCCTGGCAGACGCCGGCTCGGCAGCGCAGCACGTCCTCGATCGTGCTGGTGACCTGGGTGGCGCCGGGCAAATACTCGAAGTCGCGGTGAATCCGGGAAGCCAGGCCCCGAACGGCGTCCAGCAGACCCAGCTCCGGTTTGAACGATGCCGTCGCGTAATCCACCAGCTGGGTGGAGAGGGTCACCAGCGGTGAGTTGAGCACGAACTGCCGGGCGTCCAGCGCCTCCAGATCGGCGCCGGGGCCAGATCCTCGGGCGCCGCGGACCCGGTCTCGTGCCTGTTCCCAACCGATCGGGTCGCTGGACGGCTGAGCTCGCCGGCCGCGTACCCGCACCAGGCAGTCAGCGATGACCGAGAGTCGGGTATGTGGGTCGAGCACGGCGAAGTAGGTAGCCCGATTGCCGAAGAAGTCGACCCGCTCGCGCAGATCGCCCGGCTCGGGCTCAATCGTCAAGGCGCTGCGCAGACAGCGTTGCCCTGGCAGATCTCGAGGCAACATCATCAGCTCGCCGAAGCTGGCGGACACCGTGGATGGGTAGCGGTATTCGGTACGGTTGATGACCCGGTACGCCATAGACACTCACACCAGCCTCAGATAGATACCGTGGCCGGTGTCGGCTGGTGGCAGCGGCCGCTGAGGCAGCGGGTGGGCGAAGTGCTCGGCGTCCACCGCGTCGGCGGAGCGCTTCAGTAGCGCGGTGAGGTGCTCGAGAAAGGCCGCCAGCTCTGGCCGGCTGCGGACCTGTCCGTCCCCGGAGGCAACTGAGGCAGCGGCATCGGGCAGCTCGTCGACTCTGCCCAGCGGGCAGAGATCGGCCAGCCGCAGCGCGGTAGACGCCTCGAGCACCAGTCGCTCAGCGTGAGTCAACCTGCCGGCGGCGTCGCGGCGAGCCACGGCTGTGACATCCACCGTGAGGAGTTCGAGCTGGTAAGCCACCGAGCGCGGGTTGTCCGGGGCGAGCAATAGCAGGTCCAGCAACGTGTCCAGCTGCGCGTGCGACCGGTAGCGACGGCGATACGTGATGATCGACTCAGCGGCGGTGAGCACTGACTCGAGCACCAGACTGTCGGTCGCGGTGTCGTGCGCGACCGTCACCGTGGAGCGCAGCAGGCCGAGCATCTGCAGCGCCCGTTCCAGCCTCCGCCCGACGTTCATGAACCGCCAGCCCTGATCACGTGTCATGCTCTCGGCGGTCAGGCCGCCCAGGGCGAGCAAGCTGCTCAGCACCCTGGCGAGCCGACCGGGCGCCTGCTCAGCGGCGCCGCCAGCGGGCCCGAGCAGCTCCCGCTCGAGTGCGCTGAACACCAGCCAGGTGTCCGCCGAGAGCTGGTCACGCACCCGGTACGCGGCGTCCCGAAGCCGGCGGACCGCATAAGCCAAGCCGCCGGGGCGGGCCGGGTTGGTGATCAGGGCTTGCAGTTCAGCCTCCAGTTGGGCATCCACCCGAGAGTGATCGTCGTCGGACGTCGCGTCGCCACCACTGACCTCGGCCAGCGCGTCCCGCAGCGTCCGCAGACATGCGTTACCGGCGGGCGTCATGCCGTCGGCGAAGTCGTTGGTTCGATCCTCCACCACCCGCAATAGCCGAACCAGGCTTTCGGCGCGTTCCGCGTAGCGGCCAAACCAAAACAGGTTCTCCGCCGCTCTGGAGGTGGGTAGCAGCTCCGCGGCCGGCTCCGCCTCGATCGGCTGGTCCGACCGCAGCCAGAAGCCGGTCAGCTCCTCGGGCTCGGAGGCAGCTACCCAAACGTCCTTGTACACCGCGCGGTGCCCGGCGCCGCGATTGATCAGCGCGCCTCGGGTCGTCGGGGCGATCCTGGCCAGCGCGCCCGGCATCGCGGTGTACGACTCGCCCCGCGCAACCAGGTACGTGCGCATCAGCATGTGTTGGGGTTCCAGGCCACGGTCGGTGAACGCCGGGACGGTGGACAACTCCAGCGGCTGCTGTCCGACCCAGCTGTGCGGCCTTGCCTCGATCCGCCGGCGCAGCTCGTCGCGCTTGGCGGCGCTGAGCTCCCATCCGAGCAGGGTCTGTGCGTCGGGCTCTCGGCTGGTGGTCTTCACCACGAGCTGCTCAAGGTGGGCCAGTACGTACCGCTGATCGTCGGGTTCGCCGCACCACCAGGTCGGCACCGAGGGCAGCCGCAGTGACTGGCCGAGCATGTGCTGGCATAGCCGCGGTAGCAACGGCAGCAGGCTGGGGTTCTCCAACACCCCGGAGCCAATCGGGTTCACCACCGATACCGTGCCCAACCGGCAGGTTTCCAACAGCCCCGGTACGCCCAGCAGGGACTCCGAGCGCAGCTCCAGCGGATCGCAGTAGGAGCTGTCCACCCGGCGCAGGATCACGTCGACCGCTTCCAGCTGGCCGAGCGAGCGCAGCCACACCCTCCCGCCGCGCACCGTCAGGTCGGCGCCTTCCACCAGCGCGTAGCCGAGGTAGGAAGCGAGGAAAGCGTGCTCGAACGCGGTCTCGCTCCACGGACCGGGGGTGAGCACCACGATCTGTGGCTCGTCCACTCCCCGCGGTGCCGCCGCGCGCAGCGCCGAGCGAAGGGTCCGGAAGAATGGGGCCAGCCGGTGTGCCTGTACGTTGCGGTACATGCTGGGAAAGACACGGGAAACAACGACCCGGTTCTCCAGGGCGTAGCCGAACCCAGACGGAGTCTGCGCGCGGTCGGTCAACGCCCACCAGCTACCGCCGGCATCGCGTGCCAGGTCGACGGCGCACAAGGGTAGCTGGGAGCCCGGGATGAGGATCTGGTCGGCTTCGCGCAGGAAGCTCGGGTGGTCGTACACCAATTCCGGCGGGATCAGCCCGGAACGCAGCAGCAGCCGTCGCCCGTAGAGGTCGGCGAGGATCAAGCTCAGCAGCTCCGCCCGCTGAATAACTCCGAGCTCCAGTTCGGCCCACTGCCCGCTGCCAAGCATCACCGGCACCGGGTCCAACTCCCAGCGCTGAGGGGCGCGAACCTCGCTGGCCGCCCCCGGATCCGCCGGCGACGGCTGATACTGCACGCCGTCATTGGTCAACAGCCGGGCGGCCTCGCCACGCCGGCGAGCCAGCTCGGGAACGCCGAGACCGTCGATCAGCCGACCGACGTGCGACCAGGGCTCACGCGCCCGCCCCTCGCCGTCGATCATCTCGTCGTACACCGCTGGCAATGGACGGTAACCAGTGACGGGTCCGAGTGCCGCAGCGGTCGCCGGCTCGGAGCTCATACAAGGCCACCTCCGCTGTGCTGGGGTGGTTTAGCTAGGTTACCGTTGGCTGCCCGCCGCAGGTCCCTCCCGTTGCTCAGCCCACCCGGATGGGCGACGTGATCATGTTTCTCGGTACGCGTGAACCTTCTCGGCCTTCCCCCGCATGTGGCTCAGGCGGTTTCCTCCAACACCGGGGTGAAATAGGTGCTCGCCAGCGCCTCGTGGATCTCGCCAATGTCCAGCTCGACCTTGTCGGCCAGGTCGTTCAGCTCGTTAGGCGTGGTCAGTTCGGTGATCACCAGGCCGTCCAGCCGGTCCTGCGCCGCCGTGCACTGGGCAACCACCGGCTCCGGGGTGGGAAGCTGGCTGGCTTTCCGGCCGGCCGAGGCGACGCAGAAGCGGACCGACCGGGGAAACCGCTGGTCCTGCAGCAGGAAACGCAACGCGGCCGGGCCGGAGATCCCGCCACCCTCAGTGCGCGAGAACGTCTGGTGCGCGCACAGCGAACGTAGCACGCTGGCCCAGGTCACGTCCCGGTAGTCAGCGGCAACGCCGGCCGGCGGCTGGCCAACCAACACCCCCGCCTGCACGCCCAGCACCCGAATGGTCATGTCGGCGCGCTCAATGTGCCGGCCGAGCTGCAGGAAGCCGTACGCCTCGTCGTGGCACATAGTGCCCGCCAGCGATCCACCCAGCAGCTGACATCCGAAGATCACCACCTGCATCCAGCCTGGCCTGGTGCCGCGGTCTCGGGCGTCGTTGGCGCTGCCGGCCGCCCAGCCATGCAGGTGGTTGGCCACTTCCCAGGACGAGTTCGGCAACACCACCCGGCTGGCCCGCAGGTTGGCACGGGCATGGGCCAAGCTGGACAGAATTGAGCCCCGGTTCTTCGGGTCAGTGGCGAGAAAACCGACGACGTCGTCCTCTTCCGGGCAGGTGTGCCGGTCGAGGAACTCCTCGGAGCAGCCGGTCACCGCCAGCAGCGGGGTCCATCCCACGCCGGCGGCCAGCGGCAGGTCACGCAGCAGGTCGGTGTGTACTGTGATCATGCGCGCGGTGTCCTCGGCGCGCTCCAGATAGCGCCCAGCCCAGTACAGTGATTCCGCGATCCGTGCCAACAACATCGCGTTCTCCTATCCGTCCGCCGGGTTATCTGAAGCGTCGTCAACGCGCAGCGTCGGTGCCGTGGGTCCGTCGGCCAGCATCTCGTCAAAGAAGCCTGGGCTGCGGTAGGCCTCCCACCCCGGAATCGCCAGGGCGCCTCCGGTTGGTTGGCTCGCTCGTGACGCGGCCCGAACCCCATCGAATGCGTATACAGCGGTGGCGAACTCGCCCCAGCGTTGCGTTGGCATCAGCATTACCACCTTATGGCACACCCCTGCCACAGCGTCGAACAGTCCTGTGTCGACCAGGTTTCGCGCCCGTCAAACGCTGGCTGAGGTAGCTGATCCGCGTGGACTCCGAGGAATCCCTAGCGACCAAGGTCGCTAGCGCCACATCGTGGTGGTTGACGACGCTGGGCGATTCCGAGCTGTCAGCGTCGTGGTACTCCAACCGGAAGTTTGGGGCCGGGTCACCATAGCGGTAACGGCCGAGTTCAACGGTGATCAGCTCACCGGGCTCAATTAGTACACCGGCAGTCGTGGTCAGCCACGGCGCCGCTGCTTCTGGGTGCGGTAGCCGCGCCAGCGGGCTAGCCAGTAGGAGAGCCAGTCGCTGAGCGTGAGCTGATCGCCACGGAATCGCACACGGGCTAGGCTGTCCGTCCACACGCCGAGATGGAACTGTTGAGCGGTTTACAGGGGTTTACAGCGATGGGTGCTGGGGACGCGCTGCGAGAGGTCCGCACAGCCGCCGAGTTGAGCTTGGCGGCCATGAACCGCAGAGACTTTCTCGCCACGGCCGGCCTGGTGGCCGCGAACGCGAAGCTCGCCACCGAACTGGCCGCCAGTGCCGCTGGCAACGACCCCACTCCACTGACTCTGGTCCAGACCACCCACCAAGTTGATCGCGCATTGGCGGCGTTCGTAGACCGTGGCACGGTGGCGAATCTGCGACGTTGGATGGATGACGGGGACAACGCGGTGCTGCGGGTGAACGCGGCCGGCATCCTCGCCAAGCTCCCTGGCCAAGACGAGGCCGCACGAGTGGCCGATGCCCTGCATCACGATCTCCAGATGCGGGAGCGGTACATGATCGCCGTCGCGGCGCGTGTGTGCGGCATCGACTGGGCCACTGCGGAGCGCATGGTGCGAACCCCGACTTCGTTCCCCCGGCTGGTGGTCGCGGCCGGTCGGTTTGCGCGGGAGGCGGTTGACAGCAACGATGCCGGCGCACGCTGGTGTTCCGCCGCGATGCTTCAGGTGCTCGCCCCCACGATCGGAAGGTAGCCGATGCACGTCATCGAGATCCGCAACGCTGAGTTGATGGAGACCATCGCCAAGCAGGCCGCGCAGCTCGGCGTCACAAACGGGGCGATCGTCAGCCTGATCGGCGCGGCGGATTCGTTCACGATCTCCACAATGCCCGAGGACGACGCGAGCAAAGACATCATTACGGAATACTCGGTGCCGGCCGAGATGTCCGGCACAGGTGAAATCGTGGATGGTGCGGTGCACATTCACGCCGTGATGGCGGTTGAGGGCGATCGCGGTGTGTCCGGACATCTGCATCGGGCCGAGATTGGTACGTGGTTCGCCCGCGCTTACGTGCTGGCCAGCTAGCCGTGCAGCCACTCCGCGGATCGACCGAAGAGGGCGGCGGCCGCAGGTCGGCATTTTGCAATTACAACGGCATGTAAAGGCCATAATACTGGCCAGAGCCGTCCTCGTGGTGTGGCTTACCGAGCATCGAGTGGGATGATCTGTGAGCCGCGCTGGTTGATCCCAACTGGTGGTACGGAAGCACAATGTCGTCTTCCACTGGACATTGTTGGCTGGGCTGAGACTGTCCGTCTGAATATACCACTCAGGAATCACAGCCACCCGATGTAACACCTCAAGCGCTTGATCCGCTAGTCTTCGCCGGTTGCATGGCCAGGGTTTACCGCACTCCGCGCAGGTGCCTGAGTCGGTGCGCACGTGTTCCTGCATCAAGCTGTCGACGTGACCTTCTGCTGCGAGGAAGTAGACGAACTCTGCGACCCGTTCCTCGTGCACATGGCCCGCAGATCGGTGCGCTCGGCTATCCATCAAGGATGCTCCACGTCCCATCGGCTTCTTGCCGGACAGCAACAACCGGATGCGGCGTGTTGTCCCAGCACCGCCCGATTCGTTCCCACCGCATTGGTGGCGTGATGTCGACAAACTCGACCATCGCGCCGCGTTCGTCCCATCCGGTGTCGTCCGATCGTCGGACAGCGCGGCGCAGCTCCGGGGACTCGCCGTAACGAACTACTGCTTGCACGTGCTTGCCAGGGTCGTCGTCAAGGTCGGGCCGCCACCACTCCCCGGTTGCCGGTGGCTTAGTCGGCAGGAAACACCGGCACTCAGTCACCGGGTCACTCGCAGTAATCGGAAGCCCGTCTTGGGCTCTCGTCAGCGGAAGGGCAGCTGGGAGCGGGGAACTCACGGGGCTACGCACCGCTCAGCGCCGTACTGGCAAGTTACGAAGCAGGCCCGATGCATGCTGCTTGTTTCTCTGTTCGCGATGCGGTGCCATGACATCCAGTGCGCTGCGTTCGTGGACAGATTGGCAGGGGCGCAAGCTGTCAAGACTGTTAACTAGGGCTAGGGCGTCTGTCGCACGGATCGCCGCAGGTGGTAGAACGGTGCACAACATCGGGTGTACGGGATGGGATGTTGGGGCAACAGAACCAGGTCTTGGCTGCGCTGCTGACCGAGTTGAACTGGTCGCCGCGCACGCTTGGGCGCCGTATCAACCGGCTCTACGGCGTCGGCACTGTGGCGGAGAGCACGCCGTACCACTGGCGCGACAGCGGGAGTGTGCCTCGGCCGCCGCTGCCGACCTATGTCGCGAGCGTCCTGGCGCGTGAGCTAGGCCGAGCCCTCAGCATCGATGAGCTCTGGCAGGGTCGGGGTCGTGCGGGGATCTCCCCGGCAATCGTCCCCCGCAGTCACGGGCATCACGCAACCGTGGTCGCGGGATGGCGCATTGGCGATTCTGGATGATTGGTTGGTGGCCGGTCTGGTGGATCGACGGCAGTTCCTTGCTGTGACGGGCTCCGCGCTAGCAACAGTGATTGATGGCTACAACCCAGACACGATGGACCGTTTGGCCTCAGCGCTCACCGGCGGCAAGGTCGGCAACCCACTGCTCGATCAAATCGAGCAGAGCATTCCCCTTCTGCAGCGGCTCGATGATGCCAACGGTGGCGGAACACACCTGACCTACGTGGACGCACAGTTTCGCGCGGTCGCGGTCGTTCTTCGCCAAGCAGGCCATTCAGGAAAGATCGAAAGCCGCTTGTTCGCGTGTCTTGCCGAGCTTGGTCAGCTCGCTGGCTGGATGGCATTTGACGCAGGTGTCCATGGTCGTGCGCAGCGGTACTTCTTCACGGCACTTCGCATGGCCGCTGAAGCCGGCTATCGGTCGATGGCTGCGCACGTGCTAGCCGATCTCGCATTCCAAGCGGCTAGCTGTGGCGAATCCGGTGATGCGGTCGCCCTGGGTACAGCGGCCCAGCGCGCAGCGGTAGGTGTGCCGGCGACCGTCAAGGCTTCCGTGTTGAGTAGGGCTGCGTACGGCTACGCCGTCGCGGGTGAGCTGGCGGCGTTTGAGCGCGCCTATAAGGAGGGACTGCACGTTCTTGAACAACGCGGTCATGACGAACCAGCGTGGATGTACTTCTTGACGCCTAATCACCTGGACACCCAAGCCGGCTACGCACTTACCCATGCCGCGAAGCGCGCACTTGATAACGGCGACCGCGCGGCAGCACGACCGCTGCTCATTCGTGGGCAGCAGCTCCTGTTCACAGGAGCTCACAATGCCTCGCTGAGTGACGAAAGCCAGCAGCGCCGCGCCATGTTCGAGGGAGCCTGGCTCGCCGTAGCCGCCGCATGTCGTGGCGACCTGGAGCAAGCATGTACCGAAGGGCAGCGCGCTGTCGCCCGCGCCACCACGGTTACCTCAGCGCGCAGCATGGACGTGCTCCGCACCCTGCACGTGCGGCTCCGACGACGCGGCCAGAACGAATATGTAAGCGACTTCCTCCCAGTGCTCGCCGCAACCATCAACGGCACCGCCGTCCGTCATTAGGTGACGTGATGAGCACCCGCGTGCACGACGTCGTCGTCATTGGTGCGGGCATCATTGGGTTGACTACTGCTATCACGCTCGCAGAGGCTGGTCAGCGGGTCCTTGTGCGAGCTGCCGAGCCGCCAAAGCACACGACCTCCGCAGCCGCCGGAGCGCTCTGGGGGCCGTGGATGGCCGAGCCTGCCGCGCTGGTACTAAAGTGGGCCAAGCACACGCTCGATGTGCTCACCGAACTTGCTACACAGCCCGACACTGGCGTGCGGCTCGCGACAGGCATTGCTGTATCGAACATTGAGCGCGTCCCCTCTGACTGGGTGCAGCTGCTTCGTGACCGCCGTCGTTGCACCCCGCAGGACCTACCACGTGGCTATCGCCACGGGCAACGCTACACGGCACCGTTGGTTGATATGCCGCGCCATCTGGGCTATCTCACTCACCGACTTCATGCGGCCGGCGCTGCTATCGAGATCAGCCCTGTGAGCTCGCTTGATGCGATCGCCAATCTCGCGCCACATATCGTTAACTGCACTGGCCTGGGTGCTCGGAGTCTCATTGCTGACGAGCACCTTTATCCTATTCGCGGACAACACGTTGTGGTCAACAATCCCGGCCTGACCGATTTTCTGGAGGTCGACACGGGTGATTCGCTCGACCTGATCGGGATCTACCCGCATGAAGATCACGTCGTTCTCGGCGGAAGTGCACAACCACATATCTGGGACCGTAGGCCTAACCCAATTGTTACCGACGGCATTCTTGACCGCTGCGCTACCATCGAGCCTCGTCTTCGCGAGGCGCAGGTGCTTGACGTTCGCGTCGGACTTCGGCCAGCTCGCCACTCTGTCCGACTTGACACTGAAGAGGGGCCGGCAGGCACACGTCTCATTCACAACTATGGCCACGGCGGAGCGGGCGTTAGCCTCTGTTGGGGTTGCGCAGCAGTTGCCGCCGAGTTGTCCACCCAAGGCTAGCCTCCACAACAGAAGTTTTGGCATCACGGCGATAAGAAGGTAGCCTATACGACCGACCGAGGTTTTGACGGGCTTCGCCGCCAACTTGCCGGACTGGCTGACGTTGTCTCGCTTGGTCCAACGGTGGACTTTGGCGCGCTGCTTGATGACCTGGGAGAACGTGGCATTGCGCGTCTCATGGTGGAGGGCGGCAGCAGCATCCACACGGCGTTTCTCGCCTCAGGCCTTGTTGACGAGATTCACCTGGCCATTGCGCCGATCGTGGTTGGCGAGGCTGGCGCGCCCCGTTTTCTGAACCCAGCACGCTACCCTGGCGCACCGCACAAGCGGATGCAACTCGTTGAAGCACGGACCATCGGTGATGTGGCGCTGTTGCGCTATAAACCGAAAGGCACCTAGCCGGAACAGTTATCCGTTTCGTTACCGGATGCTCCTGGGGCATCGCTTGCCGGCGCGCAATCCGCTCATAATCGTCCGAGTCATCTCGGCCTGGGTAGCCCGCTCTCCCAACATGACGGCCAGCTGCTCTTCGAAGTGCGTCAATCGCCGTTGCTTCGGAGAGTGCCCCACCGCGATGAGTTGACCGAGGATGAACGCCGCTCTGTTGAGTGCGTTGTTCCGCGTGCCAGGTGTGGCGTTGACGATCCCCTCGGTTTCTCCGGCGAGGATGGCCTGAAGATAACGACTCCGGTGACGATCTGTCAGGTGTTGCAGCAGCGGAGCCGATTGCGTCGTGGGCATCAGCGCAGCAACTAACCATCTAGGCAGCGGTGCGACTGGGGCATGTTGGATGATCGTGTACCAACCGTCAGAACGCACGGAGCCAGGACCGACGACATAGCCACCAACGCCGCGCGTATCAATGTGCCAGCCGAGCTTACCGGCTGTGTTGCGAAGGTGTGTGTCGTTCGGCGCGTGGAAGTAAAGGTGCGTTCCACCGCTTGGCGTTCGCACTGACAGCGTTGCTGGCACGCGTTGCTGCGCCTCCGCAGCGAGACGCTTGAGGACATCCAGCCCGCCGTGGGCGTCCCGCCACCGAGGCGGAGGTGCTTCTTGGCCGGCACTGTCGCAGTCAATGACCACGAGTTTACTTGGCCGGTTGCTACGCCGATGTTGTAGGGAGCTGCCGACCACCACTGATAGATGCGGTCTGGATCGCGCGTTGCCCGTTGTTCCCAGTGGGTAAAGCGCGGGAGCGGCCGTTTGTCTTTGGGGCGCAGTGGAAAGACGAACCAACCTCGGGAGGCCAGGTCAAGCGCCATGGTCATCAAACGCGGCAGCGGCTGGGGCTGCGCCCGCCGATGCATCATTGATGTCAGGCAACGCACTGCGCCGGATGGACAATCGCTGCAGCGATATGAAGTCGCCCAAGCCCAGCCTGGTGATGCGCAGTGGCGGTTAGCCAAGCTGCTGGTGGCCGAGTTCGCGTTGCCAGCCGATCCGGGAATGCCGCACGACGACGCCTTACGCGAAGCGGTATCCCTGGCCGGCTTGTACGAGATGCGCGAATGGCGACGGCAGTACTTACGAATGGATCGAAACGATCTCGACCGAGCAGCTGTCCGACGCCACCGTAGTGGCCGAGATGCAAGAACTCGTCGGGGAGTACAACAAGCGCGTCCGCAGCCGAAAACGTGCCAAGTGGACGAAATTGTGCGGAACAGTGATCGGCACTGGCCTCGGCGCCAGCGCCAGTGCCACGGTTTGGGGCGCAGCCGCCCTCCCAATCGCCACGCACGCCGCCAAGGCGCCGGTCGCTGCGGTCACTACGGTGATCGCCGACCGGGTGTGGCCGGACCACTGTCCCGCAGGAGAGCAAGCTGCTGCGCTCTTGGTCGAAGCCGCAAGACAACTAAGATCGCAACGTTGAGGGGTCGGAAACCGCCATCCAGTGCCCGCATCGGGCGGGTCGGTCACCTCGGCGCATGAGACCAACCGTCCGGCTCAAGGTACATAATCGATCGCTGGGGCACCCAGGCACCCGATCTTGCGACGCTCGCCGCGTAGCCTCCCCAGAAAAGTTCCGCTCTCCGTCTCGCCGTACCTGACCGAGCACATCCAGCGGTTCGGCGAGTACTCAACCCCCGATGCTGATGCACGAGATCGGCCTGTACCGCGCCTCTAGGCCGTGTCGGCGCGCCGATCAGACGCCAAGACGGGACACCCCGACTATGCGTTGCGGCCCCCACAGGTCGAGCCAGCAAGCTTCCAAACCCGACTAAGGTCTACCGTGCCGGTTCGACGTATACTTTCGGTATGCCAGCATCAACCACTGTGAAAGTCTCCAGAGAAACCAGGGACCGCCTCGCCGCTATCGCCGAACGGGGCGAGACGATGGAAGCCACAATCGTGAAATTGCTCGATTCCTACCAGAGCGTTCGAGCCAGGAAACGTCAAGCATGGGAAGCACGCCTCACCCGGGCCAACGACAACCCCGGCGCCGTCGAGTGGGGCGAGAAACAAGCCGATCACCTGGCAAAGCTGCTTGACGAGCGGCAGGCCAGTCGCCGGTGACAGGGTACGTACTCGACGACACCCTGATCGACGCCTTCGGACACGGCAGTGACAACGTCGCACGCATGATCGCGAGCATGGACGCGCGACAGATCCGCATGTCCGTTCCGGCTATCACTCTGGCAGTCGCACAGGCAGTTCTATCCGACGAACAGTGCGACGAAATCGACGGCGTCGTCGATCGACTCGAGCACCTGCAGCTGGCGGGCCTCAGCGGCACTGAGCAGGTGACAGAGTTATCCAGGGTGATCGGCGCTCTCGATGATCTGAAAGACATCGCCGCGGCACATACGGTCTATGTGGCCGCGACATTTGACTGGCCAGTCATCACGCTCGACCGGTCTCGCTGGGATCTGGTGCGCGCCCGCCTTCCCTGGTCGCTTGAACTGGTGGAACTATCCGCGCCTGAAACCGAGTAGACGCGCCTCAGGTGTCGGTGCCCGACGATACTTTTGGAGTTTCCGCCCGGGCCGCGTCGATCGAGGTAAATTAGCAAAGTCTACTTGCGATATCTCTGGTCCACCACGCCTCTGCGCCCACCCGCCAGGACGGGGGCTGGTGCCCTTGCCGATTGGTCATGCGCGCTCGCTTCCAGCGCAGACCAAAGCACTGGCAAGCACTATCCCCCGAACCGCGTGTTGCTCGCGGGATGGACTCGCCCCGGCCCTGGGCGCCATCCAGGAAGATGCCGCACAGACGAGCCTAGAGCCCCTCAGTCTGGAGGACTTCAAACTCGAACAACACAAAACCAAAGCCGACATCGCCGCTGCCGAAAAGATCATCGCCAAATGGTCCATCGAGCTGGACTCCATCACCACCAGCCTCGATGAAGCCCTCAGCCTCATGATTGATCTCTACCGGCTGTTCATCGAAGCCCCCGACCACCTCCGGTTCATGCTGGCCAAGCCATCTCGAAAAAATCTGGATCATGGGACCCGGAGCCGAACTCACCGACACCTACCACGAACTGCTCACCCTGGAGGCACGCCTAGCCGAGCAAACCAACCAACAGGCTCAGCGCGCCACTAACGGTCTGATCATCACACCGCATTTACCGCCGCCGCCGCCGCATGTCCGCCACAAGCCACACCAGCGGCCCAGACGGCGACAGAGGGGCCTGGCTTGGGATCGAGCGGCCAAGCGGGCCACTGCCCATAGGCAACCGAAACCCCGCTTCAACAGGGGTAAGTCGGGGTTCCGACGTCGATCATCTGGTCGGGGTGGCGGGATTTGAACCCACGGCCCCTCGCTCCCAAAGCGAGTGCGCTACCAAGCTGCGCCACACCCCGTTGACGAGCCCAAGTGTAGGCGGTGGCCAGAAGGTGGCGCTGTCCGAGGTCTCTCAACAGGGCTTCCCTTGCCCGGTCTCGGTCCGCCAGCCCTGCCCCGGCCAACTACGTGTGATCCACGTTCTGCTGAAGTACCGGACATGGGGCGTCCGGCCCCGCGTGTCGGCCAGGGTCAACTCGGTGGAGTTAAGCCATACTGAACGCGCTGATGCCAGGCGGTGCGATACGCTGTCGCAGTCGCCGCAAGGCGTCGCGCGGGCGTAGCTCAGTGGTAGAGCCCCAGTCTTCCAAACTGGCAACGCGAGTTCGATTCTCGTCGCCCGCTCCACGTTTGACCAGCAGTAACGCGCTGTGCCGCCTGGGTCGGGCCGCTTTCATGGCACGAGTGTGAGGCCAGCTGCGCTATCGCCCACATGACCAGGCGTTGAGAGCGCTGATGTCGGGTCTGTGGTGTCTGGCATGCGCACGCCGTCGCCGAGCTGGCGCAGGTACGCCAGCCGCCGGACGGTGAGGGTTTGGCGGGGCACGGGCTACAAGCTGGCCGGCTTGGTGAAGGCGGCCTCGATCCGGGTGAGGGTGCCGGCGCGGTCGTTGCGGGTTCTGGCCAAGCTGCTCAGGAGGGCGAGGACGTCGCGGCGGTCTCGCGTCGACGCCGCCTCGACGGCGGCACCGGCGGCCTCATCGATGTCGTCGAGGTGTCCGTCGGGGTCGTCGCCCAGGACGTAGATGAGCGCTGTGGCGAGCGGACCGGCGAACGGATCCTTGCCGAGCCGGGGAGTTGCGAACCAAACCTCCGTGATCTCTTCGGCGGATCCTCGTCGGGCGACGGTGAACAGCAGCTCACGTGCGTCGGTGGGGTCGAGGATTGCGTCGAACACCGCACCGGCTGGCATGTGCGTGACCAGTCGCAGGATCGCCAGATGCTGGCGCGCGGTCGGGTCGCCGCTCAACCGTTCCAGCGCCGCGTGTACCTCGGGACGGCAGAGCTCTGCGTATTGGGTGAGGAAGGCTTGGGAGGCGTTCCAGGACGGCGTCGAGATCCACTCGCTGACCAGCTTCATCGTCGCATGGGTGGAGTCCATGGCAGAGATCACGGTTTCTGGGCCGTCTTGGTCGATGGCGTCGAGCAGATCGAGCCACTCCCGAAGCGCGGGGCGATCGCAGTACACCGTTGCCAGCGCACGCAGCGCGCAGCGGTCGACGAGGTGGCGCTGATCAGTGAGGATGCGCCGTCGCTCGGGCCACTCGCCGGACATCCACGAGTCGGCCAAATCCACCAGCTCGTCGCTCAGCGCCAGCGTCGCCCAGATGGGGAGATCGGCCGCGTCGAGCCGGTCCAGATCAGCCAGCGCCGCACGGACGTGTTGTCGCCCGATCGACAGCTGCGTCAGATCCTCGCCGGGAATCTCACCGTCGATCAGTCGAGCGGCGCGCGCGAGATCGGACGCTGCCGCTCCTTGCTCACCTCGGTCGCGATGCCACCCGCTCCGGTAAACCAACAGGCGCGCTCGCACCGCCGCGGACAAGCCCGCGCCCGCGTCCTCCCATAGCCGAGCCGCGACGGTGGTGCCGTCCTCAGCGGCTACCAATTCCGCGCTCACCAATAGCGATCCGGCGAGGTCGGGGAGGAAGGCGGCGGGGTTGGTTTTGGCGAGTTGGCGGCGGATGGTGACGGCTTCGGTGATGGAGTTCAGGGCGCCGGTGCGGTCGCCGGTCCCGCCCTGCCGGTTGGAGAGGTTGTTCAGCGCGCCCGCCAGCCTGCTTTGGGACTGCTCGTCGTGCGAGCCGGGGTCGGTATGGTCCACCACGTGCTGGGCGGCGAGGAGAGCGAGCCGGCCCAGCGCCCCATGGCCTAGCGGAACTTGCTCGGCAAGCTGCGCCATCGGTAGGGGGGAGTCGTCGCGGCGGGCGAGGTCCTCCAGGGGTGTGACGAACGGGCCGCCCTGGGTCCAGGCGGCACCGAGCGCGGCGGGCCACCACAGTGGGTGCCTGTCGAGCACGCAGGCGGCGAGCCTGCCGCTCGACTCGGCGTCGCAGGCCGCCGCCCGGGTGATGTTGTCGACGAGGCGGATCACTCCGGGCGAGTCCGGACCGGAGCCGGAAGGGATCACATCTATGCACTGGTCGAACAGCCTGTCAGGCCGGAACTGGGTGACGATCAAGTGGTCGGCCAGCGGGTCGGGTTGCAGGGCCAGCACCTCCTCCTCGGTGTCGGCAAGGAACCGTGTGAGCATGCCGGTGAGCTCACCGAGGGCCAGGCTTGTCAAGTCCGGTACCTCAGCGGCCTTGAGGGCGGGGATCACCTGGTCCGGGCTAGGGGACAGCAGGCTGACGACGGCCGCGCAGCGGCGCAGGGCGGTTTCGTCGGCTTCGCGGCCGAACCGGTTTGAGAGGTAGCCGTTCCAGTTGGTGAACTCGCGGCCGAGGATGCGCTCGTACAGGGCGGTTCGGTCGGCGGGTAGCCCGATGTCCGGGGCGCGCGCCATCAGCCAGCCGATCATCACTACATCCAGGGTGGTCCACCGGGTGCTCACCGACGGCAGTTCGGGTGGAGTGTCGGGCGCGCCGGTGACGGGAGAGAACCGCCGATAGGCCCGTCGGTACACCACCTCGGCGTTCGGGTGCAGCGCGTCGAGGTGGGTGTCGGGGAAGGACGCGTCCACCACGACCCCGCGCTCGCCCAGCTCCTTGTCCAGGGTGTCGCGCCAGTCGCCCAGGGATCGGGCGGTGAGCAGGACGGCCGTTCGGCCTCGTCGTCCGTCGAGGATCTTCAGTTGGGTGGCGAGCGTGGCCGGGTCGGCCTGCTCGACGTAGTCGATGACGACCAGCACCGGTCCAACCACCCCGGCCAACCACGCCACATCGTCGGGCGCGGCGCCTTTTCGAGTCAGTTCGCGGCGTAGGAACCCGGCGTACCAGCGCTCCTCGTCGATCAACCGCTGGGCCAACTCGGCGGCCAGCCGAGTCTTGCCGGCACCGCCGACCCCGTGGACCAGCGTCATCCGCATCCGCCCAGGCTCGGAATCCGGGGCCAGGCACCAGTCCCGGAGCGCGTCCAGTGCACTACGTGATTCGAACGGCACGATCCGATTGCGGGCGCGCACGCTCTCCAGCGGGCTCTTGGTGTCGTCAGCCCGAGCGTCGTGGTGATAGGGCTCGTCCAGCGGCGCCACCACTGGTCGCCCAGGCAGCGCGTACGGCTCCACGCTGCCATGCCCCAAGCCGACGTCGATCCCCACGTCCCAGGTCCACGACCCGTCGGACAGCATCCGCCCGGCGGCGGCCACCGCGTCATCGAACACAGCCGTCGCATGCTCGTCCGGCCAGCCCCGCGCGACCCGTGCGATGTCGATGGCGACGAACTCACCGGGCTCGCCCGCCGTAGTCCGTAAACCCATGCCTGGCCACCGCGGCACCCGCGCCTGCACGGTCCTGGACAGCGGGTAGGCGCTACTGCCCAGATCGCCGCGCAACCACACCACGACGATGGCGTGGCGCGCCGGGCCTGTCGCCGGCGCCAGTGACACGATCATTGAGTGCAGTCCGGCGTCCAGGCAGCCACCCGCGAAGGCCACGGCTAGGTCGAGGCAGTTCGCCACACCGGGGCGGGTGAAGATCTGATCCGGCGGCCGGATGTCCTGCTCACCCGGCTCACCGGGCACCTCATCGGCATAACGCACCCCGGCCGCGGCGAACGCGGTGAACAACTGCCGCAACCGAACCTCGGGCGGCGCACCGGAACGGCCCGGCAGCCGTACCTGCGCGGGCATTACCGCGGCCAGCGCGTCGATGTGCACGAAGCGCAGCAACTCGTCCGGCTCGGCGCGCCGCCACGGCGCCCAGCCGTTCATGACTGTTCCTCCTGTGCGTCGGCGGGGACGTCGAGCACGGCCAGCGGGGTCGAGGCATACACCGCGTACTCGCTGTACTCGCTCCGACCGACATCGATTTGGGCGTCTAACCAGTAGACGCCCTCAGGCAGCGGCGGCAGGGTCGCCCGCCAGCCCGTCCTCACTGAAGGCCATCTTCAGCGCCACCCGGCTGCCTTCGCCGGTCAACAGCAGGCTCGCGGCGCTACCGGTGATCTCGCTCGGTCCACCGGCGCCGCCGTGGAGCTGAGCGCCGATCACGATCTGCGCATCGGCCGGGATGGTGTCGTCCACGTCCCAGCCGATCCACGGCCAGGGCGGGCGGTCCGTTCCGCGCATCGGCAGGTCCTCGCCTTGCAGCGTTACCAGCCGCTCGATCACTACTTCGGTAGTACCCATAGGCCCGTGTTTGTCGGGTACCGCCTGCGCCAGCTCGGGTCGGGTCCGCAACTCACCCGGGATCGCGCATAGAGCAGGCACCGTCCCATCGCCGCGCCATCCGGCGTTGGGCCGCCAGCTCGGGTCCTCCTTGTCGATCCGTAGTCGTCCGCTTTGGATGACCGCGCGGTTCAGCGTGCGGTGGCCCCGGCCGAAGTAGGGCAGCACCGTCGGCGCCTTACCGCTCGGGATATTCGCCCACGCCGCGGCGATGTCGCGGTGCACCTGAGCCGCCTCGCCCGCCCGCTTCAGAAACTCCACCCCGGCGCTCGGCGATCCGAAGGTTCGGAGGAGCTCAGGTGGCAGCGCGTCGATCTCAATCGGCCCGCCGGTCTCGGGCAACACCGCCGGATACTGTGGCAGCAGCTCATACACCGACGGCCAACCGCGTAGCACCCTGGTCACCGACGGGATTCGGAACCTGCCGAGCCCGGCGCCATTGACCAGCACGTCCAGTGCGCGCGGAGCACCCCGATGCGGTGTGCCCAACGTGATCAGTGCACGCCAATGCCGCCAGCCCCCGCCCGGACCGATCCAGTAGCGGGCGACCAACCCGCCCATTGAGTGCGCCACCACGATCACCTTGCGCCCCGAGTCACCGACCGCCGCGCACACCGCCCGGCCGAGTACGTCAGCGGCCTCGACGATCGAGCGCCGGAAGTCGTACGGCACCCGCAGCACATCCACATCCGGCGGCACCGCTCGGTCGGACCGGAAGTCCACCACCCGCAGCTCTGGCCCGAACTGGGTGCGCAGGTGGTGGGTGAGCGCGCCATAACCCGGAACCACCAGCCAGGGCTTGAGTACTGTCAAATCATCGACCAGCCTCGTCGGCGCCAGCTCCCGCTCGATCGCCAGGTTCTCCGGGTCCAGGACCGCCCGAACGAGGTCACCGGCTCGCAGATCCCACTCTGAGAAGCCGTCCGGGGCGGTCAAGACACTGCCCACGATGCCCGGCACGATCACGATCAAATGTCGCAAGCTGCCCATGTTCCCTGGATCGACGCGCGAGTGACGCTCGTTACTCTCGCGTCAATCACCGTGCCGAGCTAGAGGCAATTTCAACCCTGTAGAGAGGCGGAGCCCACCGTTCCCAAGAGGTCGCGGGTGCGGATTGGTGCTCAACTCAGTTCGTCTTGCTCCAGCTCGTCAAGCCCGCGAGCAGTTCGGAGGACTGGCGACGCGCTTGGTGGTCGTGGACCTGTGTCGTGATCACCAGTTCGTCCGCATCGGTCTCCTCCACCAACACTCGGAGCCTCACTGTGGTGCGCTGTTTTCCGGCCCGCGTACAGTAGGGTAGGTACCGCCCAGTAAGGACGGGACAGAGAGGACGTGGCGGTGACCGCAGCGCGCGTCGCGGGTAACGCGTTCGACTTCACGCCCGAGGATGTCGAACGCGCAGCCGTTAACCTCGACCCTGAGCCGATCCGTGAGCATTACGTGCTGGTAGGGTTACGGCGGTACCCGCCCAAGCAGGTGCTGGCGGCCATGACTGGGCTCGACCGGGCCGACTTCACAACCCACCAGGCCCGTTCCATCCTGTCCCGGCTCGGCTACGGGGTGCACCGGCGGGGCCAGGAGGTACCGCGCCCGCGTGACCCCGCCATGGCCGACTGGCCGCACGGTGGTGCCGAGGCTGCGGCGCTGGAGCCTTATAGGGGCCGCTACGTCGCTCAAGACGGGTTGGAGGTCCTTTATGGCTCCGATTCGCCTTATGACGTCGTCCGGTGGCTCCGCAAGAACGGCCTGCGTGCCACCGTCTGGAAGGTGCCGGCCACGACCGAGGACGCGGGGTCGTTCAACACGTGGTGACGTTTCCGTTCCGGGAACTGCCCGACGACGGGTCTGGCTGGCCCCGACCGGCGCTTGACCTTGACGTTGGCTGCGGGGCTCCCGTGCGGGTTCGCTGCCTGGTCGACAGCGGTGCGATGAACACCCTCCTGCCGGCATGGGTCGCGGACCTAGCCGGCATCGACTGCGCGGATGCGCCGACCGTCACCTTGGGCGTCGGCGGGTCCGGCGTCATCGCGCGAATGGTACCCACCGTGCTGACCGTCGACGGCCTGAGTTGGGAAGCCGAGGTGGGGTTCTGTGATCCGTGGCGGCGCAGCTGGGGCCTGCTCGGCCAGCGATCGTTCTTCCGGTACTTCACCGTCACGTTCCGCACCGCCGACTTCGCACTCGACTTGGAGCCAGCCACCTAAGCGCGCGGTGGTGGCGAAAGCCGGCGACGTTCAGAGCGAGCCGACTACCTTGCGTGGGGTGACGCGGACAACGACCCGATGCCCCACCCCGCGTGCCGTGCCTGGAGCGTGACTGCTGGGCTTCTGGTGAGCCCTTCCCAACCTAGAGGTTAAAGCGCCAGTCTTGATCACGTTCCCCATCGAGATCGATAGGAGAGTGGTTTGATCTTGCTTCAGCCACTCTGATGTCGATCTCGCTAGGGATGGGGCGGGGGGATTATCTCGCTAGGGATGTGGCGGGGGGATTATCTCGCCAGGGATCTGGCGGGCTTCAGCGCAGTCAATAGTTAGACATCCGAGGTTGGGTGGGTGAGGTCATGGACGGGCGTTGCCACCACACGGTCAGCGCGGCCCAGCCGCCGAGGATCAGAGCGAACTCAGGCAGCAGATACCATGGCCACGGCCCGAAGAGATCAAGCAACGAGCCGGTGGCGGGTTTGGCATTCAGAAAACCGTAGTCCGTGCCGGCGAAAGCGTTGAGGATTAACATGGCGATGGCCCAACACCCGGTCACCATGACGGTGAACCAATAGTCTCGCCAACCAGGCCGCAGCCGCAGTCCCCAGATCAGCAGGATCGCGGCCCATACCACCAAGACGTGATTGGCGAAGAAAGCCACAAAAGACAGGCTCGGGAAATCCGGTCCCCTCAGGACCGGCGTGAGAAGCGCCTGCGTGCTCAGCGTGAGACACCAATAGTCGGTGAGACTGAACGCCCAGCGCCGCCACGTCCACAAGGCGATAGCCGCCGCGTATGGCGCGAGATCGGACAGCTGCAGCGGCAACGTGTACACCGGGTTTGTCGGCTGGAACACCCACCACTCGGTTCCCACATTCAGCAGGAAGATCGCGGCGGCAAGAAGACGACACCACACCCGAACCAGCGACTCGCTGGCGTGACGACCCAGGCGCACCCACGCGAGGGCACCGGCCGCCGTGATGATTAAGACGGCCCAGTGCGACGGGCCGTAAAGGTGAAACTCGGGGCTGGCGAGCGCCGTCACCAGGGCACACTATCGCGACGCACCACCATAGCGGCCGCGCGGTCTCAGCCTGCGATCAGAGCTCGACGACGATTTCCCCGGCCTCGTCACGCGCCGGATAGATCCGAATCTGGTCGCCTTCAGCGCAGCGGCCGTCGGCGAAGGCGAACGCCCTGGCGTGCAGTGGGCACACCACCTTCATGAGGTCGATCTGGCCGTCGGCGAGCGGACCTCCAGCGTGTGGGCACTGCGCTTGGGTCGCGCGTAGGGTCCCGTCGCGCAGCCGGAACACCGCCACCTGTATGCCGGTGACCGCGAACGTCCTGGCTTCGCCAACGGGGATCGCGTCGACCGGACCCAGCCGGTGCGCGGTCTTGGCGTGAGTGTTGACGCTTTCGACCGGTAAGGCACTCATTGCGTTCATCCCACGGCCCCGTTCGTGGCGATCGCGGTGGGGACGGGAACCCCAGTCGGCGAGGACGAGCCGTCGCGGATCGGTACCAGCGGCAGCGGGATTAGCGGCAGCGCGTTGTGGAACTGGCCAGGGGTCACCGGTGCGCGGCCTTCCAGCCACGGATCGGCGTAGGCCTCGATCGAGGCCTGCATGCGTTCTTCCAGCCCGGCGACGATTCCGTCGCGATCCTCGACGAGGAGAGCTTGCAGCTCCGCCAGCCCGACCCGGGGTACGAAGTCGTACGTGCGCTCCAGCCACCGGGCGTTCTCCCGGTAGTACTGAATGAACACCCCGGTCAGCCGCACCGCTTCGTCCCGGCCCACCACGGTGGTGAACACGTCACCCTTGCGGACCGACGCGCCGGCCGCCCCGCCGATGTAAACCTCCCAGCGGTCCTCGCCGACCGCGACCAACCCGATGTCCTTGACCATGGCCTCTGAACAGTTGCGTGGGCAGCCGGCGACGGCGAGTTTGAGTTTCGCGGGGCTTTCCAGTCCCTGGTATCGCCGTTCGATATCGATGCCCAGCTGGGTGGAATTACCCAGGCCGTACCGGCAGAAATCGGCGCCGACGCACGTTTTGACGGTACGGAAAGACTTGCCGTAGGCGTAGCCGGAAGGCATGTCGAGATCCGCCCACACATTGGGCAGGTCTTCTTTGCGCACCCCGAGCAGATCGATGCGTTGCCCTCCGGTGATCTTCAGCATGGGGATGTCGTATTTCTCGGCGACATCGGCGATGCGCCTCAGCTGCTCAGGGTTGGTCACCCCGGCGACGATCTGTGGCACCACGGAGAATGTGCCGTCGCGCTGAATGTTGGCGTGCACCCGGTCATTAATGAACCGGGCGTCGCGTTCGTCCACATGCGTACCGGGCCAAATGATGCGCAGCAGCGAGGTCAGCGCCATCTTGCTGGCCGCGTCCTCCCCGCCCGGCGCGAGCTCGGCGAACACCTGAGACACCGAGCGCAGCCCGCGTTCGCGGATCGCGGCGACCAGCGCCGATTTGTCCAGCGGAATCGCCGGCACATACCAGTTTGCGCTCTGGTCGACCTCGACCGCGCGGCCGCCCTGCTCCATGGCCCATTCGATGACCTCGCGCACCAGTTTCTTGCATGAGCCGCACCCTTTACCGGCCCGGGTGGCGGCTATGACGCCGTTGACGCTGCGTGTCCCGCTCCGCACGCAGGAGACCAACGCGCCCTTCGACACGCCGTTGCAGTTGCACACCTGCACGGACTCCTCCATCTCGGCGACGCTCTGGGCACCGGAGGGACCGGCGAGCTCGAACAGCAGCTTGACCCGCTCTTCGGGCAGGGGAAGACCGCGATCGAAACTCTGGGTCAGGAACGCGACCTTGCTGACATCGCCGAGCAGGGTCGCCCCGACGAGCTTGCCGTCGCGGACCACCACAGACTTGTAAACCCCGTGTTTCGGCTCGCTGAACCGGACGAACTCATCGTCTTCCCGCTCGGGACGCTTGAGGCCCATCGCGGCCAGGTCGACCCCGGCGACCTTGAGCTTCGTGGCCGTCTTGGACCCGTGGTACGCGGCTTTCAGATCCGCTCCGGTGAGGTGATCGGCCAGTACCGTGGCCTGCTCCCACAGCGGGGCGACCAAGCCGTAGACCTCGCCCCTGTGCTGGGCACACTCGCCGACGGCGTAGATATCCGGATCGTCGACCGAGCGCATCTGGTCGTCGGTCACGATCGCCCGCTCGACCGTGAGCCCGGACACGACGGCCAACCCGACATTGGCTCGGATACCGGCGGTCACCACGACCATGTCGGTCTCCAAGAGGGCGCCGTCCGAGAGGACTACCCCGGTGACCGAACCGGCGCTGCGGATCGCTTTGGCGCGCGCCCCGATACGCACCTGAATCCCCATGCGCTCCACGACTTTGCGCAGGATAGCCCCGGCTTCGTCGTCGAGTTGCTGGTTCATCAAGATCGGTCCGGACTGTAGGACGTGCACCCGCAGGCCTTGGCGCTGCAGACCGTGGGCGGCCTCCAACCCGAGCAGCCCGCCGCCGATCACGACCGCGGAGCGCCGGCCTCGGGCGTAGTCCAACATCGCGGTCGTATCGTCCAGGGTACGGAACCCGAACACGCCCTCGGTCAGGGTGCGGTCGTCGATCCACATGCCATCCATGGGCGGGAAGAACGTCCGGCTTCCCGTCGCGATGATCAACTTATCGTAACTCATGATCGTGCCGTCGTCCGCGAAGACCTTCCGGGCAAACCGGTCGATCCGCACTACCCGCACCCCCGCGCGCAGGGTGACGCCGTTCTCGGTGTACCAGTCCGGCGGGTTGAGGTAGATATTGGCGATATCATCCGCGCTGCCACCGCTGGCAAGCACGTGGCTGAGCATGATCCGGTTGTAGTTGCCGTAGGGCTCATCGCCGAAAACCGTGATGCGGAACTGTCGGCCGCCGCCTCGAGCGAGGATCTCCTCGACCGTGCGGGCTCCGGCCATGCCGTTGCCGATGACGACCAGGTCCGGGCGCTCCATGTCCTCAGACCTCCACTAAGCCCAGGTCGACCACGACGGTACCGGCCAGTCCTTCCGGCGCGGCGAGGTGTAGCTCCAGGACGGTTCCCTCTTCGAGGTCCTCGACCACGGCCAGCGGGACGTGCACGCCGGCCCGCGCCCCGACCGGGAAGTACCGCATCGGTGCTCCGTCCCGGGCCAACACCACCGTGACCAGCTCGTCGGTGGAGTTTCCGCCTCGGAAGTACAGCGGCTGGGTGGTGATGCCGGCCGGGACGGTGTAGGCGAGATTGGGGTGTAGCAGCGCCGGCTTGTCCAGCCCCGCTCCTTCGAAAGAGTAGCTGCCTTGCAGGAACACCGGTTTGCTGATCATCCGTGGTTCTCCTTGAAGTCGGGAACGCGAACACGGCTATTGACCGCGGTGACCGACACCGCGCAGGACTTGAACTCCGGCATCCGTGATGTCAGGTCCAGCCGCGCGCTGGTGAGGTTGTTGACCCGAGGCCAGTGGAACGGGACGAACACGGTGTCGGAGCGGATCGCATCGGTCAGCCGCGCGGTCACGACCACGCTGCCTCGTCGCGTTGTCAGCCGGATCGCATCACCGCTGGCGATCCCGAGCGGCGCGGCCAGCTCGGGGTGGATCTCGGCGTAGGCGTTCGGTTCGGCCGCGGCCAGCGCGGTGTTGCGGCGGGTCTGGGCGCCCGACTGGTAATGCGTGCGGGACCGGCCGGTGGTCAACAGGTACGGATACCGGTCATCGGGACGTTCGGTGGTGCCGCGGTAAGAGACCGCGACGAACCGGGCTCGTCCGTCGGGAGCGGGGAACGACTCGGTGAACAGCCGTGGCGTGCCGGGGTGGGTCTCGTCCGGGCAGGGCCAGAACAGCTCCTCCCCGGCGTCGAGCCGGTCCCACGAGATGCCGCTGTAGTCGGCGATGCCGCCCGCGCTCGCCCGGCGAAGCTCGTCATACACCACGCGGGGGTCGGCCGGGAAATGCTCGCCTCGGCCGAGCCGCTCGGCGAGCGCATGCCAAATTTCCAGCTCGGTACGTACCCCCGGCGGCGCGGGGACCGCGCGGCGGCGTCGCAGCACCCGGCCTTCCAGATTGGTCAACGTGCCTTCTTCTTCAGCGAACTGGGTGGTCGGAAGCACCACGTCGGCCAGCCGGGCCGATTCGGACAGGAAGAAGTCGGTGACCACCAGCAGATCCAGCGCGGCCAGCCGCTCGGCGACGCGCGTGGCGTTCGGCGCCGACACCACCGGGTTCGACGCGCCCAACAGCAGGACCCGCATCCCGCCTTCCGTGCCGATCCGCTCGAACATCTCGTAAGCCGAGACACCCGGCTCGGGTAGTTCGCCGGGTCGAATACCCCAGACCGCCGCGACTTGGGCGCGATCAGTGGGGTCGGCCAACTTGCGATACCCGGGCAGCTGATCAGCCTTGAGACCGTGTTCCCGCCCGCCCTGACCGTTGCCCTGGCCGGTGACGGTTCCCCAGCCGCTGCCTCGGTTTCGACCGGGCAAACCCAACGCCAGGGCAAGGTTGATCCAGGCGGTCACCGTGGCGGTGCCGTCGGCGTGCTGCTCAGCACCCCGAGCGGTGAGGATCATCGCGCTGCGCGCGGAGGCCAGGGCACGCAGGGTCGCGGTGAGATCAGCCACCGAGACACCGGTCGTGCGTTCGGTCCGGTCAGGCCAATCAGCCCGAACCGCTCTGCGGACCGCCTCGAAGCCGGTGGTGCGCCGGGCGATGTAGTCCTGGTCGACGAGGCCCTCGCGGATCGCGATGTACAGCAAGCCGTTGGCCAGCGCGAGGTCGGTGCCCGGCAGCGAACGTAGGTGGCGGTGCGCGAGCTTCGCCGTTGACGTCTGGCGGGGATCGACCACGATGTGACACGCCCCACGCTCACGGCCGGCTTCCAACCATTGCTCGGCGGGTGGCATCGTGTCGGCCGGGTTGCTGCCCACCAGCAACACCACGTCGGCCGCCGCGAGGTCGGACAGCGGAAACGGCAGCCCACGATCGATCCCGAACGCCTGGTTGGCCGCCTCCGCGGCCGAAGACATGCAGAATCTGCCGTTGTAGTCGACATTGGCCGTGCGCAGCGCGACCCGAGCGAACTTGCCCAGCTGGTAGGCCTTTTCGTTGGTCAACCCGCCGCCGCCGAAGCAGCCCACCGCGTTGCGGCCGTACCTCTGCTGTGTCCGTTTGATCGCGCTCGCCACTCGGTCGAGCGCGTCGTCCCAACTGACCGGGCGCAACGGCAGGCCGGGACGGTCGCGGGCCAGCGGTACGGTGAGCCGCTCGGGGTGGCCGATCAGCTCAGCGGCATTGACGCCCTTCATGCACAGTCCGCCCCGATTGACCGGGAAGTCTTCCCATCCGGTTAACTCGGGAATTCCGTTATCTCGCGACGCTAGGTGGATCCCACACTGCAGCGAGCAGTACGGGCAGTGAGTTCGCGTCGCGCCAGCCATCTAACCAGCCTTGACGACGACAATTACCGTGCTGTTGTGGCGTCGTTACAGCCTGGAGTGCCCTGAGGCTGGCCTCACGGGAAGTCTGGCGGGCCGTGGCAGGCGGGCGAGGGTCCGCCCGACGGCGTTTCTTGCGCACCACGTGGTCCCACCGAACAACCCATCTCAGCCGGCCTCTTTGGCCGCTGTGGCCACCCGTGCGACGGTTCTTGCGTCCTTGCGTCAGTGAAATCTCCGAAGTTCGGGGTGGTGAGCGAAAAGCGCATGCCGGCAGTTCCATCGAATCATGAGTAACTGTGGCAACTGAGTTATCTGAAGGAGCTCCTGCGTTCCGAAAAGATATTCCGTTCGGCTCGATACATGTATAAAATGCCTAGCCAAAACGTGCGCCCCGAGTCATGTCTCTCGCGGACACTGTTGGGGCATGTGAGGGGAGGCGGCAGGAGGATGGCGCATCTGTCGATCATTCGAATCGCGGTACCATCACTGCTCGCGGCTGCGGCGTTCATTTTCTCCTCTGGCGTGGCGAACGCTCAGCCAGACACCTGGGCGGCGATTGCGATCTCCATGCAAACCGGGAATTATGGTTATACATACGACTACCCGACGCTGGCTGATGCCCAGTACGGCGCGATCAGCCAGTGTAGTGCCGCCGACTGTCAGGCGGTTGTCTGGGTGACCAACGGGTGTGCCGCAGTGGCGCGAGCGCCGAACGCCTGGGGTTGGGGTTACGCCTCCTCGCTTACCTCGGCGGAATACGAAGCGGTCAGCCATACCCCGGGCCCAGGGGCCCAGGTCTTGGCATGGGTCTGTACCAGCGGACACGAGTGACGAAGGCCATCGCTGATCATCAGGGCCCTCTGGCGTCGGTGGCAAGCCTTGATCGCCGCCACGGGCCTGACCTGGTGATCAACAGCACGTCATGGTGGTCGCGACTTGATCGAACCACTATGGGGGCCTGCCGAAAAATAAGTAGGCGTTTTCGGTTCCGATGTTCGTTGTTGTGGTATGGGGCTCTCGGAGGACGTCGAGGCGGCGTTGGAGGCGAAGTTTCAGGTGTTGTTCCCGCATCTGGATGAGCGGGGGCGTCGTCTGGTGAGGGGAGCCGAGGCTCGGGTGCTGGGTCACGGTGGGATCAGGATGGTGGCTCGGGCGGCCGGGGTCGCG
>JAFASX010000076.1 GCA_019244295.1 Pseudonocardia sp.
GACCAGCGACCGGCTCTCCTCACCCAGATCGCCACGCTGCGCATCCCCACCCGCCGTGAACGCACCTGCCCCCGCGCGGTCAAACGCGCCCGCCACAACAGCTACCGCACCAAAAAACCCACCGAACCCGCCAGCACCCGTCACCCCGCACCCGCCACCATCCACCTGCACACCCTCCAACCCCGCGCAGCATGATCAACTTAAGCTACGTGGCATTGCACCGACGCCTGGCCCATCACCCGCAGCGACGCCTGCACCCTACTGACCAATACCGAGCTGGCTACGGTTGGCAACGTTGACCCCACTATCCGCACACCCGGCTACGCGAACTGGTCATGTGAGTTCGGTGTATCCGCTGCCAGCGTTACCGTTAAGTTGCGGCTCGACAGCGCCGCCCTTTTGCAGCCGTACGGCCAGCCCACCACCATCGCGGGGCATCGGTCCTGGCTGCGGACCGTCGACCGCAACAATCGCAGTGAATGCGATGCCACCGTGGTGTCGCACCTTGGCCAATCCCCCTCGGACGCCACCGAGATGATCGAGGTCACTGCCCAAGCGGCTGTCCCCGATCAAACACTATGCACCCGCGCCAGCGACCTCGCCGCCACCGCCGTCACCCGAGTCCCGCCCACGTGACCATCGGCTTGGAACCCGGGTCCATCAGGCTGGACAAATGGCGTCGCTTCTGTGCTCATACAGGGGCCGCGTTGTCCTCGTAGGTGCCTAGTTCTGAGTACCGGCTCGCGGTTCGGCTTAGGATCGCGCGGGCGTCGTCGTCGAACACCGCCATCGGCTCCAACCGCGCGTACTGCTCGACATAGGGCGCGACGTCAGCGTCGTTGAGGATCACCTGGGTGGCCAGGACGCCGGGAACGCAGGCGCGTTCGTCCCAGACGGGCCTGCACGGCGGCGCTGACTTGTTCGGGCGCGGCCCCGGTTGAGGCGAAGACGGCGCGAATGTACTCGGCGGTCTGCAGCAGCCCGGGGATGATGACCGGGGAGAACTCGCGGATCCTTTCCGAGGAGCGTTCGATCGCCCCGAGCCTGCGCTGGAAGGCCGAGCGGTCCGGACCCCGGCCGAGGATGATGCGACGGTGCGCCGCCTTGGCGCCGCTGGCCAACTCCCGCAGATGCCGGGCGGTGGCAGGGTCGGCTCGGTAGACGCGGGTGAGGGCCGCCACGTCGTCGGTGTCGGGAACGGTGAGGCCGCGTTCAATGCGGCTGAGCTTGGGCGTGGAGAAGCCTTCACCGGCCAGCTCGGCGGCTTCGGTGAGGGTCATCTTGCGCCCCGGTCCGGCGGCTTCGCGCAACTGCCGCAACGTGCGTGACAGCTCGTCGAGCCCACCGGAACCGCCGCACGTCATCGTGGATCTCAAGCCGCCCGACGTCGCTGGTACCCGGCCCACCACACGTCAAAGACCGTGGCCTGCGAGCGATGTGATCCCCGCTAGACCTCCCGCGTCCGGGTCGTGAGGGCCGCGCGAAGCCGTGATGTCAGTCGATCTACTCGCCGAGGTGGGTTGGAGTTGCTGGAGTGATCCATGTTGGTCAGGATGGCTCTCTGGAGCGCGCAGCGTGAACATTGCTGACCGGGCGGGGCGGTCATGGCCATCGGGATCACGTCGTGGTGGCAGAGCGCGCGGTAGTGGCCGTTTCTAGATCCCGCGTCGAACTCGGAATCGCTGACCGCGTGATCGCGGCTGTCGCGTGCCGAGGTGATCCAGAGTAGATAGGGCTTGTTCAGCTGTTTGGTCACCGAACTCACCACTTGTCTAGGGCGTGGCGGCGTCGGCCTGTGTAGGCGGCTCCAGGAGCGCGTAGTGTCAATGTGTTGGCCGCCCCGCGGCGATGTTGGCCTCGTGCGAGTCGCAACCGCCGGCGCCACCGCGGAACCTCTGATGCCTCTTGCTCTTCTCTTGCGTCGAGCCGTGCCGACACTCGACCTGTCCGGCGAAACGAATTCAGGGATGCCACTCGCACCACCTCTTTTTCCGGCTAAGTTTTGAACAAGCGGGTCATTAACACAGGTCTAGTACGCGTCGTATGGGCGCCATTCGATGCAGGTTGGACGCTCGCGTGTTCCGAGCCATTCAACCAATGCTTTGCGTGCGTCCGCGATGGGTATAGCGGCTGTGCGTGGGAACACCGCGCCGGTGGTACCGTTGAAAATTAGATCTACGTCTGGAAGCGGTCGCCGTGAAGTGAAGGAGTTGGCGATCGGCATCTATGGATCGTCGTGATCCATGTAGTTCAAGGCCGCCAGGTCTGCTGACGGACGCACACTGATTCGGAGTTGATGATTGGGAAACGGCCCATCCTTGGTTCGATGGAATTCCTCATCCCCGATTGATAGGGTTGTCTCCCAGTCGACGTGGTCTGTCGCGAGGATCTCATCAATGAGGCGGAGAGATTCCGCCATGCTTTGTGTCGCGCGGACAATGCCGGTAGTGAGTGATGCGGTGACAACAATCATGAGTGCGCGCCGCTGTTACTCGCGGTGCGGAGTCTGTTCGCCATCATCGAGCAGCTCCGTTTACTGGCGTGGTGTTGGCATTCCGGCGCTGGCAAGGCGCATTCCTGACAACAGCCATTGTCGGCGCCCACCTTCAATCTGTTGTGGTGGAAACAGGTTGGGCGACACCTGGACCCGCACGGATTGCGTCTTAGCTCTCGACGGGGAGGTGTGGCGGTCGTTGGGGGCTGGCGGCGCTGCCTGCGTGTCTGGGTGCCTGCACCAACTGTCATGCCGCTCGGTGGTTGGAGCTATATCAAGTTCGGCATGCCGCATGCTGAGCTCGGAATATCGCCTGGTTGTGGCTCAGTCTGTGGATTTCGAGGTCACCTGGTGGTGGGAGCAGGTACGGTGGTCAGCGGCGTGAACAGGCCAACCTCTACGGGGGTCCGATGGGTTCTCTGGGTCCGCGCCGGCAGTCACCGAACGTTGGCCGTCGCTGCCAGGGCTGCCAAGCTTTGCTTGCGGCCGACAACACGGCGCGCCTTTGCAGCAGGTGTCACCGGGAACAGCGTGACCAGCTTCGCACGCCGCCGGCCAAGCTTCGTCATGAGTTTTTCGAGACGGCTGAATTGCGTGCGGCGTTTGAAAGTCAGCACATCGGGAAGGTCTTCAAGGCGTACCGGAACCATCCCCGCCACCTTCAGCTATTTGGCAAGGCGTTGAATCAGGAACTGCTGGGGCGGTGGCTCGGTCTGACTCAGGCGCAGGTGAGTAAGGTCGAGAACGGCAAGCCGGAACAGAACCTTGAAACACTGCGGAACTACGCCAGAATCCTTCATTTGCCGCAACATATGTTGTGGTTTGTTTTGCCGGGCCAAAGTCGGTTGATCGCCGCGCCGTCAACTCGCTCCGCCGAGGCGGTCACGGCGTCTAATGGTTTAGCTGTTCCCCGGCCACCGGATGGCATGTTGGTTGCTCATACTGGTATGGATACCTTGGAACTCATCCGGCGTGTGCGGTCTTCCGCGATCAACTCATCGACGATTGACGCGCTGAACATCACATTTGAGCAGTTGTGTTGCGACTACCCGCATACTGACCCCCGTACCCTGATGACCACCGCGAGGGAGTGGCTCGGCAAGATGACCGAGCTACTCGGTAATCGGCTCACGTTGGCTCAGCACCGCCACATTCTGAGTAACGCTGGAATGCTGGCATTGCTGGTCGGTTGTCTTGAATACGACCTCGGGGAGTCCCGTTCCGCCGAGGCGACGCGCCGGATGGCGATGGAACTCGGTAAGGAATCCGACGAGCCCGGGATCGTGGGTTGGGCTCATGAAATGCTCGCGTGGTTCCATCTGACCGCAGGGAACTATCGGACCGTAATTCCGGTCGCGGAGGCTGGCGTGTTGGCGGCACCCTCGCATTCCGTAGCGGTCCAACTGTACGCGCAGCAAGCCAAAGCCTACGCGCGAATGGGGTTGCCCGAGAAAGTGCACGAAGCGCTCGAAAGCGGCCGAGCCTTGCTGGACAAGCTGCCATATCCGGAGCGGCCGGATAACCACTTCGTGGTTGATCCGGACAAATGGGATTTCTACGCGATGGACACCTACCGCATTGTGGGTGAGGATCTACTGGCGCGGCGAAACGCTGAAGAAGTGATCGAGCGTAGCGTCAACCCCGAGGGGGTTGTGGTGACCCCCATGCGCCGTGCCGAAGCGCAGCTCACCTTGGCTGTCATCGCCGCCCGGCAGAGCGATATCGAGCAGGCGACTGCCCGAGGCGTTGAGGCGTTGCGGAACGGTCGGCAGAGCCGTCCGTCCTTGCTGATGGTCGGTTCCGAGCTTGAACACGAACTTGACACTTACGGGACACAGGCGGGAGCGGATTTCCGTGAGGCGCTCCACGGCTTCAAGAGCACTGCTTGAGGCGAGCTAGATCAACATCACGGGTAAGAATCGCTGCGGTGACTAGGGACGGGTGTCGGGGTGCTCGACGGTGGCTAGCATGGTCATGCCGCTGGTGGTCAGGGTGGGCAGCAACAGGGGATTGGGGATGAGGTGCAGGTGTTCGGCATGGGCGAACAAGGCCGTGATGGCGCCGCTATCCAGGTACTCCACGCCGGTGAGGTCGACCACCACCGGGATACCCTCGGCCACGGCGGCGGCCAGGGCGGTGTTGAACGCCGCGACGTTGGTCATGTCGATCTCGCCGTGGGCGGCCAGCAGCGGCCGGCCGTCGGGGTGGTGTCCGGTGTGCAGGGTCAGCGGGGTGCTCATACGGTGATCCTCGTGTGCATCTCGACGACGGTCCCGGTGCTGGTGGGGCGGATAGTGACCTGGTGCATCAGACCACGCATCAGCGCGATCCCGCGACCGCGCTGGCCGGCGGTCGTCATGACGGGATCGGGCGCCTTCCAATTGCCGCTGTCGATGACGGTCACCCGCAGCCCGTTGGCCAAGGCGGTGGCGCGCAGCTGGATCAGCCCACCGGGGCGGTTGCGGTGGCCGTGCTCGATGGCGTTGGCACAGGCTTCTCCGGTGGCGATCAGGATGTTGATGGCCTGTTGGGGGTCCAGGTCGCAGCGACCCAGCCAGTTCCGGACCGCGCTCCGGACCGGCGCCAGCTCGGTCGCGTCGGCGGCGAAATCGAGCTCTAGCGGTGCGGGCTGGCGGTAGAGCAGCAGCGCGACGTCATCCTCGTAGCCGTCGGAGGGCGCGAGGCCCGTCATCAGGTGGCTGGCCAGTTCCTCCACTGGGATGTCGCGGCCGTCGTGGATCGAGATGGCGGCGCGTGCCATGCCCTCGTCCAATGATCGGCGGCGGCGTTCGACGAGTCCGTCGGTGTAGAGCAGCAGGGTTGCGCGCGCGGGGATGACCTGGCGGTCCTGGTCTCGGGGGCGACCCACGCGCAGACCCACGGGGAGGCCGCGGCCACCGTCCATGATTGTGGTGATTCCATCGGCGTGCGCGAGGATGGGCGGGGGGTGCCCGGCGCTGCTGTAGACCAGCTCGCCGCTGGTGGGGTCGAGCAGGGCGCAGAACACGGTGGTGCATGCGGCGCCGGGCAGCAGCGCGGCGAATCGGTCCAGCCCGGCCAGGACCCGCGCGGGGTCGGGGTGCTCCAGCAGCAGGGCGCGGCAGGCACTGCGCAGTTGGCCCATGATGGTGGCCGCGGCCAGTCCATGCCCCACGCAGTCGCCGACCACGATGCCGATCCGGCCCTCGGTCAGCGGCACAGTGTCGTACCAGTCCCCGCCGACCTGCCAGGGGCGGGTGGCTGGCTGGTAGCGCACCGCGAACCCGCTCGGCAAGGTAGCGGGGCCGAGGATGGCGTGTTGGAGGGCGACGGCGGCCTCACGCTGCTGGTCGATCTCGTGCACGCGGTGCAGGCCCTGGCCCAGCCGGCTGGCCAGCACTGACAGCAGGGCGTGATCCTCGGCGGCGATCGGGCGCCGCTGGCCCAGGTCGATCCACACCACCAGCACCCCACCGGGATAGCCCACGGTGACGCCCGCGCATGCCGGTTGGTCGAGCTGCGGGGTTAGAAGCGGTGCCGCACCGAGCGCGCACAGCCGCTCCCGCAGGTCGGGCGACAGCTCAGACCAACCAGCGTGGTCGCTGTCGCACACAAGGTCTGGTTCCTGACTCAGCCCGACGGGTGTCGCGGGAAACGCCGCGGCCACGACGCGGCGGGCCGACCACGTGCGGTGTAGTTCGGCCACCGCCGCGCACACGGCCTCGGACACGGTGTCGGCCTGGGCCAGTTGCTCGGCCAGCGCGGCCAGGGCGTTGTCGCGCTGCACGGCGTAGTGCTCGGCGGTGACGTCGCGGATGGTGCCCACGATCAGGTGCCGGTCAGTCGTGGGGTCCTCGACGCGGTTGTAGGTGGATTGCAGCCACACGCGGTGTCCGTCGTGATGCACGGCCGGCATGGTGGCCTCGCCGACGCCGTGCTCGACCAGCCGGGCGTGCTCCTGGCTGACCCGGCGGTAGGCGCGCGGCTCGACGCCAGGATCAGGCCACCACGGGCACGGCTGCCGGTAGGGCAGTCCCTCGGGCCCGTAACCGAGAATCTCGGTGAACGTGGTGTTGATCTCGATCACGGTGCCCTCGGCATCGCAGACGAAGAACCCCTCCTGCAACGAATCGACCAGCGCGGTGCGCCACCGCGCGTGATGGGTGCGCAGCCGGGCCAGTTCCACGTTGGCCCGCACCCGGGCCAACAGTTCGGCCGCGGAGAACGGCTTGACCAGGTAGTCATCCGCGCCCGCCTCCAGCCCCTGAATGAACGCCTCCTGGCCGGCGCGGGCGGACAACAGCAGCACCGGCACGCTCGCGGTGCGCCCATCGCCGCGCAGCGCGGCCACCAACCCCAGCCCATCCAGCCCGGGCATCATGACATCACTGATAACCAGGTCAGGCAGATCCGCGCGCACCACGTCCAGCGCGGCAAGCCCGTCAGCGACCGCACTGACCTGGTGCCCGGCGCCGTGCAGCAGACGGACAAGGTACTCGCGCATATCGGCGTTGTCGTCGGCGACCAGCACCCGTGCTGGCAGCCCCCGGCCAGCCTCAACCGCCGCATGCTCGCCGGTGTTAGCGGTGAAGTCCTCGCCCTCGGACTTGATGGGTTCGGGATCCGTGGCGGTGGCGGGGAGCCAGCGCAACGCTTCCTGAACGAATGGTTCGGCGGTAACCGAGATCCCGGCCGTGCCGAGACCCTCCACCAGTGCGTCGGGCGATAGGTGGGCATGACCGAAGGGCAACCGGATAGTGAAGGTTGTGCCCTGGTTTTCGGTGGAGGCGGCGGTGATGGTGCCGCCGTGCAGGCCGATGAGCTCTTTGACCAGCGCCAGGCCGATACCGCTGCCCTCGGTGGAGCGGGACCGGATATGCTCGATCCGGTGGAACCGCTCGAACAGCTGCGGCATCTCCGCTGCGGGGATGCCGATGCCGGTATCGGCGACCTTGAGCACAGCCTGGCCATCCTCGGCGCGCAGCCGGATACTAATGGCGCCCTCGAAGGTGAACTTCACCGCGTTGGACAACAGGTTGAGAACCACCTTCTCCCACATGCTCCGGTCCACATACACCGGCCGCGGCAGCGGCGGGCAGTCCACCACAAAGCTCAGCCCCGCCCGCTCGATCGCGGACCGGAACACACTGGCTAACTCAATGGTCACCGCCGCCAGATCGACGGGCTCGTAGCGGGCTTGCATCCGGCCAGCCTCGATGCGGGAGAAGTCCAGCAGCGCATTGACCAACTTGCCCAGCCGCAGCCCGTTGCGGTGAATGACCTCCACCTCCTCCCGCACCGCGGCCTCGGCGTTGGCCAGCCGCGTCCGCAACTCCTGCGCTGGCCCCATGATCAGGGTCAGCGGAGTGCGGAACTCGTGGCTGATGTTGGAGAAGAACGTCGTCTTGGCACGGTCCAGCGCCGCCAGCTCCTCCGCGCGCCGCTGCTGAGTCTGATAGCTGCGGGCGCTGAGGACTCCGGCGGCGACATGGCCCGCCACCAGCTCGATGAACCCCCGGTAGCCCGTGTCCAGCGGACGGTACCGGTTCAGCGCGACCACCACGAACCCCACGGGTGCGCCGCCCTGCTGCACCAGCGGCATCACCAGCGCCTGCGTCGGAGGCTGCGACCAGGCCCCGGTCGGCAACGCGGTGAATGCCTCGCTATCCAGATCGATCAGCACCGATCCGCCCCTGGCCAGCGCCGCGGCCGGCCACATCGCACCACCGTCGTTCACTGACAGGCTCACCACAGCGGCCGGGTGCCCGGCTGCGATCCCGGTACTAGCCGCCAGTCGCGCGCTAGTCTCGTCGTGGAACAGGTAAGTCAGCGTGAACGGCAGATCCCACTGGTTACGGGCCAGCTGACGGCCGGCGAACTCCAGCATCTCCTGCTCGGTGCGCACCACGCTGGGATTGGAGCCGAGGTCGCGGAGCGTGGCCATGCGTCGCTCACCAATGACGCGGTCGGTGTCCTCGGTGACCACACACAATATGCCGACCACCGCACCGGCGTCATCCCGCAGCGGACTATAGGAGAACGTGTGGTAAGTTTCCTCCGGGTAACCTGACCGTTCCAGGAACAGCAGCAACGCCTCGTCCCAAGTCGCCTCACCCGTGGCCAGCACGCTGCTGATCCGCGGGCCAATGTCGTCCCAGATCTCCTCCCACACCTGACTGGCTGGGCGGCCCAGCGCCCACGGATACTTCTGTCTCAAGGTGTCGCGCCTATAGGCGGCGTTGCAGAAGAACGTCAGACGCGGGCCCCACGCCATCCACATCGAGAACCGGGACGAGAGCAGGATGCTCACCGCTGTGCGCAGACTCTGCGGCCAGTCACCCGGCCGCCCCAACGGGGTCGCCGCCCACTCCACGACCGCCAAGTCCCGGCCGACCTCGTCATCGGCGGCGAACACCTCAGCCCCGGACGCCGACACCACCGGCATCTCACCCGCACGCGAGGCTGCGCCCTCAAGTCCACTGGTCACCGCTGTGCCGTCCTTCTGCCCTGCGGGGCACCGCCGCAGGCTCACCACCATCCACCGGGAAACGACACTCCGTACGAAAGGCGCTCCGATCCGCGATGCTTCCACCGTGCCGACCGGAGCCGCCTGACCTCGACAGCCCGTGTCAAGCCCGCCACACCGCAATCTATCAGATCAAGAACCTAGCCCGAGTCGCATCTGGAGTCGGGACAGCGAAACATTGTCGGCCGCCGGCCTTCGACTGCTGTGACAGCTTCTCCTCGCCTGGATCACCTGGACGCGATTGTCCACAGCTAGCCGACTGCTGTGGACAAAGTTGTGGACGACCGCGCGTTCCCAGCCGCAGTCGGCTTACGTCCGGGTTGTGGCACAGACCGTCGGGCAGCGTGTGGTCGGTGGTCCGTCAGAGGGTCGAGGGCGTGGTCCAGCGTGTCGAAGGTGGACACGCAGTTGATGAGTCCGGTCAAGCGCAGGGCGCGGTGGACGATGCTGGTGGGTTCTGTGACCAGGTGTGTGCACACCTGTCGGTCGGCGCGGGATGTGACGAAGGTGAGGAGGGTGCGCATGCCGGCAGCGGAGCAGAAGCTGACCTGGGTGGCGACGAGGCAATCGCGAACTCTCCACTCGTGCCATGCATAGCGGATGCGCTGTTCGCAACCTTCCGAAGCGCCTAATCGAAAATGCACGGGCGGAACGATGGCATTGACCAGATGGACAGGGCGTCGCGCTTGTGCCTTGCAAACCGCGCTTCGACTATCCAACGAGTCGTTCGCTGAGCATCTCGGGGTCGGCGTTCGGACTGTCACTTCGTGGCACGAGAAGCCGGCTCGACGCCCGAACTCGGAAATGCAACAACTCCTGGATACCACGCTCGAACGGGCAACCCAAGCAGTCAAGGAACGCTTCCCACAAGCCACGGACGATCCGGCGGCAAACGCCGCCGCCCTGCCAGTGCACGGTCTAGCTCCGAGCCTAGGTCTCACAGGACACGCAGGTAGAACGCGTGAAGCCGACGCTGAGCGGAAGCTAGACAGCGCGACGTACATAGAGTCGGCCCTTGACTGGCTAGACCAAAACGCCGGATGGACTCTTGGCATGGCACGGTCGATACCCTTAACGACATACCTCATCTCACGCTAAACGATGAGCCAACCCCATACGCCCACGACCTAGTCTTCCACGGCTCCACACGGTTAATCGTCCGAACCAAAATGAACAGGTCTTGCCCTCCGAGACAGATCGCGGTTCACTGATCCACGTTATACAAGCCGATTACTTCGGGAAGGAATCGGGTGAGACCGTAACAACCCGAGCGTTTCCACTGGGCGAGGGTTGTAATGTCATCTGGTATGTCGTGTATTCAACTTCACTCATGGTGGTGGTGGTCGTAAACGTAGCTGTCGCTTCGAAACGCTGGAAAGCGCAGGATCTGGTGAACTGCCCACCGTCCCAATCTGTCCCGCTGGTGAAGAATACATCGTAGGCGCCGTCTGGAATGTTGCTCATCTGAGCGGTACCGCTGCGAGTAACGTAGAGTGACGTTACCGCCCTACCCTCCTGTGACAGGGTGACCACGGCATCGTGATCGGTGCCGTTCTCCACGGTGGCCGTGCCGTTTCCCGAGCTCGCAGAGCGCAAGACTGTGCCGTTGGCGTCGTGGCGATCCGGTAGCTGCCGCGGAGCGGGGATTCCGGCGATCAGGCTCGCTCCCGCGGGCCCGAAAGCGGTCGCCGCCCGCCGCAGCGCATCGGCGCCGGGCAGGGTGCTCAGGGTGGCCATGACCGACGGCGCAGTGCACAGTTCCTGGGACCTGACATCAGCCGCTAGCTCGGACAGCTGCCCCGCGAGCTGGTCAAGCGCGGAGACAAGTTGCAACGAATCCGCCGCGTATTGCGGTGGCGGCGTGATCGTGGCAAGTCGCCGCCGCGCGTCGCGGACCGCGGACGTGGCCGAATCCACCTGGCCTGCCAATGGCGCCAGCGGCGGGGCCGAACTGATACCCTCAAACGCCGACTGCAGCGTGTAACCGGTGGCTGTTAACTGACTCGCGTACACCGCGGGCGTGACCGGTGCCGGGCGGGCGGGGCCGCCAGCATTCACCGCGGCGCACCCGGAGACCATCACGCCGACGAGCACCGCCATTATCGCCTGTGAACAAATGTTCCCGCCGGATCTGGTCATGGAATGAATTCTAACCGCGCACGCCAGGGAAAGGTCCCAACGACCGATAACGATCTCTTAGTATGCGGACGGTGCGTATGAGAACTGAGGTGGCATTTATAGTACTGGTCCGGGTGGCGTCGGAAGTCGATAACCAAGACAGGGGTTTCTCCGCATCTCGGCTAGCGGGTAAGCGGTGTCTACGCGATGCAGGCGATTCATGATCTTTGACTCGTCGCGACTGGGCGGCCGGAGAGCCCCATGACATTCGAGCGAGCGAGTTCCGCATATAGGGCTTACCCGAGCAGTGCCTTCCGGCCCGTCTCGTGTGGCCTGACCTGGGTGGCACGACCTCACGACCCCAATTCATCGGTGGACCCAGGTTTAGTGGGTATGAGTCTCAGCGATCCGGTCAAGTTCGCGGTGCCCATCCGTGGACAGCTTGTGCCCTCATGATCGCGGAGGTCAGCCCGCACCACCCTTACCCTCGCCACGGTGACGATGAAGCGCACCTGCCGCGCCCCGCTTGGGGGCACCGGAGGAATCGCCTACAGGCACGTTTCCGACACCTGATCCACAGCCCCAGCCCCGCGAACCTCTTGATCAACGAGTGTTCCAGTTCCAAGGAACCGGAACACCCACGAATGATCATGGCGTCAATGTCCGCACTCATCTGCACGGATGTCCGGACTCATCTGCACTTGCCCCGGAAACACCTGGTCGCCGTGCAGACGACTTCGGACATTGACAGCAGCCATCATCTCCGTATCCGGTCGACCGGCTAGCGCCGCCAGAGAAACGATCTGACCCTGTCGTGCTAGAGGCTTCGTTCGATCTCGCGGATGAGCGTTAACGCGTCGCTGCTGGTGAGCGCGCGTCGTCGCACCGCGTTGAGTGCGGCGGCGAAGCGAGCTATGACCGGCGGGTCGGTGAGGTGCCGCGAGCTGTCGGTGTCTTCGAGGATGACGCGGTCGTCGAGGAGTTCGAAGCCGCGCATGGTTGCCATGGCCGCGTTGGTGGGTTCGACGAGCAGTTCTACGGTGGGCAGCTCCGCGATGACCTGAAGGTGCCCGAGCTGCTGACGCTGAACGTCCGGATCGCTGTGGATGTTGCTGAGCCCGCCCGCTCCGAGGGCGATCACAACGTGGTGTCCGGGCTGGTAGAGCAGGCCCTGCCGACTGAGGCGGGCTTCGATCACACCGTCGACATCGACCGTGTCCAGAGTCGTGGGTCGGTCGGTTTGGGTTAGCCAGCCGCGAGCGTAGGCCGCGGTCTGGGCCAGGCCGGGCACCATGTGTGGTTGATATTCAGCAACGAGCGTCGAAGCGCGTTCGAGCGCTGCGAGGTCGTCCTGGGCACCCGGTAATCCATGGATGCCGCGGGCTTGGGCGCGGTTCGACACCGTCTGCACGTGCGCTTCATCGAGGAGTTGATGCAACTCCTCGGGATCGGCGCCTACGGCGTCGATCCATTGGTCCAGATCGTCACGGGAGGGAAGCTGCTGGCCAAGCTCGATGCGTGAGACTTTGCTCTGTTGCCACCCGAGGTGACGAGCGAGGGCAGACCCCGATCGGAAGAGCGGGGCGCGCAGCGTCCGCAGCCGCTCCGCGAGGCGAGCACGGGCAGGATGGGTCACGGATGACCCTCCGCCGTCATCCGGCGGGGCTCACCGCGCGGAGCGGTTCGCTGGCAGCCAGCGCTCGTTCCTTGCGTGCCAGACACGACCGGACCGTGGAGTCGGAGATCGAGGCATCCTCGACGCGATCCAGAACACCCTCTTCGCTGTAGAGCATGACCCACACCCGCTGGTCGTCGAACATCCAGAAGTCTGGTCCCTCCCATGGCGTTGGAGCAGTGATGATCCGGACGTCCTCGCCCGCTGAGACGTTCAGCGGATAGGACCAGGTGAGCTCGAAACGAACGTAGTCCGACCAGGGCTCGGTGATGACGTGGACGCGTTGCATTGCCACACCCTGGCTGACCCGGCGACTCACCAGATCCACCCAGTGCGGCTTGGAGTCGGTGTCTTGCCAGGACTGGCCAGCAACGAAGCGGTCGAAGTTGGGGTCGCCCGCGTAGTACTGCAGCGTCTCTAGCCGGAAGATCGAGCGCTGAGCGCTCTCGAAGGCATCCTGGAATGCTTGGGTACCGATCACAGCCAACCCAGGGTCCGCATCGCGTCACGCACGATGACCTCATCGAGAGCGACTGCCTGCTCACCAGGCAAGGCGTTGGGCATGTGCGCCATGTCGACCCCGGGCCCCTGGAAAATGAGCCGTCCCGAGTCCTCATCCCGATGGACCGACGGGCACCCCTGCTCACCGCTGTTGTCGTCCTTGGCGAGAGTCGTAAGTCGCTGATGCGCCTTTCATGCTGCGTCTACTTATCACAGCAGTGTGGCGACCCATCCGCGCCATGTCCACAACGACATAGTTTCGCTTGACTCTCTCATAAAATCAGCATAGCTTGGTTGACGAGTACGGACCGCCGGGCTGGACGTCTGGGTGACCTCGGCAGGGATTGCGACCCCCGCCAAGGCCGTGGGCCGTGCTGATCCTGATGTGAGGGAGTCGACCCGATGAACCTGTTCACCGTGCATGTCACGCCGTCGGGCGAGGTACGACCCACGCGCGGCGATCCAGCGGTTGGACCAGCGTCGCTGGCCGGTGCCGGTGGGGTCCAGGCTCATGATCGCCAGGTAAACGCACTTGAGCGCGGCTTGCTCGTTGGGGAAATGTCCTCGGGCGTTGACCGCTCGGCGGATCCGCCGATGGCGTGGTCAATGCTGGTAGACCAGCGCGAACCGGTCACCGACGTTGGAGATCTCGGTGGTCTGGACCGGGCGGCTGATGGCGCGCGCGATGCTAGCGATCCAGCCGCCCTCGCGCGCGTCGGTGAGGAAACACCCCGCGCGGCCCGCGTCAGCATGCGAGACGAGGCGGTGGGATGGGCGTGCTGACCGGTAAACACCGCCGACTAGGACGTGTCGGTCGGCGCCGCGCCGCGCGAACCACGCTTGAGGTTGGGGCGGTCCACGCCGCGGGTGCGCACCAGTGGGGGCCCTGGCGGGCGTGTGCCTGCTCTCAGGCGATCGCTAACCACCGGCTGAGCCCTCCCATTGCCGGGTCGTGCGGGTTCGAGTTCCGCCGCTGTGCGGACCCCGGTTGCCCCGTATCGCAGGAACGCCGCGCCAGGCACGTGTGAACACCCGTTGAGCAGGTGCGCATCCAACTACCCTCGACAACCCCCGGCCGCGCCGACCGCAGTGGGGATACCCCCGCTCGCGCGGGGTCCATGTCATGGCGGCGGGTCCATCGATGAGCAGGATCCGCGCGACATCGCGATCGTCGACGCAACAAGCCGGTCATCAGGGTCGACGTGGAGGCCCCGCACGCACGGCGCGGGCAGTCGGGCGGGACGACGACGCATCAGACCAGCTTGCCCGAACTGCTGATCCGCCGACGCAACAGTGCCACCACGGCGGCCCGCCCCGGCGGGTCAGAACCACTACTCTAAAAACATGAGCTGGAAGACGTCGCCGGCGTCCTTGGCGACAAGACGGCTCTCGTCAGTTCGATACCGCTCCCCAGTTTCGTACACCTTGGCGATCATGAGGACAGCCGGCCCGGCAACCCGCACCTGGATCACCCGGCCGTCGGGGTCAGGCTCGAGGCTCGGCACCGCCATCACATCAGAGTCGATCGCCGCGGCTTCGAGCCCTCGGGTCTTCCGGGTCGCGTCCCTGCTGTGCGGCGGATCACGCCCGAACGCCTGCTGCCTGGCTTGGAGAACTTGTCGGCGACCATGACGACGTTTTCGACCCTGCTCCCGAAGCGCTCAAGGCGCGCAACCACGATCCCGGGTCCTGGCCTCGGGCGAAGCCCGCGTCGGTCATGATCTGCTCAAGCAAAGGCTCGTCGGCGAGCACAGCCGGGTCGATAGTCAAGTCCACATCCGTCGTGTACGACGGCGCCCGTGAGGTCCCACCCGCGACCGATGCGCGGCCTCACACAACTCCACCGCGCTCAAGTGATCAGCGCCGAGCACGCGTTCATCCCGAACATCCGCCACGGCCACGACGAACTAAGGACCGAGGAAGTCCTCACCCTCCAAGTCCTGGCTGCCTTCGACGAGCTGGCCCTGGCGATCTGACCAACCCGGATTAACGATCTCGCCACGCCGACTTCGCACAACACAACAGCCCGCTCGGCCTCGCCGATCCAACAGCCCAGGGCGTGCTTGCGGCCGGTGGCGCCAAATAGCTCTGACGATGGTAAGGATGAGCATCCGACCGGCAGTCCGCACCGCCGGCGCGTTCGCGGGGGACTGGGAGCGTTCGCGGGGCTGCGAGGGCTGGGCGAACCCTGGCCGCGCCGGTGGGGGCGTGGCGCCACCGTGCACCTGATCGTTCGCCGAGTGCCCGATGGCTCGATCTGATAGCGTTTTGAATACTATGGCGCCCACCGAGGGTGACCCGCTGCGTGAGATACGCCAGCGCGAGCGCAACGGTGAAGGCATTGTCAAATTGCTGGTTGATGCGGGTGTCCGGGGCGGCTTTGGGTCGGGATGGGGTGGTTGTGGCGTGTGGTCAGGCGGCTGTGGGAGTCAGTCCGGTGGCCTGGTGCCAGGTGGTGAATCGGGTGGTCATCTCGTGTCGGTACTGGATTGCGGTGAGTCGGTGACGGTGGGGCCGGAAGTGGGGTGATATGGCGCTGAAGGCGGACAGGAACCGTTGGGCGCCACCGGGTGATCGGGATCGTTTTCTTGCGCGTTCCCGCTGCCTGGTCGGTTGATGGGAGTTCTCCGCCCGGTTGTTCAGATGCGTCGACCGGCGATGCTGCACCCCGGGTATCAGTCGCTGGTGGGCCGTGCCGTAGCTGGCTAGCTTGTCGGTGATCAGTACCCGGGGCACGTGCTCCAGTCCCTTCAACAACGTGCGCAAGAACCTGGTCGCGGCCTTCGCGTCTCGCCGGGAGGTGACCAGAATGTCTAGAACATCCCCGTGCTGGTCCACCACCCGCCACAGGTCGTGATTCTTCCCCCCGATCTTGATGAACACCTCATCAAGATGCCACTTATCTCCCGGGCGCCTCTGGCGGCGGCGTAGGGCCGTTGGCGTAGCTCTGGCCGAACGTGGCATACCACTGCCGTACCGTTTCGTGGGAGACCACGATCCCGCGCTGGAGCATCATCTCTTCGACGTCGCGCACGCTCAGCCGGAAGCGGTGGTACAGCCACACGCAGTGCCCCCTTTCCGGTCATCGATAATCGTCGCTGATTCGTCCTGGGAGGGTTCCCCGATTCCTCGGCGACGATGGACCAATGAATTCGCTGAACTGGTTGGCCCCGCCGATCCTGATCATTGTCACTATCGCGCTGGCCGCGTTGCGGCTGCCTCGGCGCACGCACGTTCCGCTGCCGATTCTTGCGGTCGCGGCCGGGTTCTCCCTGCTCAGTCTCGCTGCCGAGAGATTCGCCATCGCGGTGATCTATCCGGTGGGTATCCGAAACGGTCTGCCGTGGGCCGTGATCGGCGGACTCGCCATCATCGTGGTCTGCGTGGAGACCTTCCGCTACTTGAGCGTCCGCGCTGGCCCGTCGATGCGCGCCAACCGCACCAGCGGCGGCGGCGCTGTGATGGCAAGCCTGGGCTCCGGCGCCATGAGTACCCTCCGAGGAGCTATCACAGGTAGCGATTCACGAGCCGATGAAAAGCCGGTAGCGACATGACGATCGGCGCCAGGGTAAAGTTCCGACTTTGGCTCTTTTTTCGACGACCGCAACAACGCGACCGGCGCGTTGAAGGTTGCCCCAACAGTCTCGAAGGCGCCGCATGGGCAGCGCAGGGGCCTCCCGATCTCACGGCGTTGGACCCGGATCTTGTGCGCGAAGCCGTTCAGCTCCTCGGTGGCATCCCGACCGAAAGCCGCGAAAAGCTTAAGATCTATCTGCTAGCGGAATGGAGACACCGCCAAAATGTGTCGCATGAAAAGCTGTTGAGATCCATCATTGACCAGCTTACGAATAAGCATACCAAAGGCACGGATGTGCCGCGCAGGCTTCCGTTCAGTCCGGCCGAGCCTGACAAACCCAACGTTCCTCAGTGGGATTTCTACAACCGTCATGGTTACCGCCCACCGCCTACTGAACGCCGCGGGTAGCGTGGGCAGCAAGGTGGCGATAGGCAGTTGGGGAACCGGACGAGCTGAACCCGTGGAGTCCGCATCTAGAGTTGAAGCTACCACGCGGCCACCCAGCGCAAGCCTGGCAAGCCCGGCCGGTGGCTGACAGGGATGTCGATGACCATCTACTTGAGCCGCAAGGGTGTTCTTATAGCACGTGGCTGACCCTTCCGCGCTGAGGCAGGGAGTCTGGGTGTAGTTGCCGCGCACGACCAGGACGTCGTGAAGGGGGTGGGTGACCCAGCTGCGGATCTCGGTCGGCAAGGGGCGCAGGACCCCACCGAGCGAGTGAGGGTATAGCCGACGCGGGTAGGATTTCGCCGTGATCACGGCGGTCGACCAGGCCGTTACGCTGGAACTCGCGCAGAGTTCGGGTCAGCGTTTTCTCCAGAGATACCCTCAATACGCCCCAGCGGCTCGCCGCTGCGGATGATCCCCCGTCCAGCGGGGTGAGCACCAGTACCGCCCACCGGTTGGCCACCAGGTCGAGCACCTGGCGGGAGGCTCACTCGGCAATCAGCGGGCCGGGGACGCGCCTCCCGGCAATCTGCCCGTCTAATGATGCGTGATGAAGACTAATTTACTTAGGTCACTCACATCGTCGATGTTCAGGACATGACCACACTGCCATATGCGTAAATTCACTATCATCACGCGACACCAATGGCCTCACGATCTAGGATTTGGAACATCGAGGTCGATATGGATGAGATGTGGATGCCAAAGAGCCAGATTTTAAGACACCCTTCGGCGTGACGTGGTTTGGAACGGCGATGGGAGGCCATCTGAGCGCAGATCACGATCGTTTCAAGACGCCCTTCGGCGT
>JAFASX010000094.1 GCA_019244295.1 Pseudonocardia sp.
AGTCACCTTCAAGAATGAGGGCTTCGGTGGCATCAGCCAGCCCAACAGGTAACGGAACAGCGGGTGGTTTCCGAAGGGGACGAGAAGCTCGCTCACCCAGAAGATGCTGCGGCTATGGCGGTGATAGTACTCTCGCAGCGGCACATACTCGATCCTCGGCCCGATCCGTAGATGGCTACGGACGTGCTCGTAGTACCAAGGCTTGTACCATCGATCCACTCGGTTGATCAGGTCCGCGTCGGATCGGTCAGTGAATTCGCCCGTAACAATCACCGCGGTGTCCACGGAATACAGAAACCCCTCAACGAAATCGGGTGCATTGTCGGCGCAGGCGAACTTCGTGAACAACGCGCACGTCTCGTCCAATCCCCGCACCGGATGGTATTCCAAGCGGACCCATGGCTTAGCTGGGATGATCCGCAGCTCCACCGCGGTGAGGAAACCCAGCGTGCCCCGGCTCCAGGGAAGGGCATGGAACAGCTCGGCATGGCTCTCGCGGCTTGCGCGCACGACCTCGCCGGTACCCAGCAGGACCTCGTAGGAATCGACGAGGTCGGCAAATATGCCGTACTTATGTGAGGAGGTCTCCACACCATAGCCCAGGATGAGGCCACCGACCGTGAGGTCCTCCAGCTCAGGGACAACCGGAAGGGTCCAGCCAAGCGGGCTCAGCCGAGCGGTGATCTGCCCCATATTCACGCCTGGTTCGACCCGGATAATCCGGCGTTCCAAATCCACTTCGAGGATGTCGTACAGCTCCACTCGCACGGGATAGTTGTGATTCTTGTAGGACTCATGCGACGACATCGCCATCGACTGCCACACAGGGCGGGAAGTGCATAGCAGTCCGCGTGCTCCGCTATTCCGCCAGGTGCGTATCTCGGCCTGTATCGCGGCGACACGTTGGTGATGAAGATGAGGGGCGCTACGGAGGCGCCGACGGTACGTTTCGCGGATGGCGCAATACGCAGCAAAGACTTTGGACGCGGGTAGGACTAGCGGGACCACATACAGCCACCGGTGCCGAAGCAGAAAATCACCCACCGCCGGCAGCGTTTTCTCTGCCCGTGGCGCCATGGTGGTGGCGTCCGATCGACCCGCCGGAACAGGCGAATTGGATCGTGCACGTTGCGAGAACATCACGAATTCCCCTTATCCATTGATGACCACGCACTTCGGTTCGGACACCGCCCAACATACCGGATACGGCTGAGCTTATTGTCGCATAAAATCGATGTCATGAGTCATGCTGCTGGCCATCACGATCGGGTGACGCCCGCCGCGATGGCCCTGGCGCATCCGACCTCTATGGGGCGTGTTGAGCTATGTGGAACTGGTATTGGCGGGATCGCTCCGAAATTGACGCTGAATCACCACAAAAGCCCGACATGCCAGGTACAAATGGCCCAGCAGCCAGGGCAGGTTAGGTGTGACGAAAATGAAGAATCCCCATACGTTGTGCACCGCCATGCCCGGATACCCCGAGACATGGGCTAGCCAGAAGTAGAACACCACAGAATATGATACATATGCCGACACCGCGAGCTGTAGCGGGTAACGGTAGGACCGGCGTTTCACTATTGCCCGAATTAACACCACATTCAGCGCCTGAGTGAAGAAGACGTTGATGCTCTCCAGCGCGAGTGGCACATATACGTTTCCCTGACCATAGTACGCTGCGTCGCCCACGGCGTAGATCCCGAACGCCCGCGCGAATATATCTGTCTGTGTATTGATATCGCGATAATGGATAACGAAATAGAGTTCAAGGGTGCACGCCACCATCAAGAAGAGTGCGAGTAGCCCGATCGCAAGTTTGTCCTCGCCGGACAGCGACCGCCCCGGCCTGCTTTCGCGGCATCGCGCGCCGCAAAGGGCACGTCGGCGGCCCGGACGCGACTTCGCCCGGCCAGTAGGAGGAGCCTCGGCTTTGTTCATCCAGAAGAACCTCCACTGTCCGTGTAGCGGAAATTACGGTGGTGAACTTTAGCATGGACACATGCGCCTCGGTTCTTCATCTTTCCATCATCGACATCCCTGCGCAAGCATCATGGTATTAGCTGAGGTTGGAGCGCATAACCGTCATACCCAACCAGGTAGTAAGAACTCATGAGGGTAGTAAAATCCATGAGGGCTATAAGACGGTCGCCCGCTGCTGGTGGCACGGAGGTGGCAGCGCAGGGTGTCCACATGCCATCCGCCGTGAGCACTGGTGATGGTCGGCTAGCTGCACAGGATAAAGGAGGTATTCTGACGTGGTTCAGCGAATCTGCATCGTGGGCGGCGGGATTTCCGGTTTATCTGCCGCGTGGGCGCTACACCAGCGCCCTGATCAGTTCGACATCCAGGTTCTGGAAAAAGAAGATCGCCTCGGCGGGAATGCCATAACCGTCGATGTACCGCAACGCACCGGGCAGTCGATTCCCGTCGACATATCGGTCACCGCCTGCGTGGTTGTCGCTTATCCGAATTATACTGAACTTCTGCGTCGCTATGACGTCGAGATGATCCCTACGCGTTTCAGTTACTCCGTGCATTACGGCGATGGGGTCTATGCGCACGACTTCGACTCCGCGCTCAGAGTCGAGCTGCGCGGTGACATCAAACGGTTCCGGGCGCTCCTGCGGTTTTTGGGACGCTTCAACGCTCTCAATGCCCAACCGTCGGTGCTGCTGACGTCGATAAATCCCTTCAACTACGTCAGCATGGGCCGAATGCTCAACCTGTGGCGCGTGTCCGATAACTTCCGAGTCAAGGCACTTAAACCGCTTTTCGTCAACTTCGTGCTAGCCACCAGCATGTTCGACATGCCAGCGTCAATGTTTTCGCGCTACCTCGACTTCTTCGACATCGAACACTCGACCCCGATGACGACATGGCATGGCGGCATGCGCGTGATCATCGAGCGAATGACGGCGGATTTCCGGGACCGCATCCACCTCGGGCGAGCAGTGAGCCGAATCGTGCGCGACCGGCGAGGCGTCACCGTGCACGACATTGCCGGCCGTGAGGAGCGTTTTGACCAGGTCATTCTTTCCTGCAACGCCAATCACGCGCTGGGGATGCTGGCGAACCCGTCCATCGCTGAACGCCACGTACTCGGGCGAGTACGTTACGAAAGCTCTGTGCATGGTTCCGCGGTCGTGCACACTGACAGATCGGTGCTGCCCGACGACGACACCAAGCTCTCGGAGACCCGGAGCACCTTCGTCCGGCACTACGGCGATCGCCGGGATAACTACGAGGTCACGTACATCATGCACAACCAGCAGCCATGGGCAAAGCGGTCCGACCGGCCTTGCCTGGTCACCTACAACCCGGCCCGGCCGATCGAGCCGGACAAGGTACTGACACGGGTCCGGTTTCAGCACGTCGTTCACGACGTATTCCACACCACCGTGCTGCTTAATATCTTCCCGTTCCTACAAGGCCGCCGACGAACTTGGTATTGTGGCGCCCACACGGCGATCAACAGTCAGGAGCACTGTTTTCTCTCCGGACTTGCGGTAGCGCGCCAACTCGGCGCCGACTACCCGTTCTCGGATAACTATGAAGCCACCCGATGGTTCAACTTCTATGGCCGGCTCATGCACGGTCCCCGTTTCCGTTGTGCGACTTTCCCGCGGGGAAGCCGCCATACTGTGACTCGGGATGACGGATCAGCTCGCTGACGGGCGTGAAAAAGACCTTTTCCGCTGTGGCGTCGACAGCGGCATGGTGACACCCATCGCACGGGGGCAGTTCTTGATATGTAAGTTATACTCTTTCGTTATGTAATTTATTGCCTGCCGCGTTAGCGGTGCACTGCCGTGTTATGAGCGTGGTGATGCTGTATCGGGCCAGGGTCACTTTTGTCGCTCATCTGCCGCGGCTTCGCGGCGGGCCAGGCGGCTGGCTGCTGGCCGAGCCATGATCTTCCAGGTGATCGGACTCAGCCAGGCCAACCAGTCTCCGAAGCTACGGAGGGCGTGTGCTGATTGCCGCCACTGACCATTCGCGAGTGGGGCCGCGATTCCGCTGCGGGCGGCGAGACCAAAAGCGTTCAGAAACGCGCTGATAAATTGGCTGACGCGGATTTCGTCCAGGGCCAGCATACGCATCGTACGGGAGCGTTCGGCGGGTTGTCGCCGCCACATGTCATAAATTGCACCGCGCAGGGCCACAGTCGCGGTATCGTGAGCAGTGAATGCTCGGTGAATTGCGATTGCGAGAATCTCCGCGACCCGTGTGTCGGCCGCTCGCTCTCGGCCGTATGCCGCAATCCCCGGGCTGCGGGCCAGACACTCACCGTCCATCATCGCCAAGGTCAGTCCGGCGGCGGTCAGCGGATGGAAATGACCGACGGCATCGCCGACGAGAGCAAGGCGGCCATCACCGTATGTGGTCCGTGGACAAAACTGGTTGGCCGCCCACTTGATCTGTCGCTGATGTAGCGCCGCTTGGAAACTAGGACGAAGAGAGGAGGGAAACAATGGTCCATACGCCTCCCAGAGATAGGCGGGGGTGTTCGCTCGGCTAGGGCTGGCCAAAGGTACGTCGATGCATGCCCGGGCGGCGCATCGCCCTATCCGGTAAATGAGGATTGGACCGGGCCCACCTAGCAGAATATGACCATAGCCCTCGAATGGCAGTTCGGTGTTCTCAAGCAGAACGCCAGCCATGCGGGACAGCCTTGTCCCGCGTGGCAATCCCAGTGACTCGCGGACCAGAGACGAGCGCCCGTCCGCTCCGATTATCCGGCCAGCCAGAACCGATGCCGGCACTCCGGAGCGTCCGTCGATGTAGGTGACTCGATCGCTCTCGATAGCGGTGACCCGGCTCTCGGTGGCGAACGTGATGCCGGACCGATCCGACACCGCTGCGCGCAAGCCACCGACGAGTGCTTCATGATGGCCACTCACCGCGAGGGAGCTGTCGGAGTATGGAAGCATGACCGGTTCGCTATCATCCTCAGGAAAGACCACAAATCCTTTCGCCGTGGCGTGCTCTACCGACGACAGGTCGACGCCGAGTCGCTGCAGGAACTGGACTCCGCGGGGATGTATCCATTCACCGGCCAGACGTCGCGACGACTGTGCGGACGATTCCAGCACGAGCGTGTCGGCGCCCCTGCGCTGGAACGCAAGTGCGGTGGCGCATCCGGCTGGACCGGCGCCGATGATGACGATATCAGCGGAATTCGCCATGCTAGATCCGTTTTGTGCGCTTGGAGTTCAGGGGATTTTGCCAGCGAAATCGCATGGTCAGATCACCCCTCGGGGTAGTGCAAAGGTGATGTCCCGTCGACCAGCCGCGATTCTTGGGTGGACCGGCCCGAAGCCGCCTAGGCAATGCACGATCTGGTCCACAAGATGCGCCTGAGGGCGGTAATCCCCGACACCGACAATCCTGCAAGGGCCCGCACCGCCACCTGCGCCTTCTGCCAACTGGACGACGGCAAACGGGCTGTCGTTCATGTCAACACGCCGGACAGGCGTTAGCACACGCATCGTAAATAAGTCTCAATCTATCCGAGCGGAAACACCTCTCCGAGCTTCACGGCAAGGTCAAAATCTCCGATGATCTGCAGCTTGCCGCTCATAAACGCCTCGGCGCCGGTGAGACGGCCTGTGTGCATCGCAAGCCAATCGGCGCTGTCAATCTTCAACGTCACTTCGGGTGCTGAGTGCTTGCCTTCGACCGGAGTGCATCGCGCAGAGTCCACTTCGAGATACCATGTGGTACTCGCCGGGCCAGTCACCTCGTACTGCACGACGAACGCGCGTGGTGCGGTGCCTTCTCTAAAATCGTTCGGAATCTTCTCGATGAAGATTTGGCGAATGGCGTCCTGCGTAACGTCTAAGGGTGTCGCCGTAAGTTCGGCGCGTCGTTTGGCTTGTACATCCGCGACCTCGGGGAATATCTCAAGCTCATACTTCGCGCGCTCCGGAGCCACCATCTCGTGCCTTGTCTTGGTGGGGTAGAACTGCTTGCTCCATCGACGCAGTAAGGCGAGTGGCCCATCGCTCACACTCAATACCGGCTTTTCACGATACACCTTGCGCGCCCAAATCGGCGCATCTTGATCGAGATTGGCCTTAATCATCTCCGTGTTACGCCTAAGGACGAAGTCGATGAGGTCGGAGCGCACCGTGTCCGTGTCGATTGAGCACGCTACCCGGAGGTGCACGCGATCGTCGGGAATCGGCGTGAAGTGGTAGATTTGGCGCACTCGCGTCTTGAACTCATCGGCTGTCGAGACTGAGTGGAACAACCCGAGTCCATAATACGACCAGTTGCTGGTCACGTCGACGAAGCAGCCAGGCACGCCGATGCCATCGCCTTCGTAAGATGTATAGAGGTCAAAATGAAAGGGTATTCCCTTCCTGCCGTGGAGTTCTACGCTGGCACGACCGCAACCGTGGACCGGAGGAAAGTGCGCAATATCGACACCGTTCTCGGCTAGCTCTTGAATATGTACGTCGTAGAATAGATCAACCCAATACGGCGGAGTGAAGCTGCCCTGCTCAAATTCGGGCGCTTCCCAAGTAGGCGCCGAGCCATCGGGATGGAACCACGCGAGGATCGCTCCGTTGCGCTCGCGCACAATGTAGCTGCCTGCGCGCGCGGCTGGTGGGATCTTTTTAGCGTAGGGTATGTCGGTGCACGTCCCATCTGGCGCGAATGCCCAACGATGGAAGGGGCAGCGAAGGGACTCCCCGTCAACAACCCCGCCAACGCCGAGATGTGTCCCGACGTGTGGACAGTATGCGTCAAGCAGTCCTACCACACCGTTCAAATTGCGGAACAACGCGAGCTCACGACCGAGTGCTGAGACCTCGCGTACATCACCGTTCATGAGTTCGTGCGAAAGACCGACGGCGAACCAGCCGATGGGGTTGCGCGGCAGCGGGTGCGGAGGTGACGCGTAACGGCTCACCCAACAAAGATAGCACTAGCAGAATGAACGAAGCGAGGTAGTTCACCCAAGAAGGTCGCGGTCAGTATCGATGGTCATCAACGTCTATGTCAAATGTCTTAATCGTTCCTTTAGCATATTGCTCGGCTTTCGCGGTTACTCGACTTTCGCGGTTATGCGGCGGCCAGCGCCCAGGCTTGCTGGACTGGTCCGAAAACAGGTACTCCTGGGGCTAGTGGTACCGATGATGCGGGTGAGCGCCGGTTTTCCCGCCCTGACGGCGGCCCGCGCGGCGGGCCCTAGTTCCTGAGACGTAATAGGTGCCAATGAGACTGAAGTGGCCGGTGTAACCGGTGTGGCGCCTCACTTTCGCCCACCTGCGAGCGTCCCACGAGGGTCATTCACATCTTCTAGGATTTCGTAGGGGCTGGTCGGGGGAGATGGGGAAAAATCGGGCGGAGATGATCAGCCGGCGGAGTGTGGTGAGGCATGTCTTGGGTGGAGGGTTCGCTCTTGGAGCGGTACCAGGGGGCGGCGGCGCGCCTATACTTCACGTTAAGAATGAGCGGTCGAGTGAACGGTGTCGCCTTTACGGCGGGTCGTTTGGGCGGTTTACGACCCCAAGTGTTCCAGGTCATCCGCTTCACGTCACCGGGACCTCTTACTAGCGTAATAACAGTTGCCTTAAGGGGAAGGACTGATGCCACCAACTCAAGTCAATGACCAGGGAGTTCCTGCCCGCTGGGTCTTCGTCGGCGATTGAGCGCTCAAGAGTGACATCATTTGGTGGGCTGAGGACGTTGCGCATGCGCGGCCACTGTGCATTGCGTGACAAGCGGTGCGCGGAGAACTTTCCCGTGGCGCTGCGTGTGCTGCCTCGCAAGCCGCGGAGTGACCTGATCGCGGTCTACGACGTGGTGCGAGTTATCGATGACCTGGGCGATTGTGCTTCCGGTGACCGGACAGCGCTGCTCGAGACGTTCCGGACAGACCTGGCGTCGGTGTGGGAGACGGGCCGCCCGGAACACCCGGTGCTGCGGCAACTGGTGCCCACAGTGGTGGCCCGTGGGCTGGACCGGGAGCCGTTTGACCGGGTGGTGCGGGCTAACCTACTCGACCAACGGGTGCACCGGTATGCCACCTACGGCCAGCTCCGAGACTATTGCACGCTGTCGGCCGATCCCATCGGCCGGATCGTGCTGGCCCTGTTTGGCGTGTGCGATCCCGTGGCGATCAAGCTGTCCGACCGCGTCTGCACCGCCTTGCAGCTGATCGAGCACTGGCAAGACATCGCCGAGGACCGCCGAGCCGGCCGGGTGTACCTGCCGCAGGAGGATCTCGCCGCTTTCGGGGTGGCCGAAACCGAGCTCGACGCCGTGGTCTCTTCAGCGACGCTGCGGGCGCTGATGGCTTTTGAGGTCACCCGCGCTGGGGAGTTGCTGGACTCTGGCGCGCCGCTGGTCAGGTTGCTGCATGGGTGGGCGCGGTTAGCTGTCGCGGGGTACGTGGCCGGTGGCCGCTCCGCCGTCGATGCGCTGCGTCGCTCCATCTCGGGTCGTACCGCCGACATCCTGGCCGGCGCACCACGCCCCCGTCGGCGCGACGTTCTGCGCCACCTGTTGGGGGCTTTTCACCAGCCACCAACCCGGCGCGCCGCTGTCTCTCACGCATGCCAACCCGTGAGCGGGGAGGTCCAGAGCAGTGTCGCCGTCAGTGTTGAGGAGGCCTTCGATCGGTGTGAGTCGATCACGCGGACGGAGGCGCGGAACTTCTATTACGGCATCCGGCTGCTGCGCCCGCGCAAGCGTGCGGCGTTGTGCGCGGTGTACGCGCTAGCCCGGCGTGTCGACGACATCGGCGACGGTGACCTGCCCCTGGCGGACAAGCTGATCGCGCTGGAGCGGCTGCGCACCGAGTTAACGGCCCTGCGGGTGTCCGGTAGCCATCACGGAGCCGACCCGGTCTTCACCGCCATCGCGGACCTCGCCCGGCGCTTGCCACTGCCGCTGGGCGCCTTCGAAGAGGTGGTCGACGGGGTGGAGATGGACGTGCGGGGACGGCGCTACGCGACCTTCGACGAACTGGTCGAATACTGCCGGTGCGTGGCCGGAGCGATCGGGCGGCTGTGCCTGGCGGTGTTCGGCACTCGGTCCGACCCCGAGCCCGATCCGGGAGCCACCGAGTACGCCGACGCGCTGGGTATCGCCTTGCAGCAGATCAACATCCTGCGGGACATTCGGGAAGACCTCGGCAATGGCCGTATCTACCTACCCCAGGACGACCTGGATCGCTTCGGTGTGCGGCTGGCCCTGGACGAGCACGGTTGCCTGGTCGATACCGACCAGGGACTCAGCAGGCTGATCCGGCACAGCGCCAGCCGCGCCTACCAGTGGTATGCGCACGGACTCCGGTTGATCCCGCTGCTCGATCGGCGCAGCGCAGCTTGCTGCACCGCAATGTCCGGGATATACGTGCGGCTGCTCGACCGCATCGTCGAGCAGCCTAGCTTGGTCTTCGATCGGCGGTTGTCCTTGTCCGGATGGCAGAAAGCGGAGGTCGCCATGTGGGCCCTGGTGGGTTCGTTACCGGTGGGGTCATCACCCTCGGAGGTGCCGGCATGACGCGGCGAGTCGCGGTGATCGGCGGGGGCCTGGCCGGCATCACCGCGGCGCTGCGTTGTGCTGACGCCGACTGCCAGGTCACCCTGTTCGAGGCCCGGCCACAGCTGGGCGGGCTGACCCACTCGTTTAGCCGCGGCGAGCTGCGGATCGACAACGGTCAGCACGTGTTCTTGCGCTGCTGCACGTCTTACCTGGCGTTGCTGGACCGCCTCGGGGTCACCGACCGGGTAGAGATGCAGCCACGGCTGGCCATCCCGATCCGGACACCAGGTGCTGACCAGCCGGTGTGGTTGCGCCGTAACGGGTTGCCGGCGCCGCTGCACCTGTCCCAATCGCTCATGCGGTACCGGCCGCTGAGCCTGCTAGAGCGGCTGCGGTTCGCGCTGGCCGCAGTAGCGTTGCGGCGGGTCGACCCGGCCTCGCCGGCCACCGACGAGCAGAACTTCGGCACCTGGCTGCGCAGGCACGGGCAAAGCGCCAACGCCATCGCTTCCTTGTGGGAACTGGTCGGCGTGGCCACCTTGAACTCCCGGGCCGACAGGGCGTCGCTGAGCTTGGCCGCCACGGTATTCCAGGAGGGCCTGCTTACCGAAGCCACCGCAGCTGACATCGGCTGGTCGAAGGTGCCGCTGCGGGAACTGCACGGCGACCCGGCGCTGGACTGCCTCACCGCCGCGGGAGCCCAGGTGCGCACGTCAGCGGCGGTGCGGCAGCTCGAAGCGGGTGACGAGTGGCAGGTGATCACCGACGACGACGATACGGCGGCCGATCAGGTGATCGTGGCCGTCCCGCCGCCCGCGGCGGAGAACCTGCTGCCGCCGGGCAGCGTGCCGATGCCTGAGGGCTGGTCGCGGCGGCTGGGCAGCTCCCCCATCGTCAACGTGCACGTGGTGCTGGACCGGCCAGTACTTGACCAGCCGTTCATCGCCGGGGTAGACACCCCGGCGCAGTGGGTGTTCGACCGCACCTCGCACTCGGGGTTGACCAGCGGCCAATACCTCGCGGTGTCGCTGTCCGCTGCTGACGACTACGTCGATACGCCGACGGCGGCGCTGCGCGAGAAGTTCCTGCCGGAGCTGGCCGCGCTGCTGCCGAAGATGCGCGCGGCGCGGGTGCGCGATTTTTTCGTCACCCGGGAACGGCATGCGACGTTCCGCCCGGCTCCCGGCACCGCCGCGCTGCGCCCCGCATCCACAACCGCGACTCCCGGCCTGTTCCTAGCCGGCGCCTACACCGCCACCGGGTGGCCGGCGACCATGGAAGGCGCCGTCCGCAGCGGCGAGGCCGCCGCCAGCGCCCTGCTCAAGCTCAGCGGCGACTCCACAATCCCGAGCCGGTGCCTGAGGCCGCGCCATGAGCAGAGCCGTGTTGTGCGGATCGCCGCGTATGGAGCCAGCCGCAACAGGCACAACGTTCCTCCCAAGAAAACTAAGCAGATTCTTTACGCGGACACTACCCACAATTACTCGGTGGCTTCGGCTTGACTTCTACTATGCCGACATGAGAATCCGTCACCCGCCTATTCCTCTTCGCGCGGTGATTCGGAACACCGCGCTCCCGATGGTGCTCATGATTCTGACGCCACCGGTGGTAATCCTGGTCTGGCTGACATGCCGCTATCTTGATGGATCTATATCACAGTTGGCTTCACGTGATGGGCTCCATGAGGTTATAGCGCACTTTCCAGCTCCGTCCGGGGTTGCCGCCGCGATGCTCGCCGGATTCATGCTCATACAGACAGTGCTCCTCCGAGCGCTACCGGGACGGATCCATGAAGGACCCGTTACGCCCGCGGGCAGCCGGCCGCGCTACCGCGCTAATGGCGTTGCTGCCTTTGTAGTTACTCATCTTCTTTACCTCGGCGGCAGCTACGGACTCGGCTGGTTTTCCGCCGGCGTCATCTACGACCGTCTCGGCGAACTGCTGATCACAGCTTCACTGTCGTGTTTGGTTTTCTGCTGTTATCTGTATGTCAGAGGACGCCGTACGCCCGCATCCGCCGACGCCAGCGCCACCGGCAACACCATCCTAGATTTTTTCCGCGGTATCGAGCTTCACCCGTCAATTGCCGGTATCCAGCTCAAGCAACTGCTGAATTGCCGGATCGGCATGATCGGCTGGAGCCTAATTGTGGTTTCGTGCGCCGCCTACCAGCACGCCGACCTTGGCCGCCTTAGCAGTGGGATGCTGGTGTGCGCCACGCTGCAATTGGTTTACGTGGCTAAGTTCTTCTGGTGGGAGACGGGTTACTTCGCCACACTTGATATGATGCATGACCGGTTGGGCTACTATCTAGCCTGGGGTGTGACCAATTGGTTACCCGGTATCTACACCGTCGCCCCGCAGTACCTGGTGGCTAATCCCGTTGACCTCCCTGCGTGGGCTGTGGGCGCCTTGCTCGTAGTTGGACTGGGTGCGATCGGCGTCAACTACCAGGCCGACCGGCAGCGCCAACGGGTGCGTGAAGCAGGAGCCAACGTCCGGATCTGGGGTCGTCCACCGGAACTGATCGAGGCCAGCTATCTTACCGGGGACGGTGAGCATCACCGGAGCTTGCTCCTTGTCTCAGGGTGGTGGGGCATCGCGCGCCATTTTCACTACCTGCCCGAGCTCCTCGTCGCAGTAACCTGGACCGCCGCTACCGGCTTTACCAACGCACTGCCTTACCTTTACCCACTATTCCTGGCAGTACTGCTATTCGACCGGGTTACCCGCGATGATCGTCGCTGTCAAACAAAGTACAAACAACACTGGGACGAATACCGCGCCCGCGTCCGGTGGAAAGTGCTCCCATTCATCTACTAACCTCGCGCTTTCACTGTAGTCGATCTTTGGTGCGACACGCGGGGTTGAATCGGAGTTGCTCAAGATCCTGATCGACCGTACGGAGAGGCACTTCGCAAGTGAAGGATAAAGTTGTCGTCCGTGGTTGTTGGTGATCGCTGGGGGTGAGTTGCTGGTCTCGCACGCCAGTGGCGCGCTGCTGGCCGAGGCGGCCCGGCGTAGTGGACTGGCCAAGGAGCTCTTGGCTTGGTGCCGGACGTGGCGGCGGCCGTTGGCGGTGCACGATCCAGGCAAGATCGTGCTGGATCTGGGGTTGACGGTGGCCTTGGGTGGGGACGCCGCGTGTGATCTCGCGGCGCCGCGGGCCCGGTCGCGATCGCCGCCCTCGCCGCCGACCCGCTGGCCTGGACTGCCCGACTCACCCTGTTCACCAGGGCCCCACCTAAGAGCCCAAACGACTCCGGCTGCGCATCCTGGCCATGACCGCACGCCTGGTGACCACCGCCCGCCGCCACATCCTCAAAATCGACCCCACCCGGCCCTGGGCCCGGGACATCACCACCGCCTACACCCGACTCACCGCACTACCCGCGCCTAACCCGGCCACCCGCACCCCGACCAACCAGGACCCGGGGCACCGGCCACCACCCACCGCAAGGCCGGGAACCACCCACGCCATCACAACACCCAACCCCCCAGCAACATCAACAACACATCCCCAAGACCGCTTCGCGATCATGATGAAAAAACAGGCTGAGCTGGAATTCGCCGCGTCAGGTCGAAGTAATCCGTTCCGCGTTTACGCCTAGCGTGCTTTGTGCTAACCTTTACTGTGCTGAGCATAGTCATCATTAATGTAGCACAACCGCGGCGGTCTGGTTCCGCTGCGCTGGCTGTACGTCTGGATCGGATTGGCTGGTACTTGAACTGAGGGGATTAATTTATCCGTGACCGTTCGCGATCTGCTTGCTGCTGCCGCGCTGTATCTGGGCTTCGTCGCGGTGCTGTTCATCGGTTCTGTCGTGCTGCCGGGCCGGGCTTATCTCGGCGCCGAGCTGGCGGATGGTAGCCGTATACAGTACCGGCTTAATGGGCTGGGACTGCTTGTTCTCGTGTTGGCAGCGGTCGGTGTGCTCGCCGCCGCTGCGCCATGGGTGTTGGTCTGGCCGTACCACCTATTCGTGCCACTGCTGGTGGGGGCTAACGTCTTTGCATTCACCCTCACCGCGCTGCTCTACTGGTACGGGCGTCCGAGTGTGCCGGTGGGGACGGCCGACACTGGTGGCCTGCTGCGGGGATTGTTTTACGGTGCGCAGCTCAACCCCAGCTGGGTGGGGGTGGATTTGAAGATGTTCTCCTACCGGCCGTCTCTGATTGGGCTTCTGCTCCTCGGCTACTCCTTCGCCGCCGCGCAGTACGAGCGATACGGTTACCTCACCGGCCGGATGGTGCTGTTCCAGCTTTTCTGCACCCTCTATGTGATCAACTACTTCCAGTTTGAATACGGCATGCTCTACACATGGGACATCATTGCCGAACGGTTCGGCTGGGCGCTGGTGTGGGGAGACTACGTTCTGGTGCCGTTCTTCTACTGTCTGCCTGGGTTCTTCCTGGTGGACAACCTTGAACCGCTGCCGGCTTGGGCTGCGATCGTGCTGACCATGACCTACACGTTAGGATTCTGGCTGTTCCGGGGTGCGAATGATCAGAAACACCGGGTCAAGCTTGATCCGGAGACGCGTATTTGGGGTAGGCCCGCCGAGCTGCTTGGGGGGCGACTCTTGGTCTCCGGTTTTTGGGGGCTCGGCCGTAAACTCAATTATACCGGTGAGCTGATGATTTACCTTAGCTTCACTCTGCTGTGTGGGTTCGGATCGCCGACACCCTACCTGCTGCCGGCGTGGCTGGCCGGCTTGCTGATTCACCGAGCTTGGCGAGATGATCGCCGGTGCCGAGCCAAGTACGGTGAGCTATGGACAGCCTACTGCCGCCGGGTCAGGTTCCGGATGGTGCCGTTCATCTACTGATGAGCTCTCGGTAGCGGTGACCGCCCGATGATGCCGAAACTTTTCTGATGACCTGACATGTTCACTATGACGCGGCAACACTGCGTATCCAGCCCCCTTGACCGATCAGCTCGTGCCTGGCCGCGTCGGCCGTACCGGCTGAGGCTGCGGCGCAGCCGGATTTGACCGGTTGAACACTTAGGACACGTCGTAAAATAACTTAGTTTTCGGCTTCGGGGATCTACGGTATGTGCTATGAGCCCGGTCGTGGAGTCTCTCGCCCGCCGTTATGACGCGGTCAAGCCTCATCTGACGGAGCGGCAACGGCGTGTCTGGTTGGGTGCGGAGGCCCGTGAGCTGGGATCGAGTGGGGTCAGGACGGTGGCTGAGGTGGTCGGGGTCTCCCCGGACACCGTCCGACGCGGTCGGGATGAGCTCGATGACCCGCAGCCGTTGGAGGTGGGCCGTTCCCGTGCCCCCGGGTGGTGGCCGCAAGCGCGCCGAGGACACCGATCCCGGGCTGGTCGAGGCGCTGGACAAACTAATCGAGCCTGAGACGCGGGGGGATCCGATGACGCCGCTGCGCTGGACGTGCAAGTCGCTGCGGACGTTGGCTCGGCAGCTGTGTGAACAGGGGTATCAGGTGTCGGCGTCGCTGGTAGGGCGGCTGTTGCGTCAGGCCGGGTACAGCCTGCAAGGCAACGCGAAAACG